>JBEHYF010000001.1:0-117913 GCA_048498315.1 Actinomycetota bacterium
GTCGTTGACAAACAGCTTTCCGATTCCGAACTGGACGATTTTCTGGACGACGCTCGCAAGCTGGCCGATGAGTGGCTGGCGTGAAGGAGGGCGAGTCCCGCTCGGTCTTGGTCGATGGAGAACCCCCGCCGGGTGCGGGGGTTCTCTTTTTGCTCAGCTATTGACGACAGCGACTTCGACGCAGGCGCCCTGCTGCTGCGAGCGCAACGCCTTGCGCCAGTCGATCTCGCGGGTCAGGTCTCGAGTTGAGTCCATGAGTGCACGTTTCTAGTGATGGACGGTGAGGTTCCGGCCTGGAGAGACTGCATTCCCGCCGCGACCTGGAGTTCTCGGTTCTTGCTGTTCAACTGTTGATGACTGCCACTTCGACGCACTCGCCGGAGTCCGTGGACCGCTCGGCCTTGCGCCACTCGACACGCGAAAGATCGATCTGGGACATGACGTGCGCCTCTCGCAGGATGGGTCAGGTGCTCGCCAATTCTTCGGCGATGAACGTCATCGTAGCCGCGGGTGACAACGCCGCTCCGACCAGATGACGGAACGCCCCGTGGAAGCGCTCGACCTCGGCTGCTTCCTCGATGTACAGCTCGCCGGCGAAGTTGTCGACGTAGACGGCATCCCGATCGGCCTCGTCAGGGAACTGCAGGATCGTGAACGGTCCGCGTCCGACGCCTGGATGAGCGCCGATGGAGAACGGGATCAGCTGCAGTGTCACCGAGGGCATGCGTGCCGCCTCTGCGAGGCGCTTGAGCTGCCCGCGCATGACCTCCGGGCCGCCGACCGGTCGTCGGATCGCGGCCTCGTCGATGACCGCCCACAGGCTGAGCGGGCAGGGGCCCGTGAGGATCTGCTGGCGTTGCATGCGTACGGCGACACGATCGCTGGTCACCTGTTCGGAGACCTCATCGTGCGGATTCTCCACCAGTGCGCGGGCGTAATCCTTGGTCTGCAGCAGGCCCGGGATGACGAGCGGCTGGTAGGTCAGCAGAGTCGACGCCTCGGCTTCCAGACCGATGTAGGTCGTGTAGGTCTCCGACAGCATTCGGCTGTAGGGCTGCCACCAGCCACGCTGACGTCCCTCGCGGGCCAGGGTGAGCAGCTCCTCGCGCTGCCGGGCGTCGGTGACGCCGTAGACATCCAGCAGGGCCCGCACGTCGCCTATGTTCGGCCGCACCCACTGTGCGTTCTCGATGAATCGCAGCTTGGCCGTGGAGAACTCCAGCCGCTTGGCGACATGCTCCAGGGTCATGCCGGCGCTGGCGCGGAGCTGTCGGAGTTCGGCGGACAGGCGGCGCCTGCGCAGGGATGGACTGCGGCGTTCTGGCATGGGAGCGATCGTAGCCACGGCAGACGCTCGTCTCTTGAAAACGGTCATTTGTCATCGAATAGTAGCCGTACAAAGATTGCTCTTGAAAGTTGGCTGTCTCGGATGCATCCTGAGGTCACCCAACACGTCCGCTAGGGGCATGTGCCCTGGCATGACTACGGAGAGTTGACCTCCCGTGACACAAGATCCTGCGGTCATCGCCGACCGCTCCCCATGTCCCCCCGAACCGGCGCTCGCGTTCCTCCCGCTCCATGCCCGGCCCGACGCCGTACGTCTGGCCCGGCGCTTCGCCGCCGACGCCGTGGCCGGCCACCCGTACGACCCGTACGAGATCGCGCTGCTGGCGTCCGAGCTGACGACGAACGCCGTGCGCGCCGCCGAGGCCCTGCGCCCCTCGGACGACATCCGCCCGATCGGAGTCGCGTTGACCGTCACCGCCCGGTACGCGCACCTGGCCGTCAGCGATCCCGGCACCGTGCCGCTGCCCGTGCAGCGGCACGGCGGCTTACTCGCCGAGCGCGGGCGCGGACTGGTCATCGTCGATCGGCACGCCGCCGCCCGGTGGGTCACGTACGGCGAGCACGGCAAGACCGTGCACGCCCTCGTCGCCGCGCCCGGCGTCATCCTGACGGCCGCCGAGCTGGCCGAGATCCGGGGGACGTCATGATCAGACGGTTCCTCGCCTCCCTCGGAATCCTGATCACCAAGCCCGGCCGGCCCGCCTGGCCGCCTCCGGCGCGCCGGCCGGATCCGCCCGACCCCTCTCCGGCCCAGCTCGCCGAAATCCAGGGCCTGTGCCCCCGCTGGCTGGTGATGTGGTGTTGGTACCGCCGCGAATACGCCGCGATCGCCACATTCGGCCCCAAGCCGACGATCATCTACGACCGCGATCCGCGGCGGTTGGTGTTCCGCTGCCGCGTGGCCGAACTGGCGGCGCCGGTCCGGTGAGCCCCGAACGTGACCGAGGTGCGGCCTCGGCGTACGCGCATCGGCTGGAGACATTCCGGCGCGTACTCGCCCTGGTGCCGGTCGTCGGCGGAGGGAAAGGGGAGGGGTGACCGCGTAGCCCGGCTCGGATACCTCGCTCGGTGCCGGTCGGCCGCTGCGGCGAGTCGTGTGCCGGTCAACGCGGCGTCCCGGCGAACCTCCCGGAGCCGGACGACGTAGATTCGGAGCATGCCGCGTGGCGTCTACCTCCATGAATCCGGCGTCGAGGAGCGGTTCGCGTGCGGGCCGGAGGGCGGGGGATGGCGGTACTCCGCCGAGCGGTCCGACGGCGGGACGATCGAGCTGGTCGCCGACGGGCGGTGGCGGCCCGCGCGGCTCCAGGTCACCGGCGGCGGGAACGTCCTGCGCGGCGGTGCCGCCGGGCCCGAGCTGCTGTGGGTGACCGGCGGGCGGGAGCACTCCGCCCGGGCGGCCGGGTTCGCCGGTGCCTCGCCCGGCCTGCTCGTCGCGTTCGCCCGGTCGCTGCGGGCGGCCGAACGCGAGCGACGGGACGTGCGGGTGGTGGAGCTGACGGTGCCGTCCATGGCGGCGCGCACGGTGCCGCAGCGGTGGACGCTGCCGGAGACCGTGCGGTATGACGCCGGCGACGCCGAGCTCCCGGTCGAGCGGTACGAGATCACCGATCTGGAGACCGGCGCGGTCGCCCAGGTCCACCTGGCCGGCGACGTGGTCGTGGCCGCGCCCGGCATCGAACTGGCCGACCTTGAGGATCCACCGAATTTTTCCTGAGCGGTCGTGGCAACCTCGGGGGCCGGTGTGCTGTCTTAATGGTCATGAAGCACGCGCTTGCCTGCGCCGCGGTCGCGGGAGTCATCGGCGGAGGGCTGGTCGTGGCGTCCGCGGGCACCGCGATGGCAAAGTCCGACCTGACCCTGAACGCCGCGCAGAAGGTGATCCGTGCAGGGCAGGGCCTCCGGCTGGAGGGATCGGCCGGGGACGACGCGGGAATCCGCAAGGCCGTCTTCTGCCTCCAGATGCGCACGCGCGGCGAGCGGTGGCGGCGTAGCGGGCACTGCGTCCGGCCGTTCCGCGTCGGCCTCTGGGAGGCCGACTTCCGGTTCGCCGCCGGCGACCTGTCCCGCGGGCGGTACCTCTTCCGCGCCGTCGGCATCGACCCGCGGCACCACCACCACGCGATCTACGGCCCGTCTGCGCCGGTCGGCGTGACCGTTCGCTAGTGGGCTGTCCACGAACGTTCGCCGGGCCGGCGGCGACGGCCGTGGCCACCGCAGCGGCCACGCGCGGCGGCCGGTGCCTCGTGCGTGGACCTTCCCTCGGCAGGAAAATTTTCCTGCTGAGGGAACGAGCTCGGTCAGCACCCCGCCGGGCCCGGCTGCGGATCGGACCCGGTCGACCCATGTGGTCAGCGTGAGGCGCGCGCACGGTGACCGGGCACGACCGCCGGGCACCGGGTATGGCCCGGAGGAGGTCAGCGGCTCGCCGGCGGCAGGAAGCGGGGCGGGTTCGTGTTCGGTGCGCCGCCCAGCCACTCCGGCGGCGGCCCGGGAGGCGGCCCGTACGGCGCCGGCGGGGGCGGCGGCCCGCCCGGCGCGACCATGGCGGGCGCCGGTCGCGGAGCGAGCCCGGGCGGCAGCCCGCGCCGGGCCAGGGCGGCCCGCCGCGCCGCGCGCTCGGCCAGCCGGCGCTCCTCGCGGTGCCGTCGCTCGGCCAGCACCGCCGACAGGATGATCTCCGGGCGCAGGCCCGGAGGCGGCGGCGGGCTGACGTAGGTGAGCACCTCATCCGTGAGCCGGCGGCCCATCTCGTCGCGCACCCGCGGAGCCAGTTCCCAGAACCGCGTCAGGTACTGCCGCGCGGCCATCGCGAGGCCGTCCGGCAGCATCGACAGCTCCAGCGACGCCGCCCACGGCGCGAGCTGCGGCGGCATGATCGCGACCGGGCCGAGGATGACGTTGACCGGCACCCGCTCCTGGATCACGATCGTGCCCGCGAAGATGTCGCCCAGCCGCTTGCCGCGCGGGTTCAGCAGCGAGGCGATGAGCGCGGGCGAGCCGAACAGCGTCCAGAACTCCAGGAACCCGGCCAGCGCCCGCACCAGCGCCTGCCGGAACCGCTCCGGGCCGCCGTCGTCGGCCACCACCCGCAGGCCGACCGCGAGCTTGCCGAGTGTACGGCCACGGGTCAGCGTCTCGGTGACCGCCGGGTACCCGACGAGCACCCCCACGACCACGACGATCACCAGCCCGGCCGTGACCGCGGAGTCGGCCACCCGCGCCGACAGGCCGATGAAGATCGCGCAGACGTAGATCACCATCACCTGGAGCATCGCGTCGATGAACAGCGCCAGGGCACGGCTGGCGAGCCGCGCGACCCGGATGTCGAGCGCGACGGCCTCGCCGGTGACCAGTTCGATGGGCACGCTGCTCCTCACGTCGGGATGGTCGCTTGAGAGTAGTCTGCCCTCCTGTGGACGTCGACGCCTTCGTGGCGGCGCACAACGCCGAGTGGCGGCGCCTGGAGCAGCTCGTCAACCGCGGCACCCGCAGGCTGAGCGGCGCGGAGATCGACGAACTCGTCGAGCTGTACCAGCGGGCCGCCACGCACCTGTCGGTCGTGCGCTCCAGCTCGCCCGAGCCGGTGCTGGTCGGCCGGCTGTCCGGGCTGGTGGCCCGGGGCCGGGCGGCGGTGACCGGGGCGCCCTCGCCGATGTGGCGCGACGCCGGGCGCTTCCTCACCACCGCCTTCCCGGCGACCGCCTACCGGATGCGCTGGTGGTGGCTGGGCGCGGCCGTGCTGTCGAACCTGGTCTCGCTGGCACTGGCGATCTGGGTCGTACGCGACCCGCGGGTGCAGACCTCGCTGCTGTCGCAACAGCAGATCCAGCAGCTCGTGAACCACGATTTCGCCAACTATTACACCGAGCACGCGGCCGGCGCGTTCGCGTTCCACGTGTGGGTGAACAACGTCTGGGTGGCGGCGCAGGCGTTGATCTTCGGCATCCTGCTGGGCATTCCGACGATCTTCGCGTTGTGGGCCAACCAGCTCAACCTCGGCGTCTCCGCCGGGCTGATGTTCGCCCATGGCAAGGGCGCGATCTTCTTCGGGCTGATCCTGCCGCACGGCCTGCTGGAGCTCACCGCCGTCTACCTGGCGTCCGCGGCGGGCCTGCGGCTGGGCTGGACGATCGTCGACCCGGGGCCGCGCCGCCGCGGCCAGGCACTCGCCGAGGAGGGGCGGGCGGCGATGAGCATCGCGCTCGGGCTGGTCGGCGTGCTCGCCGTCTCCGGTGCGATCGAGGGCTTCGTGACCGGGCACGTGCACGTCACCTGGCTGCGCATCGCGATCGGTGTCGTCGCCGAGACCGCGTTCCTGTCCTACGTCATCGTCTTCGGCCGCCGCGCCGTCCGCGAGGGCGCGACCGGCGACGCCGAGTTGGTGCCCGACACCGTCCCGGTGGCCGCTTAGATCAGGCTGTTCAATTCGACGGTGAGCGGGAACGGCTGCTCGACCTTGAGCCAGCCGGAATAAGCCTCAGATCAGATGAGGCATGCGTTCGGGTGGTCGGATTGAGGATATGCGTGTAAGTGACAAGCCCGGCGTCCCGCTGCCCGATCCGCCAATAATGGGGTATTCCCGCCATTGCATATTCGGCCGGTTTGTCCAGGCGGTCGGCGTTCATGCTTCCCCTGCTCATGATTTCGACCGCGAGTAGTACCTGGTGTGCGCGAACCGGAAGCTCGTCCGGGTCTCCGTCGAAAACCAGGATGTCGGGCCTGCGGTTGTGCAGGGGAACGTCGGCGGGCCGCAGGTCGACGCCGGTGGTCACCTGCCAGGGAGCCGGTGCGGCCTCCTCCAGCGCATTGGCGAGCCGCCTCGCGATGCGGTTATGCCGTGGTGTCGCGGAGGGGGACACGATGATGCTCCCGTCGACGATTTCGATGCGCCGGCAGATCTCTTCCGGCATGCGATCGTATTCCTCGGCGGTGATGCCTTCCTCCGGAAGACTCAACATCCATTCCGGCAATGCGGCCACGGCAGCCTCCACGAACAGGTGTCGCTCTCACCCGCTGCTCCAAGCATCCTATGAGGTGGCGTGCCGCACGGGTGGCCTGTCAGACCACGTCGCGTCAGAGGCGACCGGCGGCCTTCAGGGACAGGTAGGCGTCGGCGAGGGCCGGGGCGAGCTCGTCCGGCGGTGCGTCGACCACCTCGACGCCGTAGCGGCGCAACTCGGCGGTGACGCGGCGGCGGTCGGCGCGGGCGCGTTCGGCGGCCGCGGCGTCGTAGACGGCGGAGGCGTTGCCGCGGGACGCCGCCATCTCGGCCACCCGCGGGTCGCTGACCGCCGCGAGCAGCACGAGGTGCCTGGCGGTGAGCTGCGGCAGCAGCGGCAGCAGGCCCTCCTCGATCGCCGTGGCGTTCAGGTCGGTCAGCAGCACGACCAGGCAGCGCTGACGCACGCGGGACAGCAGGGCGGAGACCATCCCGGCCGCGTCGGCCTCGACCAGCTCGGGCTCCAGCGGCGCCATCGCCCGCACCATCGCGGTCAGCACCTCGGTACGGGCGGCGCCCTCGACGCGGGCGCGTACCCGCCGGTCGTAGGCGAGCAGGTCGACGCGGTCGCCCGCGCGGGCGGCGAGCGCGCCGAGCAGCAGCGCGGCGTCCATCGAACAGTCGAGGCGCGGGATGTCGCCGACGCGCCCGGCGGCCGTGCGGCCGGTGTCGAGGACCAGGTAGATGCGCCGGTCGCGCTCGGGCCGCCAGGTGCGCACGACGACGTCCCGGCGGCGCGCGGTGGCCCGCCAGTCGATGGAGCGCACGTCGTCGCCGTCGACGTACTCGCGCAGCGAGTCGAATTCGGTGCCCTGGCCGCGGATCAGCGCGACGTGCCGGCCGGTCAGCTCGCGCAGGCGGGCCAGCTTGGCCGGCAGGTGGCGGCGGGACGGGAACGCCGGCAGCACCCGCACCGTCCACGGCGCCGGACGAGAAAGCTGCCGGGCGGCCAGCCCGAGCGGCCCGTACGAGCGCACCGCGACGGTGACGGACCGCCGGTCGCCGCGGCGGGTCGGCAGCAGGTGCGTGTCGACGCGGCGGCGCTCGCCGGGCGGCACGGTCAGCGTCACCGAGCGCGGGGAGGCCCCGGCGCTGGGCGGCCAGGCGTCGCGCAGCCGGGCGCGCAGTCGCCGCCGGCCGGGGTTCTCCACGGTCAGCGTGACGGTGGCGGGTTCGCCGAGGCGCACGTTGGTGTCGCCGGAGCGGTGCAGCCGCAGGGCCCGGACGCTCGCCGCGAGCGCGACGTCGGCGGCGACGAGTGCGACGATCACGCCGTCGACGGCGAGCAGGGTCCACCAGCGCGGCACGAGCACGAGCACCACCGCGCCGAGCAGGGCCAGCAGCCCGGCGCGCCCGGTCAGCGCCATGCGATCACCGCGGTGCCGGGACGGTGGCGAGCACGCCCCCGAGCACGCCGTCGGCCGTGGCGCCCTCCAGCTCGGCCTCGGGCCGTAGCTGCACGCGGTGCCGCAGCGTGGGCCGGGCCAGCGCCTTCACGTCGTCGGGCCGGACGTAGTCGCGGCCGCACAGCCACGCCCACGCCCGCGAGGTCGCCAGCAGGGCGGTCGCGCCCCGCGGCGACACGCCGAGCTGCAACGACGGCGACTGGCGGGTGGCCCGGCACAGGTCGACGATGTAGCCGCTGACCTTCGGGTCGACGCGGACGCGGCGGACGCCCTCGCGCCCGGCCGCCAGGTCGTGCGAGCCGGCGACCGGGGTGACGCCGGCGGCGCCGAGGTCGCGCGGGTCGAACCCGCCCGCGTGCCGCTGCAGCATGGAGATCTCGTCGTCGCGGGACGGCACCGGCACGGTCAGCTTGAGCAGGAACCGGTCGAGCTGCGCCTCCGGCAGCGGGTAGGTGCCCTCGTACTCGATCGGGTTCTGCGTGGCGCAGACCACGAACGGGTCGGGCAGCGGGCGCGGCACGCCCTCGACCGACACCTGGCGTTCCTCCATCGACTCCAGGAGGGACGCCTGCGTCTTGGGCGGCGTGCGGTTGATCTCGTCGGCGAGCAGCAGGTTCGTGAAGACGGGTCCCTCGCGGAACTCGAACTCCGACGTGCGGTTGTCGTACACGAGCGAGCCCGTGACGTCGCCCGGCATCAGGTCGGGGGTGAACTGAACCCGCTTGAAGTCGAGCTTGAGCGCCTGCGCGAGGGTGCGGACGAGGAGGGTCTTGGCGACCCCCGGTACGCCTTCGAGGAGGACGTGCCCACGGCACAGCAGCGCGATGACCAGCCCGGTGACGACGGCGTCCTGGCCGACGACCGCCTTGGCGACCTCGCCGCGCAGCGCCGTCAGCGCCGCGCGGGCGTCATCCGCCACGAGATCCTGCGGAGTTTCCGTCAAGAGTCGCGAACCTGCCTTTCGAGCTCGTCGAGGAAGCCGGCCAGCCGGACCAGCCCGGCGTCGTCCGTCGGAGGAGGACCGTACAGCGCCGAGCCGATCAGCGCTGGATCCCGGCCGGTGTGCGCCGCGATCGCCGCGACGACCTCGGCGGCCATCGCCGGGTCGGACGCCGCGCTCGCGGGCATGCCGAGTCGGCGGGTGAGGCGTTCGAGCGCGCCCGCGCGCAGCGCCTGCGCGGCCCGGTCGGCCGCCTGCCGGGCGCGGTACAGCCGGGCCCGGCCCTCCACCGCCTCGGCGGAACGGACGACGACCGGCAGCGCCTCGGCGACGACCGGGCCGAGGCGGCGGGCCCGCCACAGCGCCACGAGCGCCACGGCGATCACGATCTGCAGCACGGCGAGCTTGACGCCGAACGGGACCAGGCCGGTGAACGACGTGCGCGCCCCGCTGCCGGCCGGCGGCAGGCCGGGCATCAGCCAGACCACACCGGCGCGTTCGGACAGCAGGTTCATGCCGAGGGCGGCGTCGCCGGCGTCGGTCAGCCGCGCGTTGGTGAGCGGCGCGCCCGAGCCGAGCACGGTCGTGGTGCCGTCGCCCGTCGTGACCCGTACGAGGTTCGGCTTGCCGAGGCTGAAGTAGCAGCTCGTCGCGTCGGCCGGCGCCGTGTAGAGGGTCGAGCCGGGGAAGGAGACCGCCCCGGCGGAGACGGCGGCGGGCAGCGCGCAGCCGGGCTGCGGGGTCGCCCAGGACACGCCGGCCGCCTTGACGCCGGGGGCGAGCGCGTCCAGCGCGTCGCCGGTCGGCTCGATGAGCAGCCGGTCACCGGGCAGCCCGCGCAGGGTGGCGAGATCGTTGGGCACGAGGCGTTCGGACCGCGCGACGACCAGCACCGCGTCGGGGTTCGCGCGCATGCGGTCGGCCGCGGCGGACACGCTGCGCACCACGGTCACCGGGGTGCCGTGCGCCCGCGTGATGGCCACGAGCGCGCGGGTGCCCTGCTGCCCGGCCGAGTCGGGGTCGAGGTAGTCGGAGCGGGTGGTCGGGCGCAGCAGCGCCAGCGCGACGCCGACGACCAGCAGCGCGAGCAGCGCGAGCAGCGCGAGCAGCACGCCGCGGGACCGGCGCCGGCGGCGCGCCGCCACCTGCCCGGCCGTCGCCGGCCCGGCCGCCGGAGGCGCCTCTGCCGCGGTCATCGGGTGCCTCCCGTCGCCTGCGGCACCGGCCGTGCCGCGCGCAGCCGGTCGTCGAGCTCGACCATCCGGCGGTAGCCGGCGGCGTCGCCGGTGCGGCCGCCGTACCAGACGTCGTCGAAGAGGCGCACGCCGGCGGCGAGCGCCTCGGCGTGGCCGGGCAGCGCCGCCCCGGCCTCGGCGGCCAGCTCGTCGGCGGTGCGCCCGGCGCGCGGCGGGACGATCGCGCGCTCTTCCAGGTCGCGGGCGATGGCGCGCAGCCGCTCGCGGATGGCCTGCGGCCACTCGCCGGCCGCGGCGTGGCGCTCGGCCGCGTCCCGGTGGTCGGCGGCGGTGATCCGCGTCTCGGGCAGCAGGGTGCGGCGGGCGGCGGCGTCGCGGCGCAGCCGGCCGATCCGCCACCAGATCGCGGCGACGACGATGGCGAGCACGACCAGCAGGACGATGAGCCCGACCCAGCCGCCGCCGGTGCCCCCGGTGCCGTTCAGGCCGTTCAGCAGCGCGTGCAGCCAGTCGCTGATCTTCTGCCAGATGCGGCCGAGGAACGACGGCTCGTCGCGGTGGTAGATGGGCTTGTGCAGCTCGCGGCGGGCGAGCTCGCGGGCCTGGTCGCGGCCGACCGGGCCGCCGCCGAAGAGGGTCATGGGCGCCCTCCCGGGGGCGGGGGACCGTACCGGTGGCCCGCCGGCGGCACCCCGTACGGCGGGACCGGCGGGGGCGCCGTCATCAGGGGCCGGCGCGGCATCTGCGGCTGCGGGCCCGATCCGGCGGCGGTGAGCGGGCCGGGCAGCCACGCGGCGAGCGGGTCGCCGGGCGGCCGGGTGCGCAGCTCGATGTCGAACGCCTCGCGGCGCATGCGCCGGTCGGCGTACAGCAGCACGATGACCCCGGCGTTGAACGGGTTGACCAGGGTGCCGGCGATGATCCGGCCGACGCCGCCGATGGCGACCACGGCGACCAGCATCCAGCCGCCGGGATTCCGGTCGGTGGCCAAGATGATCTCTTGGGCCACGGCGAACGGCACGGGCAGCGCGATGAACTCGACGAACACCGTGACGACGGTGGCCAGCGCCAGCACGCCGAACGTGCGCCACCAGCGCCCGCGGACGATCTCCGTCGACCGGCGCAGCGCGGCGCGGGCGCCGCGGCGCTCCAGCACGAGGATCGGCGTGGCCGGCGCGAGCCAGACGTAGCAGGCGATCATAAGCGGGACGGCGAGCGGCACCCCGAAGATCGCCGTCACCGCCTGCAGGGCGGTGGGTGCGCCGAAGGCGACGGCCGCGATCAACGGCAGCAGCGGGACCGCCATCGCGAGCAGCACCGCGACCAGTACCAGGGCGGCGGTGCCCAGCAGCCGCCAGAACGCCGGCCGGGCCTCGCGCCACGCCTGCCCGAACGCGGTGCGGTGGCCGAGCAGCGCGCGCCCGGCGACCGGGGCGAGCAGGCCGGCGAGCAGCAGGACGGCGAAGGCGGTGAGCAGGAGGCCGCCGAGGAAGGTCACGAACGCGGGCCCGACGGAGCGGATCAGGACGTCCGGCGTGATGTCGGTGCGCGCCTGCCCGCCGAGCAGGCGATACTGCGCCACCGTCACGATCACCTGGACGATCGTGGCCGGGATCGCGGCGAGGCCGAGGGCGGCGCGCGGGCTGCCCCGGACGTAGGCGACCGCGCCGTCGAGGATCTCCGAGACGCCGAGCGGCCGGAGCGGGATCTCGGCCGCGAGCCCCGCAGGTTCCGCGGCCGTCGCCGCCGCCGCGGGCGCCTCCGGCGCGCCGGCGGCCTCGGGCGGCCGCTCCGCGGCGACCGCGTCCGGCTGCGGCGCGGCGGAAGGGGCGTTTGCGGGCAGGTCAGAGCCCGGCGCCGCCCAATCCCCCAGGTCCGTCATTCCAGCTCCCCAGCCGCCGGTTACCCGGCCAATCCTGCCATGTGGCGGCAGCGCGGGTGATCGACTGGGGTGAGTGGACCGGATCGAGCGAACTGCCAGGGCTTATAGGGCAAAATGGCGACGTGGAGGTCGTGCGCTGGGTCGAGCCGCCCGAGGGGCCGGCCGTCGCCATGCTCGACCAGACGCGGCTTCCGCATGAGGAGATCACTCTCTACTGCCGCGACGTGCCGGCGGTGATCGCCGCGATCCGCAACCTCTCCGTGCGCGGCGCGCCCCTGCTGGGCATCGCCGGCGGGTACGCCGTCGCGCTGGCCGCCGCGCTGGGCGGCGACGTGGCCGCGGCGGCGCGCCACATCGCCGCCGCACGCCCCACCGCAGTGAACCTCGCCCGCGGCGCCCGCCGGGTGCTGCGCGCCCACGAGGAGGGGCGCTCGGCGCTGGCCGAGGCGCGCGCCATCGCCGCGGAGGAGGCCGAGGCCGCCGCGAGCATGGCCCGCCACGGGCTGCCGCTGGTGCCCGACGGGGCGCGCATCCTCACGCACTGCAACACGGGCGCGCTCGCCGCGGGCGGCGACGGCACCGCGCTGTCCGTCGTCGTCGCGGCGCATCGCGCCGGACGCCTGAAGACGCTGTGGGTCGACGAGACCCGGCCGCTGCTCCAGGGCGCGCGGCTGACCGCCTACGAGGCCGGCAAGCACGGCATCCCGTACCGGCTGCTGGCCGACGGCGCCGCCGGTTCGCTGTTCGCCGCCGGCGAGGTCGACCTGGTCCTCGTCGGTGCCGACCGCATCACGCGGGACGGAAGCGTGGCGAACAAGGTGGGGACCTATCCGCTGGCGGTCCTGGCCCGGCACCACGATGTGCCGTTCATCGTGGTCGCGCCGACGAGTACCGTCGATCTCGACATGCGGAACGGAAGCGACATCCCTATCGAACAACGCGATCCGGTAGAGGTCACCACGATCGCCGGACAACCCGCGGCCCCGGCGGGGAGTCCTGTCTACAATCCGGCGTTCGACGTGACCCCGGGCGCACTGGTGACGGCCATCGTCACCGAGCGCGGGGTCGTCGCGCCGGTGAACGAAGGTAGCCTGGCTGGACTGGGCGACCGCCCCTGACAACGCGACGATGAGGGCTCATGAAGGGACGCGTGCTGGTCGTCGATGACGACCTCGCTCTGGCCGAGATGCTGGGCATCGTGCTCCGCGGCGAGGGCTTCGAGCCGTCGTTCGTGCACGACGGCGACAAGGCGCTCGGGGCCTTCCGGGAGACCCGGCCCGACCTGGTGCTGCTGGACCTGATGCTGCCGGGCGTCGACGGCATCGACGTGTGCCGGCAGATCCGGGCCGAGTCCGGCGTGCCGATCGTGATGCTGACCGCCAAGAGCGACACGGTCGACGTCGTGCTCGGCCTCGAGTCCGGCGCCGACGACTACATCGTCAAGCCGTTCAAGCCGAAGGAGCTGGTGGCCCGGGTCCGCGCGCGGCTGCGCCGCACCGACGACCCGACGCCGGAGCTGCTCCAGATCGGCGACATCGCGATCGACGTGGCGGGCCACTCGGTGAAGCGGGGCGACAAGCACATCCCGCTCACGCCGCTGGAGTTCGACCTGCTCGTGGCGCTGGCCCGCAAGCCGCGCCAGGTGTTCACCCGCGAAGTGCTGCTGGAGCAGGTCTGGGGCTACCGCCACGCCGCCGACACCCGGCTGGTCAACGTGCACGTCCAGCGGCTGCGCGCCAAGATCGAAAAAGATCCGGAGCATCCGGAGATCGTGGTGACCGTGCGCGGGGTCGGCTACAAGGCGGGCCCGGCCTAGCCGGTCCTTCTCCCTCACTCCCCCGGGCAGATCATGAATGCGTGGAACGCGCCGGCGTCGGCGGTCCGCCGCGGGCTGCGGGTGGTCCGGCGCTCCCTCGGTGCCGTGCTGGGCACCGCGCACGACCAGTGGCGTCGGTCGCTGCGCGCCCGCGTGGTGACGACGACGCTGCTGGTGTCGGTCGTGGTCGTCGCGGTGCTCGGCGTGTTCCTGATGCAGCAGATCACCAATGCGATGCTCGCCGCCAAGGAGCGCGCCGCGCTGCTGCAGCTCGACGAGGGCGTCGCCGTCGCCCAGGGCCGGCTGGCCGCCGGATCGCCCGGCGACTCCGACACCGTCCAGAGCGAGCTCAACGACATCGTCACCACGCTGGCCCACCGCAGCGGGCCGTCCGGCCTGTACGAGGTGATCCTTCTCGACCACGACGAGCCGGGCACGGTAGGCTTCAGCTCCAACTGGATCAAGCTCAAGAGCGTGCCGGCCCGGCTCATCCGGCAGGTCGAGGCGTCGGGCGCCAGCACGCCGCACCGCACGTACGGGATGCTCACCTACGACGACGGGTCCACCGAGCCCGGCCTGATCGTCGGCACCAAGCTGAGCCGGTACCAGCTGTACTACCTGTTCCCGCTCACCCAGGAGCGGCAGAGCCTCACGGTCGTGCAGCAGACCCTCTTCGGCGTCGGCGTCGCGCTGGTCCTGCTGCTGGCCGCCATCGCCTCGATCGTCACCCGGCAGGTCGTGATCCCCGTGCGCATGGCCGCGCAGGCCGCGGAGCGGCTGGCCGCCGGGCGCCTTGAGGAGCGCATGAAAGTGCGCGGGGAAGACGACCTGGCGCGGCTCGCCAGCTCGTTCAACGACATGGCCGCCAACCTCCAGGAGAAGATCGTCCAGCTCGAGGAGCTGTCGCAGGTGCAGCGGCAGTTCGTGTCGGACGTCTCGCACGAGCTGCGCACCCCGCTGACCACGATCCGCATCGCCGCCGACGTGCTGTACGAGGGGCGCGACGGCTTCGACCCGCTGGTCGCCCGCTCCGCCGAACTGCTGCAGAGCCAGCTCGAACGCTTCGAGGGGTTGCTCGCCGACCTGCTGGAGATCAGCCGGCACGACGCCGGGGCCGCCACCCTCGATGTCGAGTCGATCGACGTACGCGAGCTGGTGCTGCGCGCCGTCGGCGACACCGAGGAGCTCGCCGAGCGCAAGGGCAGCAAGATCATCCAGCAGCTTCCGGGCGAGGCCACCATGGCCGAGGTCGACCGCCGCCGCGTCGAGCGCATCCTGCGCAACCTGCTCGTCAACGCCATCGAGCACGGCGAGGGCAAGGACATCGTCGTCACCGTCGCCGCCGACCGCGACGCCGTCGCCTTCGCCGTACGCGACCATGGCTGCGGGCTGCGGCCCGGCGAGGCGCAGATGGTCTTCGACCGATTCTGGCGTGCCGACCCCGCCCGCGCCCGCACCACCGGCGGCACCGGCCTGGGCCTGTCCATCTCCATGGAGGACGCCCGGCTGCACGGCGGCTGGCTGCAGGCCTGGGGCGAACCCGGCCGCGGCTCGCAGTTCCGCCTGTCGCTGCCACGCGTCGCCGGGGCCGAGCTGCGCGGCTCGCCGCTGCCCCTCGTACCGCCCGAGATCGAGCTGCAGCGCGCGCCGTACGCCGAGCTGGAGGCGGACGCGTGAGACTCCGGTACGCCGTCGCCGCCGCCCTCCTCATGGCCGCCGGCGGCTGCGTCGGCGTGCCGTCGGGCGGCCGGGTGGTCAGCGGCAACGCGGGTGGCGCACAGCAGCCGGCCGGCGACCCGTACGTACGGATCATCCCGGTGGGTCCGCAGCGCGACGCCGACCCGGTGACCATCGTCCGGGCCTTCCGCACCGCCTCCGCGAGCTTCGACGGGCCGAACGGCGATCACCAGGTCGCCCGCGAGTATCTCGCCTGCGGCTCGTGCTGGCAGCCGGGCGTCGCGTCCATCGTCTACGACCACATCGACCAGCCGGAGCAGCAGCCGGTGGGCGACGGCCAGTCGACGACGATGGTGACGGTGGAGGGCCACCAGCTCGGCCGCATCGGCGCCGACGGGCAGTACATCGCCGACTCGCGGCACTTCAAGGAGCAGTTCCGGCTCAAGCGCAACGCCCAGCGGCAGTGGCGGATCAGCCAGCTCCCGTCCGAGCTGCTGCTCAGCCGCGACGACGTCGACCGCGCCTTCCGCACCCTCGACCTGTACTTCTTCGCCCCCGACGCGCAGGTGCTCGTCCCCAACCCGGTGTTCATCCCGCTGGTCAGCCGGCCCTGGCTGGCCTCCCAGCTGGTCAAGCAGCTCATCGGCGGCCCGACCAACTGGCTCAAGGGCGCAGCCGTCCGGTCGGCGTTCCCCGCCGGCACCCGCCTGCGCGGCCTCGACGTGAACAACGGGATCGCCACCGTCGACCTCAGCCGCCAGGCGCGCGCCGGCGACCTGAAGGGCATGTCGATCCAGCTCATGTGGACGCTGCGGCAGCTCCCGGACGTCCGGCACATGCGGCTCAGCATCGACGGCAAGGCCGTCGAGGTGCCCGGCGTGAGGGGCACGCTCCAGTCGGTGAGCGACTGGAGCGCCTTCAACCCCGACGGCGACGGCACCGAGCAGCCCGCCTACGCCCGCACCGCCGACGGTTTCCTCGCCCGCCTCGACGTCGGCGGCCCCCAGACGCTGCAGCCGAGGCTCCAGGTGAATCACCCGGCGATCTCCTACGACCACCGTCAGGTCGCCTCGCTCAATCCCGACGGCGACCAGGTGACCGTCACCGACCTCGCCGGCGGTGTCGACCGCGTCGTCCTGCACGCCTCGTCGAAGGACGGCCGGTTCACCACGCCGTCGTGGGACACCCGCGGCAACGTCTGGGTCGTGGAGTCCACGGCGCACGGCTCACGCCTGTGGGTGATCGAGGGCGGCACGAAGGCCGTGCCCGTCGACGGCTGGGTGCTGTCGCAGTACCCGGTGAAGGCGCTGCGCATCGCTCGCGACGGCACCCGCGCCGCCGCGATCGTGCAGGTCGGCGGCGTGTGGCAGGTCCAGCTCGGCCGCGTCGACCGCGCGCCGTCCGGCGGCCTGCAGGCCGAGGGCTTCATCGCGATCAGCTCCGAGCTGCAGAGCGTCACCGATCTGGCCTGGCGGACCGCCGACCAGCTCGCCGTGATCGGCGCCGCGCAGGGCAACCCGTCGCCGCTGCTGTATGACGTGCCGGTGAGCGGTGCCGCCATCCAGCCGCTGATCGGGCCCGGCGGCGACATGGAGGCGATCGCCGCCTATCCCGGCGCGCCACTGCTCGTCACCCAGCACGTGTCCGGCGCCCAGGCCCTCAGCGTCTGCCGGTTCAGCGACCGCCTCGACGAGTGGAGCTGCTTCGCCCGCACCTCCGACCCCGCCTATCCGGGCTGAGGGCCGTCCACAGATCGGCGGCAGGGCCTGACGGGGGCGGTCGGGGCCCGGCAGGGTCGATGCCATGTGGCTCGCCGGTGCGGCGCTCGACCTCCTGCTGCCCCAGCCGTGCGCCGGGTGCGGCGCGGCGGGCGGATCCCCGTGCGCGGCCTGCGCCGCCCGGCTCGCCGGGCCGCCCCGGTGCCGCCCGCCCCGGCCGGCCCCGCCCGGCCTGCCGCCACCGTGGGCCGTCGCGCCGTACGACGGGGCGGTCCGGCGGCTTATCGTCGCGTACAAGGAGCGCGGCCGCACGGGCCTGGCCCGCCCGCTCGGCGCCGCCCTCGCCCGTTCGGTGGTCGCGGCCGCGGGCGCGCACGGCCTGTCCGTACCGCTGCTTCTGGTGCCGGTGCCATCCTCGCGGGCGTCCGTCCGCCGCCGGGGAGAAGACCCGACGCTGCGCCTCGCCCGGGTCGCCGCGCGCACGGCCGTCCGGCTCGGCACGCCCGCACGCTGCCTGCCCGTGCTCGCGCACCGGCGGCGGGTTGCCGACCAGGCCGGGCTGTCCGCCGCGGAGCGGCTGGCGAACCTGCGGGGCGCGCTGACCGCCCGCCGGATCCTGCGGCACGCCCGGTTGATCGTCGTGGACGACGTCCTCACCACGGGCGCGACGCTGGCGGAGGCCGCGCGGGCGCTGCGCGCCGCCGGTGCCGAGGTGAGCGCCGCCGCGGTCGTCGCCGCGACGCCACGGCGTTACGGGCCGGGGAAATCGGTCATGGCGGATCTCGCCTGAGCCGCTCGGCCGGGGCGTGTCCCGTAGCTACTCTGCGTGATCGATTTTCGCCCGTCCGCTTCCGCGCGGCCGGACGGAGCGCCGTCACGTTCGGTGCCTGTGTCTACGCGAATCGCAAAATTTCTGGATATCTCCGTGGCGGCCCTCCTGAGGATCGCAAGGCCGCGACATGCCGACGGAACGGCGGTACCGCCGCGAGCATCACGGGACAGGGCGGCCCGAAACAGACCTCGCTCATGACTATCCGTGGTTTTCTCCGGCCGACCCCGCTGACATTCGGCGAGTTAGGGGTTAGCGTTCCTGACATGACACCCGCCCGGGTCCGTGGTTGCGCCGGGTCCCGACCGGCCCGGCAAGCCGATGCCAGCCGCAGGCGAAACGGCCCACGTAAGGCGACTTCTCGTCGACCGATCACGGTGCGGCTTAGAGGTAAGTCCTGCCTCGCCGGAGGATCAGATGTCCTCCGGACCGGGAGAAGGGGAGTAGTGGCGAGAGCGCTGCGAGACCCTCAGCAGGCGGATGTGGGGACGAAGACCAGGTCGGCCGGGCGGGTGTTGTCCCCTCAGGGCCCGTATGAGACCACCGGGCCCGGGTAGCAGTGCCAGACCGGCGTTTCCTTGCTGAGACCGTCAGGCCGACCGGGAGGAGGGGGTCCCGTGGAGATCATCGTCAAGGGCCGTCACACGGACGTGAACGACCGGTTCCGCGGCCACGTGGAAACCAAGATCGCCAAGGTCGAGAAGCTGGACCCCAAGGTCATGCGCATCGACGTCGAGGTCTGTAAGGAGCACAATCCCCGCCAGTCCGGCCGGCGCGAGCGCGTCGAGCTGACCATCCGCTCGCGCGGCCCCGTCATCCGGGCGGAGGCCGCCGCCGCCGACCGCTTCGCCGCGCTCGACCTCGCCATCGGGAAGCTGGAGTCCCGGCTGCGCCGCATGTGCGGCCGGCGCAAGGCCCACGGCGGCCACGGCCGCGCCGCCCGGCTCGCCGCCGCCCTCGCCGCCCCCGAGCCCTCGCTCACCACCACCCAGGCCGCGACGCCGCCGCGGGCGTCCGTGGCCGCCGCCGCCGAGGGGACCGCTTCCACGCCGGTCCGCGACACCCCTCCCGCGCCCAGCCCGTCCGATCAGGAGGGCATCGTGCCCATCGCCACCGAGGGTGATTGCCCGCTCATCGTCCGCGAGAAGTCGCACAAGGCCCAGCCGATGACGATCGAGCAGGCCCTCTTCGAGATGGAGCTGATCGGGCACGACTTCTACCTGTTCCGCGACCGCGACACCGGCGACGCGAGCGTCGTCTACCGGCGGCGGGGCTGGAACTACGGGGTGATCCGGCTGGCCGAGGAGTGACCCCCGCTTGCGTCACGCCAGCGCCTCGACCAATCTGGTCCCGGGTGCGTCCCGCGGCGGGGGCGCCGAGAACCCCGATGCTTGATCCCACCCCCGCGACACGCCCAAGGATCATGGGCAGGCGCACCGTTTGGAGGAGGAGTTGAGCGAGACCCCCGAGACTCGCGGCACGGTGGCCGGCGACCCCATCCGCGTGTTGATCGTCGACGACCACGCCCTGTTCCGCCGCGGTCTGGAGATGGTGCTCGACGAGGAGGATGGCATCGAGATCGTCGGTCAGTGCGGCGACGGCCAGGAGGCCATCGAGCGCGTCGGCGACCTGCTGCCCGACGTCGTCCTGATGGACATCCGGATGCCCCGCCGCGGCGGCATCGAGGCATGCACCGCCATCAAGGACCGTGTGCCGAGCGCGAAGATCGTCATGCTCACGATCAGCGACGAGGAGGAAGACCTCTTCGAGGCGATCAAGGCGGGTGCCACCGGCTACCTGCTGAAAGACGTCTCCATCGACGAGGTCGCCGACGTCGTGCGGGCCGTGCACGACGGCCAGTCGTTCATCAGCCCGTCCATGGCGTCGAAGCTCATCACCGAGTTCGCCGTGCTGGCCAAGCGCGGCGAGGAGCGCCAGCAGCAGGTCCCCGCGCCCAAGCTCACCGAGCGCGAGATGGAGGTGCTGCGCCTCGTCGCTCGCGGCCTGGGCAACCGCGAGATCGCCAAGGAGCTGTTCATCTCCGAGAACACCGTCAAGAACCACATCCGCAACATCCTGGAAAAGCTTCAGCTCCACTCCCGGATGGAGGCCGTGGTCTACGCGGTGCGGGAGAAGCTGCTCGAAATCAGCTGACCGCGCCCGCTTCCCGGCGGCCGGACAACGGTTTCCCGGCGACAGCGGGCCGGATCTCGGACGGGGCGGTCTTCCGGCCGGAGCAGAGGCGGCTCAGCTCAGGGCCGCGCGCAGCGGTGCGGCCAGGTGCGGCGGGTCGAGCCGCTCGACCCGGACGGCGTCACAGCCGACCCATGCGGCGGCCTCGCGCAGCGCCTCGGCCAGGTGTGCGACGGCCTGCTCGGCGCGCGCCGGCGTGGCCACGGCCGCCGGCTCCAGCGACGCGCTGCGGGCGATCAGCGTGCCGCCCTCGCGTGCGGGATCGACTCGGCCGATCAGCCGCCCGCCGGCCAGCAGCGGCATCGCGTAGTAGCCGTGCACCCGCTTGTCGCGCGGCACGTACGCCTCGAGCCGGTGGTCGAAGCCGAACACCCGCTGGGTGCGCTTGCGGTCCCACACGAGCGAGTCGAACGGGGACAGCAGCGTGGTGCGGTGCCGCCCCCGCGCCGGTGTGGCGAGCGCATCGGGGTGCGCCCACGCGGTGGCCTCTCCGCCCCGGCGGCCGGCCCGCCGCCCGGCGGCACCGTTTCCGCCGTTTCGGCCGTTTCCGTGGTACCGGGTGCCGTTGCCCCAGCCGGCGACGGTCACCGGAACCAGGCCCGCCGCCTCGACGACCGCGTCGACGTCTTCACCGCGGACACGCACGTAGTCGGCCAGGTCGGCGCGGGTGGCGACGCCGAGCGCCCGCGCGGCGCGGCGAACGAGGGCGGTGACGCATTCGGCGTCGGAGAGCTCGCCGGCGCGCAGGCCGGCCGGGATGGCGCGCTCCGGCAGGTCGTACACGCGGCGCCAGCCGGTGCGCCGGGTGCACACGACCTCGCCGGTGGCCAGCAGGAACTCGGCGGCGATCTTGTGGTCGGTGCGGTCGAACCACTCGCCGCCCTTCTTGGCGCCGCCCAGGCCGGTGACGGTCAGCGGGCCCTCGGCGCGCAGCCGGGCCAGCACGTCGGCGCAGGCACGCTCGGGCGTGCGGTGCCAGTGGTAGCCCCTGCGGCGGTATTGACGGCGGCGGAAGGCGTACAGGGGCCAGTCGTCGATCGGCAGCACACAGGCCGCGTGCGACCAGTACTCGAACGCGGCGGTGCCGTTCCAGTAGGCGCGTTCGACGCTGTCACGGCCGATCGCGCCGAGCCGGGCGTAGGCGACCAGCTCGTGCGAGCGGGCCAGCACCGCGATCGTGTCGAGCTGTACGGCGCCGAGGTGGCGCAGCGTGCCGAGGGTGCGGCGGGCGCCGGGGTCGCCGCGCGGCGCGGCCGGCAGTGTGATCGGCGGGCGCCCGAGGAGGCCCTGGGCGCGGAGCTGGATCCGGCGCGCCTCGTCGACGGTGAGCTCGAAGGTCGGCATGGCGCCGATCGTAGGAGGCCGCACCGACGGAACGGCCCTCCCGGCCGCGCAGCGGCGCGGCCGCCGGCAGTCCGTACGGACGAAACGGCCGCGCGGACCGGTCGGGCCTGGCGGCCCGGGCGGTCCGCGCGGCCGGGTGCGCGGTGCCTGTGGTCGGTCTCAGCCGTGCCACTTGTCGGTGGACGGGTCGGTCGCGTGGCCAGGGCCGCCCTGGCCCTCCTTGCCGCGCGCCCGCAGCACGGCCGGGTGCGGCTCCTCGGGGATGACGCGTGGCGCGTCGATGATCACGTCATCGAAGATGCGCACGACCAGGCCCAGGATGCCGCCGATGGCGACGATGCCCACGGCCGTCCAGAAGAGCCACCACGTAGGACCGGTCACCAGGGCGACGCCGCCGACGATGAAACCGATCCACATCAGGACCACGACGATCCATGAGCCGAGGCGACCCGCGTGCGAACCTTCGGCCATGTTTTCCTCCCCGGGAGATGCGCGTTCGCTGGGCGAACGCACTGCTACGTTCCGATCTGTAAGGCGAATCCACGCTCGGACCACCATAAACCCAGGTGCCGCCGCGGGAGTGCCCGAGAGCCGTGATATCCACGTCGTCCCGCTGTACGGTTGGACTCGCCTACGATGACACCGTACGGGTCGTGTATGGAGTGCCGGACACGACCCCCGGCGATTCCACGAATGGTTCGAGGAGCTCCCGAGAGTGCCAGTAGTCATCGACAAGATCCTTCGCGCTGGCGAGGGCAAAGTCCTGCGTAAGCTCAAGCGGATCGCCGACCAGGTCAACTCGATCGAGGAAGACTTCGTCGAGATGAGCGACGCGGAGCTGCGCGCGCTCACCGATCAGTACAAGGAGCGCCTCGCCGACGGTGAGACCCTCGACGACCTGCTTCCCGAGGCCTTCGCCACGGCCCGCGAGGCCGCCAAGCGCACGCTGGGCCAGCGCCACTTCGATGTGCAGATCATGGGCGGGGCGGCCTTGCACATGGGCAACATCGCCGAGATGAAGACCGGTGAGGGCAAGACCCTCACCTGCGTGCTCCCGGCGTACCTCAACGCCCTGTCCGGCAAGGGCGTCCACGTCGTCACGGTCAACGACTACCTGGCCAAGCGCGACGCCGAGTGGATGGGCCGCGTGCACCAGTTCCTCGGCCTCGAGGTCGGCGTGATCCTCGCCGACATGACGCCGGAGGAGCGCCGCAAGGCCTACGCCGCCGACATCACCTACGGCACCAACAACGAGTTCGGCTTCGACTACCTGCGCGACAACATGGCCTGGAGCCTGGAGGAGTGCGTCCAGCGCGGCCACCACTACGCGATCGTCGATGAGGTCGACTCCATCCTGATCGACGAGGCGCGCACGCCGCTGATCATCTCCGGCCCGGCCGAGCAGAACTCCAGGTGGTACGTCGAGTTCGCCAAGATCGTACCGCGGCTGAAGCGCGCCACCGACGGCCCCGAGGGTGAGGACGGCGACTACCAGGTCGACGAGAAGAAGCGCACGGTCGGCATCCTGGAGTCCGGCGTCGAGAAGGTCGAAGACTGGCTCGGCATCGACAACCTGTACGACTCGGTCAACACGCCGCTGGTCAGCTTCCTCAACAACGCCCTCAAGGCCAAGGAGCTGTACAAGAAGGACAGGGACTACATCGTCAGCAACGGCGAGGTCCTGATCGTCGATGAGTTCACCGGCCGCATCCTGCACGGCCGGCGCTACAACGAGGGCATGCACCAGGCCATCGAGGCCAAGGAGGGCGTGCCGATCAAGGACGAGAACCAGACGCTCGCGACGATCACCCTGCAGAACTTCTTCCGCCTGTACGAGAAGCTCGCCGGCATGACCGGTACGGCGCAGACCGAGGCGACGGAGTTCAACAAGATCTACAAGCTCGGCGTCGTCCCGATCCCGACGAACAAGCCGATGATCCGCCGTGACGTCCCCGACGTCGTCTACAAGACCGAGCAGGCCAAGTTCGAGGCCGTGGTCGAAGACATCAAGGAGCGGCACGACAAGGGCCAGCCGGTCCTGGTCGGCACCACGTCGGTGGACAAGTCCGAGAAGCTGTCTCGCATGCTCAAGCGGCGCGGCGTGCCGCATGAGGTGCTGAACGCCAAGTACCACGAGAAAGAGGCGATGATCGTCGCCGAGGCGGGCCGCAAGGGCGCCGTCACGGTCGCGACCAACATGGCCGGCCGTGGTACCGACATCATGCTCGGCGGCAACCCCGACCACATCGCCGACAAGGAACTCCACGCCCGCGGCCTGTCCCCGCTCGAGACTCCGGAGGAGTACGAGAAGGCCTGGCCGGAGGCGATCGAGAGGGCCAAGAAGGCGGTCAAGGAGGAGCACGACGAGGTCGTCGCGCTCGGCGGCCTGTACGTCCTCGGCACCGAACGACACGAGTCGCGGCGCATCGACAACCAGCTGCGCGGCCGGTCCGGCCGCCAGGGCGACCCGGGCGAGTCGCGGTTCTACCTCTCGCTCGAAGACGACCTTATGCGGCTGTTCAACTCCGCCCGGGTCGAGGCGATCATGACCCGCCTCAACATCCCGGACGACGTGCCGATCGAGTCCAAGATCGTCTCGAACGCCATCCGGTCCGCCCAGCACCAGGTCGAGCAGCAGAACTTCGAGATCCGCAAGAACGTCCTGAAGTACGACGAGGTGCTGAACCGCCAGCGCACGGTGATCTACGCCGAGCGCCGCAAGGTCCTCGAGGGCGCCGACCTGCACGAGCAGATCAAGCACATGATCGACGAGGTGGTGGCCGGCTACATCACCGCGGCCACGGCCGAGGGCTTCCCCGAAGAGTGGGATCTCGACAAGCTGTGGAAGGCGTTCAAGCAGCTCTACCCGATCTCGATCAGCGCCGACGATCTGATCGAGGAGGCCGGTGGCCAAGCCGGGCTCACCGCCGAGATGCTCACCGAGAAGATCAGCGAGGACGCCCAGGCCGCGTACGCCCGCCGCGAGGAGGAACTCGGGCCGGAGGTGCTGCGCGAGCTGGAGCGCCGCGTCGTCCTGTCCGTCCTCGACCGCAAGTGGCGCGAGCACCTGTACGAGATGGACTACCTCCAGGAGGGCATCGGCCTGCGCGCCATGGCGCAGCGCGACCCGTTGGTGGAGTACCAGCGCGAGGGCTTCGACATGTTCTCGGCGATGCTCGAGGGCATCAAGGAGGAGTCGGTCGGCTATCTGTTCAACCTCGAGGTCGAGATCGCCGAGGAGGAGGCGCCGGCGGTGACCGGCGTCGGCGAGGCCCCGGTCGAGCTGTCGGCCACGGTCGGCGGCGCGCCGGAGATCATGGCCAAGGGCCTCGGCGAGTCCGCGCGGCCGCAGGCGCTGAACTACACGGCGCCGACGGTCGACGGCGAGGGCGGCGTGGAGACCCACACCGAGAAGTCCGACGACATCTACGCCAACGTCTCGCGCAATGACCCGTGCCCCTGCGGTTCGGGTAAGAAGTACAAGCGCTGCCACGGCGGCGCGAACCGCGCCTGACACAGGGCGAACGAACGGCCCCGGGCGATCCGTCCGCCCGGGGCCGTTCGCATGTCCGGGGACGGGCGGGCCCGGGCCCGCGGGCGAGTCCGGGCGGACCTGCTCGCGGGCTCCGGGAAAGAGCCCGGCTGAGGCCTGATGCGCCCTCGCGGGGGCCGGACCCGCCTGCCACGAGCGCGACCGGGCCGGAACGGGCGTCCCCCAGGGCGCGCCGGGCGTATCTCTGAGGGCGGCACGGGGCGTGCCCCCCGGTGGCACCGGGCGTGCCCGGTTCCCGAGAGCGCCGGGGCGTGCCCCCGAGGGCGGGAACCGGGCATCCGGCGGTTGGTGCTCAGGCCGGCGGGACGGCCGTCTCGATCGCGGCGCAGCGCCACCGGCCGCGGTCGTACTCCAGCCGTAACGCCACGGCGTGCACCCGCGGCCCGAACGTCGCGAGGGCGGTCACCTCCGCCACGCCGGGTGCCGGCGCGCAGACGCGGACGGTTCTGAGGCGGGGCATCGCCCGCGTCGGCATCCGGGCGGCGAACCCGTTCAGGTGCTCGAACAGGTCCGGCGTCGTACGGCCGGCCAGGTGGTGGTACGGGCGCAGGCCGGCCAGCACCTCGATGACCAGCCGGGCCAGCAGGCGGGCGTCCGCCCGCAGGTCCGGACGGCCGTCGCGGACCACGGTCAGCGGAGCGCGGGCGCGGACGGCGCCGAGCGGGGCGCGGGCGCCGCCCGGCGGCGGGCCGGAGTCCAGGGCGATGGCGAGCGATCCGTGCACCGCGATCCCGCGCGAGGCGGTGCCGCCGTACGGGATCAGGCGGATCGGCGCGGGCCGGCGTGCGGGTCGACGTCTGCGCATGGGGACCTCCGTTGCTGTCGGGCCGCCGGGTGGCGGCCGACAACAAGAGGCCCGAAGCAGCGCGTAGATACATCCTGGCCGGATCCGGCCAGAAAGGGCGGGACTAGGTGCGGGCGGTCCGGCGGCGGGGGATCTCCAGGGTGCCGCGGATCTGGTAGCGGTCGGCCCGGTAGGTGGAGACGGCCAGCTCGACGCATGTGCCGTTCATGAACGACCGGCGCTGGAGCAGCAGCACGGCGCTGCCGCGCGGCAGTTCGAGCAGCCGCGCGTCGGCCGCGTCGGCGAGGCCGGCCTCGATGGTCTGCTCGCCCGCGTCGAACACGACCCCGAACCGCTTCTCCAGAATGTCGTACAGGGACACGTCGCCGAGCGGGATGTCGAGCAGGCCGGGTGCGACGGTCGCCGGGATCTGGGACCGCTCCACCGCCATGGGCTCGCCGTCGGCGGTGCGCAGCCGCTCGATGACGTGCACGCCGGTGCCGACGGGCACGCCGAAGATCCGCGCGAGGTGGGCGTTGGCCTTCGTCGTGCGGTGGCCGAGGTCGCGGGCGCCGGGTTCGAGCCCGCGGGCGCGCATGTCCTCGGTGAAGGAGACCAGGCGCAGCGGCATCTCGATCTTGGGCCGGGCGACGAACGTTCCCTTGCCCGGGACGCGGTAGAGGCGTCCTTCGGTGACGAGATGGTCGACAGCCTGGCGGACGGTCATCCGCGACAGGCCGAACCGCTGGCACAGCTCGCGCTCCGACGGGATCGGTGCGTCGACGGGCAGCTCCGCGTCTTCGATCAGCTCCAGCAGGATGCCGCGGAGCTGGAAGTACTTGGGCACTGGACTGGTGGGATCGATCGTCCCCATGGGTACCTCTGGCAGCTGGGTTTGAAGTAGGGTGCTACTGGTCTAGTCCGGACTAGACCACAGGTCAGAACGCAGTGTCAACGCAGGTCAGGACTACGAAGGCGTAACGACACGATCACCGTGCCGAGAGATGGGGAAGCCCAGGTGAGCACTTCTCGCATGCGGTCCGAGATCGGCGAACAGCCGGCCGCCCTGCGCGCCACCCTCGACGCGCTCCTGCCCCAGATGCCGGAGATCGAGCTGCTCGCCCGGGAGACCCGGCAGGTGCTGTTCATCGCCCGGGGCTCGTCCGACAACGCAGCGGTCTACGGCAGCTACCTGATCCAGACGCACGCCGGCCGGCTGGCGACGCTTGCGTCCCCGTCGGTGGCCACGGCGTACAAGAAGAAGATCGACCTGTCCGGCGTGCTCGCCGTGGCGATCAGCCAGTCGGGTCGCACGGAGGAGATCGTCGAGACGCTCGACTGGGCCGCCGGTTGCGGCGCCCGCACGATCGCGGTGACGAACGGCGCCTGCTCGCCGCTGGCGGAGTCCGCCCAGGTCGCGCTGGTCACGCGGGCCGGCGCGGAGGTGGCGGTTCCGGCCACGAAGACGTACACGACCCAGCTCGCCGCGCTGGCCGTGCTCGGCCTGGCCATCGGCTCCCGCGTCGCCGACGGCGACCTGGAGATCGCCGACCTGCGCCGGGTGCCGGACGAGGTGGAACGCCTGATCGCGGTGACCGAGGAGTCGCCGGGCCTGGCGCAGATCGTCGAAGGGCTCGCGGGCGTGCAGGGTGTCGTCGTCTCCGGGCGCGGCATCGCCTACGGCACAGCGCTGGAGCTGGCGCTCAAGCTCAAGGAGGCCTGCTACCTGAGCGCCATGGGCCTGTCGTACGCCGACCTGCTGCACGGCCCGATCGCGGTCGTCGACGACCGCACCCCGGCGATCCTGGTCGCCGCCGATTCCGGCCCGACGCTGGCGGGGACGGTCGCGCTGGCAGAGCGGGTCGTCGCGGCGGGCGCGCGGGCGTACGGCGTGGGCGGCGGTGGCGCATTGCCGAAGGTGACCTCATGCGCACTGCCTGGTCCGGATCTGCCAGAGTGGGTATCGCCCCTCGCCTTGATCGTGCCAGGCCAGCTGCTCACCGAGGTGCTGGCCCGCAGGCTCGGGATCGATCCCGACGTCCCGCGCGGGCTCGACAAGGTGACCCAGACGGATCAGTGATCAGGAGGACCAGATGGCCGAGCGCCGCGTCAAGGTCGAGACCACGGTAGGACTGCACGCCCGGCCGGCCGCGCTGTTCGTCCAGGCCGCCACCCGAACACCCCTGGATGTCACCGTCGCCAAGCCGGGCAAGGACCCGGTCAACGCCAAGAGCATCCTGTCGGTCATCGGCCTGGACGTCCGGCACGGCGACGAGATCGTCATCACGGCCGAGGGCGGCGGCGCCGACGCGCTGCTCGACGAGCTGGCCGGCCTGGTCAGCAGCGATGGCGCCTGAGGCGCTCCGGGGCACCGGGGTCAGCCCCGGCACCGCCGCGGGCCCGGTGCGCTGCATCGCCGGCGCGGTGCCCGAACCGCCCGCCGGCGACCGCCGCACCGGTGACGCGCCCGCCGAGCGGCGCCGGGCGCTGGAGGCGCTTGAGGCCGTGGCCGCCGACCTGGAGGAGCGCGGCGTGCGTGCGGGCGGCGAGGCCCGCGACGTGCTCGGCGCGCAGGCCATGATGGCCCGCGACCCGGGCCTGGCCGGCCTGGTCGGGCAGCGCATCGAGAGCGGGCTGTCCGCGCCGCGCGCGGTGTACGAGGCGTTCGGCTGGTTCCGCGAGACCCTCGCCGCCGCGGGGGAGTACCTGGCCGCCCGGGTCGCCGACATCGACGACATCCGCGACCGGGCCGTCGCGCGGCTCCTCGGCCTGCCCGTCCCCGGCGTGCCGGACTCCGACGAGCCGTTCGTGCTGGTCGCCCGCGACCTCGCGCCCGCCGACACGGCGCTGCTGGACCGATCGAAGGTGCTGGCGCTGGTCACCGAGGAGGGCGGGCCGACCAGCCACACCGCCATCCTGGCCCGCGCGATGCGCGTGCCCGCCGTGGTCGGCTGTGCCGGCTGCACCGGCCTGGCCGACGGCACCACCGTCCTCGTCAACGGGCTCACCGGCGAGGTGCGCCCGGACCCGGTCGGCCACGAGGTCGCGGCCGCGCGGGCGTCGGCCGCGGCGCGCACGGCGGCGACGGCCGCGACCGGGCCGGGCGGCACCCGCGACGGCCATCCGATGCCGCTGCTGGCCAACGTCGGCGGCCCCGGCGACGTCGACGCGGCGGTCGCGTACGGCGCCGAGGGCGTCGGGCTGTTCCGCACCGAGTTCCTGTTCCTCGGGCGCGTGACGCCGCCGTCGCGGGAGGAGCAAGAGGCCGCCTACCGACCGGTGCTGGCGGCGTTCCCGCACGTCATCGTGCGGACGCTGGACGCCGGCGCCGACAAGCCGCTGGCCTTCCTGCCGCCGCCCGGCGCCGAGCCCAACCCGGCGCTCGGCGAGCGCGGCCTGCGGATGGCATGCCTGCACCCGGAGGTGTTGGAGACGCAGCTTCGGGCGCTGGCCGGCGCCGCCGCGGGCCTGGACGTCGAGTCGGCGGTCATGGCGCCGATGGTCGCCGACCTGGAGGAGACACGCGCGTTCGCCGCCGCCTGCCGCGCGGCGGGGATCGACCGCGCCGGCGTCATGATCGAGATTCCGGCGGCCGCGCTGCGGGCCGGTGACCTGGCGGCCGAGGCGGCGTTCTTCAGCATCGGCACGAACGACCTGGCCCAGTACGCCTTCGCCGCCGACCGGCAGGTCGGCGCGCTGGCGCGGTTTCAGGACCCCTGGCAGCCGGCGCTGCTCGACCTCGTCGCCCTCGCCACCGCGGCGGCGGCCGGCGCGAACCGCCCGTGCGGCGTGTGCGGCGAGGCGGCCGCCGACCCGGCGCTGGCCTGCGTGCTGACCGGCCTTGGCGTCACCTCGCTGTCGATGAGCCCACCGGCGCTGCCGTTCGTCCGCGCCGCCCTGGCCGCGCACACCCTCGGCCAGTGCCGCCGTGCCGCGGCCGCCGCCCGGCACGCCACCGACGCCGCCGCCGCCCGTACGGCGGCTCGCGCGGAGCTTCCTGGTCTCGGCGCCGTCGGCCTGTAGCCGACACCGCACGCGGCACGCGCGTCGCATCGTCGGAGCGGCCGGACGCGCCTCCCTTCGGGACCGCCATCGCGGACCACGTCGACCCCTCGCGACCGAGCACGCCGCCCGTGCTCTGACCGGGGTGGTGGTTCTGGGTACGGCGGCCGCGCGGTCGGCGGGCCGATCGCGCGGCGCGGCTGCTCGGTTCCGGCTGAACGCCGCACCCGCCACGGTGGCGGCATCGGCCGCTCCGCCCGCCCCGCCTGTGCCGTCCGACCGCCCGAGCCGGCTGCGCCGCCCGCTCCGCCCGAGCCGGCCGTCGGACCGGGGCGTTTGTCGTGGCGCGGAGCCACGGTTAGCGTCGAGCGGGTGCGATGGGCTCTGGGAAGCAGAACCATGACCGCCGCCGTCCTTGCGACGGTGGCCGTGACCGCGTCGGCGTGCGCGACCGATGCGCGTTCGGACGACCACCGTCCCGGCGCCGCTGCGTCCGGGCACCGGACGGCCACAGCCACGCCGACGTCCGACCCGGTGGCGGCGATGGTGAGCCGCATGTCCACCGAGGAGAAGGTCGGGCAGTTGTTCATCCCGACCGTCGCCGGGACGCGACCGGCCGCCGGCGCGGCCATGATCGAGCGGTACCACCCCGGCGGGCTCATCTACTTCACCGAGAACCTGCGCACCGCCCGGCAGACCGCGGAGCTGTCGAACGGGCTGCAGAAGGCGGCGATGAAGACCGGGATCCCGCTGCTCCTCGGCACCGACGAGGAGCAGGGCATCGTCTCACGCCTGCCGTACATCACCCGCTTCCCGACGAACAAGGCGCTCGCCTCCGCGAAGAACCCTGACGACGACGTGCGCACCGCCGCCCGGGTCACCGGCGAGGAGTTGCGCGCGGTCGGCATCAACCTCGACTTCGCTCCGGTCGCCGACGTCAACGTCAACCCCCGCAATCCGGTGATCGGGGTGCGCTCGTTCGGCGCCGACCCCAAGGTGGTCGCCCACCTGGTCGGCGTCGCGGTGGACGCCTACCGCGCCACCGGGATCGCGACCACCGCCAAGCACTTCCCGGGCCACGGCGACACCGACGTCGACAGCCACACGGGCCTGCCGGTCATCCGGCACTCGATGAGCACGTGGGAGCGGCTGGACGCGCCGCCCTTCAAGACGGCGATCGCGCACCACACGGACCTGATCATGACGGCGCACATCGTGGTGCCGGGCCTGGACGGCTCCGGCGATCCGGCGACGATGTCGAAGAAGGTGCTGACCGGGCTGCTCCGCGACAGGCTCGGGTACGACGGGGTGGTCGTCACCGACTCGCTCAGCATGGCCGGGGCGCGCATCAAGTACGGGGCCGCGGAGGCGGCGGTGCGGGCGATCCGCGCCGGGGCCGACATGCTGCTCATGCCGCCGAGCCTGGCCACGGCCTACCGTGCGGTGCTGGCGGCGGTGAGGTCGGGCCGCATCAGCGAGACCAGGCTGGACGAGGCGGTCACCCGCATCCTCCGCCTGAAGGAGGAGCGCGGGTTCTTCCGCTCGCCGTACGTCGACGTCGCCCAGGCCTCCCGGATCGTCGGGTCCAAGGAGCACCGGGCCGCCGCCCGGAAGGTCGCCGCGGACGTCCGCGCCGACCGGTGACGGCCGCCGATCGCGGCCGTAGGGCCTGCGTGCGCGCAGGGGCGGCGGTGCGGGCGATCCGGCCGGCGTGCTGCTCATGCCGCCGAGCCTGGCCACGGCCTACCGTGCGGTGCCGGCGGCGGTGAGGTCGGGCCGCATCAGCGCCGCCCGGCCGGGCCTGGCGGTCGTCTGCATCCCGCACCCGGCCGCGTCCTGCGCGGCCCGGCGCCGTCGCCGTCCGGCGCCGTTCCTTGTCGGTGACCGGTGCCGAGGGCTGCCGCGCTCGGGCGGTGACCGGTACCGGACGGCGTCCGTGCCGATCGGTGACGCGAGTGTGACCCTGTGATCGTTGACGCGCGTGATCGCGCGTGACTAACTTTCAACGGCTGGTCTAGGCCAGTCATTTTCTTTCTTTCGCGTTACCTCGGGGGCGAAAGGAGTACCGATGTCCCGTCGCCGACGGCTCGCGGCGCTCAGCACGGCGTCGTTCGTGGCCCTGGCCGGTCTGGGCATGGGCGCCGCGCAGGCCGCGCCCATGCCCGGTAAAGACCCCCGCATCATGCGGATCCTGAACCGGATGACGCTGGAGGAGAAGGTCGCCCAGCTGTTCGTCCTCCAGGTGTACGGCACCACCGCCGACACCGAGAACCCTTCCGACGTCGCCGCCAATCAGAAGCTGTACGGCGTCGACAACGCCCAGCAGCTGATCGCCAAGTACCATCCCGGCGGGATCATCTACTACTCGGTGGATCCGCCGAACATCGTGAGCCCGCAGCAGGTCGCGCACCTGTCCAACGGCATCCAGCAGGCCGCGATGCACCAGCGGGTGCCGATCCCGGTCACCATCGCCGCTGACCAGGAGCAAGGCAGCATCGTCAGCCGCGTCCCGGCGCCGTTCACCCAGTTCCCCGGCAGCCAGGCGCTGGGCGCCGGACGCTCCCCGCACGACGCGTACACCGCCTCGAAGATCACCGGTGAGGAGCTCAAGGCGATCGGCATCAACACCGACTACGCCCCCGACTCCGACGTGAACGTCAACCCGGCCAACCCGGTCATCGGCGTTCGGTCGTTCGGCTCCGACCCGTCGCTGGTCGCCAAGTTCGCCTCCGAGGAGGTCGACGGCTACCAGGCGGCCGGCGTGATCCCGACGGCCAAGCACTTCCCGGGCCACGGCGACACCGACGTCGACAGCCACACCGGCGTCCCCATCATCAACCACACCAAAGAGCAGTGGGAGAAGATCGACCTCCCGCCGTTCAAGGCCGACATCGCGCACGGCGTCGACTCGATCATGACGGCGCACATCATCGTCCCGGCGCTGGACCCGTCCGGCGACCCGGCGACGCTGTCCAAGCCGATCATCACCGGCATCCTGCGCGATCAGCTCCACTACGGCGGCGTGGTGGTCACCGACGCGCTCGGCATGCAGGGCGTCCGTGACAAGTACGGCGACGACCGCGTGCCGGTGCTGGCCCTTAAGGCGGGCGTGGACGAGCTGCTCAAGCCGCCGACGGACGCCGACGGCAACGGCCTGTTCAAGCTGCAGTACGACGCCGTGCTGAACGCCGTGAAGAGCGGCGAGCTCAGCGAGGCCCGCATCGACCAGTCCGTCTACCGGATCCTGCGGCTTAAGATGAAGCACGGCCTGTTCCAGCACCCGTACGTGGACGAGAGCAGGGTTCCCAAGGTCGTCGGCACGCCGGCGCACCAGCGGACCGAGCAGCGGATCACCGACAAGACGACCACCCTGGTCAAGAACGCCTTGCTGCCGCTGCCCGAGGACGGCCGCAAGGTGTTCGTCACCGGCTACGGCGTCGTGACGACCCAGACGCTCGCCGACGACATCCGGGGGCGCGGCCCGGTCACCTCCGTGCTGTCGACCGGCACAAGCCCGTCTCAGGCGACGATCGACCAGGCCGTGGCGCAGGCGAAGGCCAATGACCTGACCGTGGTCACCACCAACGCGGCGTGGAACAGCAAGGCACAGCAGAACCTGGTCCACGCGCTCGTGGCGACGGGCAAGCCGGTGATCGTCGCATCGGTCCGCGACGCGTACGACATCGGGTACTTCCCGGAGGTCTCCACCTACCTCGTGACGTACGGCTACACGCCGGCGTCGCTGGAGGCGCTGACGAAGGTGATCTTCGGCGAGATCTCGCCGCGGGGCAGGCTGCCGGTGATGATCCCGGTGGCCGGCCACCCGGACCAGACCCTCTACCCGTTCGGGTACGGGCTGACCTTCCCCACGAAGTGAGCGGCACGGGCCGGTGACGCCCGGCCGGGACGACGAGAACCCGGCCGGACGGCCGCCCGCGCCGACCGAGAAACGCCCACGGGGGCGGCGCGGCCCGCCGCCCCCGTGGTGCACCAGGGGCCACCACCGGCCACCCGGTCCGGTGACGCGACGGGCCACCGCCTTCCGGCCTGTGGGGCCACTGCGGTCGAACGGTGCACGCGGCCCGGCAACCCGGCCCGCAACCGTGAGCCGGGCGCGCGGCGCGGCGAGACCGACCGGGGCCTCAGCCCCGTGAACGCATCTGGTCACCGCACCCGCGCGCCAGACGGTGCGCTGCCAGCCGTGCCGCGCCCAGGGCTCCGTCACCCGCCGTGGCGGGTTCGGTGCCGAACCGCCGGGCCAGGCCCGTGCGCACGCCGTCGGCGACCGGCCCGCTCTCCAGCAGCGACCCGGCGACGACGAGGCCGTACCCGGCGCTCCCTTCCGGTCCGCCGCTGTTCTCCGGCGCGGCGCCCAAGGTCCGCCCGCCGGCCTCGTGCCGCCCGCCGGCCCCTTGCCGCGCGCCGGCTCCTTCACGCGCGCCGGTGGTCCGCCGCCCGACGAGCAGGTCGTCCAGTGCGGGACGCACGGCGTCGGCGGATTCGAGCAGGTGGCTGACGGCCTCGTCGACGATGCCGGCGGCCACCGGGTCGCCCGCCTCGGCGGCCGCGCTCACGAGCGGGGCAATCCGGCCGATCGCCGCGGGCTGCGCGGCGTAGACCTCCCTGATGATCGCCTGGGGCAGGCCGGTTCCGGACCACGTACGGCCCGCGGTCGGGGCGCCGGTCGGCGCGGTGACGTCCGGGGCCAGGCCGGCCAGGAGCGGCCCGGCCGCGTCGCCGAGCAGGGCACGCGGCACCGTCTCGGCGAGCACTGTGGCGCGGCCGCGGCCGTCGTAGGCGCGCATCGCGGCGCGGACGGCCTCGCGGCCGATCCACACCGCGGACCCCTCGTCGCCGATCAGGTAGCCGTTCGCGTCGGCGCGCCGCTCGATCTCCCCAGCGTTGATCACGGCGGCGCCCGCGCCGGTCCCGGCGAAGACCACGAGGCCGACCCGTTCGGCGCTGCCGGCCGCGTACGCCACCGGGATGTCGGTGATCACTTCGGGTTCGCCGGTGATGCCCGCGGCGTCCCAGGCGGCCCGGGCGGCGGCGACCGCGCGCGGGCGGTTCGCGGCCCCCGCGCCGGCGATGCCGAAGACGCCGCCGGCGACGAGCCCCGGATCGAGATCCTTGATCGCGGCCGTGAGCGCGGCGGTCAGCGCGTCGGCGAGCTCGCCGGCACCGCCGCCGCCGGAGTTCGGGTTGGCACCCGGGCCGGTGCCGTAGCCTGCGACGACGCCGTCGAGCGTGACGATGGCCGCCCGCGTGCGGGTGCCGCCGGCGTCGACGCCGGCCACGTAGGGACCGCTTGGTTTAGCGCACACGTAGTGACGGTAGAGCATCGCCCGTTGACAGCGAAGCGTTTACGTAAGTAACTTTCTTGCATGAAGAAGGCCGGGGCCGAACCGCGTCCGGGGGCCGACGGGGCGTCTCCGCTGAGCACCGTCGTGCGCGTCCGTTCTCTCCTACCATCGCTGCCGCCCGCCGAGGCGCGGGTGGCGCAGCGCGTCATCGACGACCCAGAAGCGGTCGCGGGTTCCACGATCACCGAGCTCGCCCAGGCGTGCGGCACCTCCGAGACGACCGTCATCCGGTTCTGCCGGGCGATCGGCTTCGCCGGTTACCCGGAGCTGCGGCTCACGCTGGCCACCGAGGCCGGGCGGGCGCAGAGCGTCACGCAGGGCCGCACGATCGGCAGCGACATCAGCGCCGACGACACGCTCCAGCAGGTCGTCGAGAAGATCGCCTTCGCCGACGCGCGCGCCGTCGAGGAGACCGCCAACCAGCTCGACATCGAGGCCCTGGAGCGGGTCGTCGATGCGATCACCGAGGCCCGCCGCGTCGACGTTTACGGCGTCGGCGCCAGCGCGTTCGTCGCCCTGGACTTCCAGCAGAAGCTGCACCGCATCGGGCGCACCTCCTACGCCTGGTCCGACGCGCACATCATGCTGACCAGCGCGGCCGTGCTCCAGCCCGGTGACGTCGCGATGGGCATCTCCCACACCGGCACCACGGTGGACACCATCGACGCGCTCGGCCTGGCCAAGCGCCGCGGCGCGACCACCGTCGCGCTGACCAACTACCCGCGTTCCCCGATCGCCGACGTCGCCGACCTGGTCCTCACCACGGCGGCGCGGGAGACGACCTTCCGGTCGGGGGCCACGGCGAGCCGGCTGGCCCAGCTCACCGTGATCGACTGCGTGTTCGTCGGCGTCGCGCAGCGCACGTACGAACCGACGCGCGAGCATCTTGAGGCGACCCGCGAGGCCGTTCGGGTCCGCCGCGTGCGTCCCGAGCGGAGGCGCCGGTGATCGACCGTATCCCCGTCGGTGTGCTCAACGACGTCCCCACCGAGGGCCGTAACCCGCGCACCATCGACATCGACCTGCTGCCGACCCTCGACATGCTGCGGCTGATCAACGCCGAGGACGAGCGGGTCCCCGGTGCGGTCGCCGCGGTGCTGCCCCAGGTCGCCACCGCGGTCGACCTCGCGGTCGAGGCGCTGCGCGGCGGCGGCCGGGTGCACTACTTCGGGGCCGGCACGTCAGGGCGGCTCGCCTTCCAGGACGCCGCGGAGCTGCCGCCGACGTACGGCATCGAGCCCGACCGGGTGATCGCGCACCACGCGGGCGGCCCGTCCGCGCTGGCCCAGGCGGTCGAGGACGTCGAGGACGACGAGGAGGAGGGCGCGCGCGACGCGGCCGGCGTCGGGGCCGGCGACCTGGCGATCGGCATCGCGGCGAGCGGGCGCACGCCGTACGTCATCGGCGCGCTGCGCGCGGCCGCCGCGCGGGGCGCGCGCACCGTGCTGCTCAGCTCCAACCCGCGGGCGGCGTTCGGCTCCCAGGTCGACGTGCACATCGGGGTCGACACCGGGCCGGAGGTCGTGGCCGGCTCGACCCGGATGAAGGCGGGCACGGCGACCAAGCTCGTGCTCAACGCCATATCGACGGCCGCCATGGTGCGGTTGGGCCGCACGTACTCCAACCTCATGGTGAGCATGAACGCGCTCAACTCCAAGCTGCGCGGCCGGCTGATCAAAATCCTCATCGAGGCGACCGGAATGGACGCTGAAACGTGCGCGGCGGTGCTGGCCGAAGCCGGCGGCGACACCCGCGCCGCCCTTGTCTCCCTGTTGTGCGACGTATCGCCGGAGCGCGCCGCCCGGGCGCTGGCCGCCTCCGACGGCTCGGTGCGCGAGGCGATGCGCAGGATCCGGACGACGCCTGAGCAGGAACAGCGAAAGTCGGGGGAAGCAGAGAAAGGTCGATCCCCAGATGCGTAAGTTCTGCACGCTTGCGGCGGCGCTCGGCGTCGCACTCCTCCTCCCGGCGTGCGCACCGAGCACCCAGAACAACGGGGGCAAGGTTCACCTCACGGTCCTGTCCTGGCGGCCCGAGGACACCGCGGGCTACAAGAAGATCTTCGCCGTGTACGAGAAGTCGCACCCGAAGGTCGTCGTCGACTTCAAGCCGATCAAGAGCACCGAGTACCTGACCGTGCTGCCCAACGAGCTGAAGAAGACCCAGGGCGGCCCCGACGTCGTGCAGCTCAAGCCGTACGGCCCGATCCAGTCGCTGATCACCGCCGGCAACCTGGCGCCGCTCGACGGGCAGGTGAACGTCTCCGGCTGGGACCCGAAGGTGCTCCAGGCGGCCAAGGGCAAGCAGGACGGCAAGCTGTACGGCGTCCCGTACGCGCTGCAGACCCTCCAGATCCTCTACAACAAGAAGATCTTCGCTCAGCAGGGGATACAGGCGCCCTCCACGTGGGCGCAGTTCATCGCCGACTGCGAGAAGCTCAAGAAGGCCGGCATCACGCCGCTGGCCACCAGCGGCCTGCAGCCGTGGGTGCTCGCCATCGACCACCAGATCTTCGGCGCCACCCGCTATGGCGGCGACGCGTTCGAGCAGGCGGTGCTGTCCGGCAAGAAGAACTTCACCGACCCCGACTACACCGCCTCGCTGAGCACCACGACCAGCCTCAAGCCGTACTACCCGGACAAGGTGGTCGCGGTCGACTACCCTGACGCGCAGACGCTGTTCACCAGCGGCAAGGCCGCGATGTACCCCGGCGGGTCGTACGAGCTCGGCCCGTTCGAGCAGACCGCGCCGGACCTGCAGATCGGTTTCTTCGACGCCCCGCCCGCGCCCGGCGCCGTCGTGAACCACCCGCTGACCTCCGGCTTCGTCGACGGTTCGTACGGCGTCAACGCGCACTCGCCGAACAAGGCCGCCGCGATCGACCTGGTCAAGTGGATGGCCACCCCGCAATTCGGGCAGCTGTTCGCGAGCACCCTCAAGCAGATCTCGCTCGTGCCCGGCGTCACCCCGACCGACCCGCTGCTCGCCCAGGCGTACCAGAACTACAAGACCCACGGCGCGCAGTACATGATGGTCGTCGACTTCGGGTACGGGAACCCGCTCGGCCGTGACCAGGAGGGCCTGGCCCTCCAGAAGATGCTGAACGGCACATCGGCCACGGACGCCGGCAGGCTCGTCCAGAAGGGCATCTCGGCGTGGTTCAAGCCGTCCGGCGGCTGAAAGCCGCTCCGGCACCCGGCGGCGGGCGGCGCCCCCGCCGCCGGGTGCTGCTCGCCTTCCTGCTGCCCGCCCTCGGGCTGTACACGGTCTTCATCGTCTACCCGCTGATCTCCGCGTTCGAGTACAGCGCCTACTCGTGGACGGGCAACCGCCAGACCGGCTTCGCCGGCCTGGCCAACTTCCGCGAGATCTTCACCAAGTACCCGCTGAGCGAGGACATCTGGCGGGCGTTCGGGCACAACGTCCTGTTCTTCGCCGGCACGATGCTGATCGAGACCACCGCGGGCCTGGCGTTCGCCGTGCTGCTGCACAGGTCGCGGTTCGGCAAGCGGTTCCTGCAGACCGCCTACACGCTGCCGCACCTGGTCAGCCCGATCGTCGTCGGCTACCTGTGGTCGCTGATGCTGAACCCGCAGTTCGGCGCGGTGAACGCGGCGCTGCGCGCCGTCGGGCTCGGCTCGCTGGCCCAGCCGTGGCGCGGTGACCCGCACCTGGCGCTGCCGGTGGCGATCCTCGTGAACGCCTGGCAGTGGGTCGGCTTCCCCATGCTGCTGTTCGGCGCCGCCCTCGCCGGCATCCCCGACGAGTACGAGCAGGCCGCCCGCACCGACGGCGCGTCGTCGTGGCAGGTGTTCCGCCGCGTGACGCTGCCGCTGCTCACGCCGGTGATCGGGATCGTCACCGTGCTCACCTTCATCGGCACGTTCAACGTGCTCGACCTGATCTACGCGCTGCAGGGCTCGCAGGGCAACCCGCAGTTCGCCACCGACGTGCTCGGCCTGGTGTTCTACCGCACCGCCTTCGAGAACCCCGACGCGAACGCGATCGGCCAGTCGTCCGCCCTGGCCGTCTGCATGTTCATCTTCATCTTCGGGATCTCCCTCGTGGCCAACCGGTTCTTCCGCCGGATGGAGGAACGTCTCAGATGAGCAGCACCGTCGCGGTGGACAAGCCGCCCGCGGCGGCCCGCGCCGCCAAGGCGCCGGACCGCAGGCACCGCAGCGGCCGGGCCGGGGCCGTGGCGTCTGCCGTCCTGCTGTGGGTGTACGCGGTGGCCGCGCTGGCCCCGCTGGTGATCATGGCGTTCAACTCGCTCCGCACCGAGCAGGACCTGGCGAGCAAGCCGCTCGGCCTGCCGCTGCGCCCGGTGTTCGAGAACTACGTGCACGCCTGGTCCGAGGGGAACTTCAGTACCTACTTCGTCAACTCCGTGGTGATCACCGTCGGGTCGGTCGTGCTGGGCACCGGCGTGTCGGTCCTGGCCGCCTACCCGCTGGGGCGGTACCGCTTCCGCGGCCGCTCCGTGCTGACCTCGTACTTCCTCGCCGGCCTGATGCTGCCGATCCGGCTGGGCGCGGTGCCGATCTTCTACCTGGTCAACTCGCTCAGCGCCACGCTGCCCGGCGTCGACACGCGTTTCTGGCTGATCTGCGTGTACGCGGGCAGCGGCGTGCCGTTCTCGATCTTCGTGCTGACGGCGTTCTTCCGGCAGCTCCCGATGGAGCTGGAGGAGGCCGCGCGCATCGACGGCGCGGGGGAGCTGCGCATCTTCCGCAGCGTGATGGTGCCGATGGTGCGGCCTGCGCTGACCACGGTGGCGCTGTTCCAGTTCATCCCGCTGTGGAACGACTTCTTCTTCCCGCTCGTGCTGCTGCGCGAGGACCAGTACACGCTGCCGACCGGCCTGACCCGCTTCTTCGCCGAGTTCGAGGCCGCACACGCCCAGCTCTCGGCCGGCCTGGTCATCACGACCATTCCGCTCGTGGTGCTCTTCCTCCTCGCGACGAAACAGATCGTCGCCGGCCTCACGGCCGGCATGACAAAGTGATCATTCGCCCCGTGGTGCCGGTGGCGCTATCCTCCGGAGCCGCGCCGACGGCCCTGGAGGCTGCCAGGGCGGGTCGCCTCGACCGGCCCCGGGCGCACGGCCCGGTGCCGACCTCGGCGTCCGGGGTGAGCGCCCGGGGCCGGCCGGGCGGGAGGTCTCAGGTCAGGTAGGGCTTGAGCTCGTGGCGGGCGACGCTGCGCAGGTGCACCTCGTCGGGGCCGTCGAAGATGCGCATGGCGCGGGCCTGGGTCCACATCATGGCGAGCGGCACGTCGTCGGAGACGCCCATGCCGCCGTGCACCTGGATGGCCCGGTCGATGACCTCGAACGCCACCCGCGGGGCGAGCACCTTGATGGCGGCGATCTCGGTGCGAGCCTCCTTCACGCCCTTCTGGTCGATCAGCCAGGCGGTCTTGAGCACCATCAGCCGGGCCTGCTCGATCGCGATCCGCGACTCGGCGATCTGCTGCTGGACCACGCCCTGCTGGGCGAGCGGCTTGCCGAACGCCACCCGCGAGACGGCGCGCTCGCACATCAGCGTCAGGGCGCGCTCGGCCATGCCGAGGGCACGCATGCAGTGGTGGATCCGGCCGGGGCCGAGCCGGGCCTGCGCGATCATGAAGCCGTCGCCCTCGCCCGCGATCAGGTTGCTCGCCGGGACCCGCACGTCGCGGAAGACGATCTCGGAGTGGCCGTGCTGCTCCTGATAGCCGAAGACGGGCAGGTGCCGGACGATCTCGACGCCGGGGGTGTCGCGGGGCACCAGGATCATCGACTGCTGCCGGTGCGCCGGCGCATCAGGGTCGGTCTTGCCCATGACGATGAAGATCGCGCACCGGGGGTCGGCGGCGCCGGACGTCCACCACTTGCGGCCGTTCACCACGTACGAGTCGCCGTCGCGCCTGATCGACGCCCGGATGTTGGTGGCGTCGGAGGAGGCGACCTCCGGCTCGGTCATCGCGAAGCCCGACCGGATCGTGCCGGCCAGCAGCGGCTCCAGCCACCGCTTCTTCTGCTCCTCGGTGCCGAACATGTGCAAGACCTCCATGTTCCCCGTGTCCGGGGCGGCGCAGTTGAGCGCCTCGGGGGCCAGCTCGGGGGAGCGGCCGGTCAGCTCCGCCAGCGGGGCGTAGTCGAGCACGCACAGGCCCGACTCGGCGGGCAGGAACAGGTTCCACAGCCCGCGGCGGCGCGCCTCGGCCTTCAGCTCCTCGACGACCGGCGGCGGCTCGTGCGGGTCGTTCGCCGCCCGCCAGGCCGCATACACCGGCTCGGCGGGGTAGACGTGCTCGTCCATGAACTCCTGGAGATTCGCGAGGTACTCCCGCGCCTTCGGGCTCAGATCGAAGTCCATCGCACCAGTGTGACAGAACCCGATTCAGTGATCATTGCCCGGTACGTCTACGATCACCCCGTGGCTGTGCGTGGACTCATCACCGACTGGGGCGGCGTGCTCACCACGCCGCTGAAGGAAACGATCGCCGCGTGGCTCGCGGCCGAGGACGTCGACGCCGACGCGTACCGCCTGGTCATGACCGAGTGGGTGCGGCAGGCCTACGACGGCGACGGCGAGGTCAATCCGATCCACGGCCTGGAGACCGGCCTGCTCACGCCGGGGGAGTTCGAGCGCCGCCTCGCCGCGCGGCTGCGCACCCGCAGCGGCGGCCCGGTGCCCGCCGACGGGTTGCTCACCCGCATGTTCCTCGCCTTCGAGCCGGTCGAGCCGATGTACGACGCGTTGCGCAAGGCGCGGGCGGGCGGTGTCAGCACCTGCCTGCTGTCGAACTCCTGGGGCAACTCCTATCCTCGCGAGCTGTTCGATGAGCTCTTCGACGCCGTCGTGATCTCCTCCGAGGTGCGCCTGCGCAAGCCCGACCCGGCGATCTTCCATCACGCGCTCGACCTGATCGGCCTGCCGCCGGAGGAGTGCGCGTTCGTCGACGACATCGAGTACAACGTGCGGGCGGCGGAGGAGCTCGGCATCACCGGCGTGCACTACCGGGACGTCGAGACCACGCTCGCCCGCCTGGAGGAGTTGCTCGGCCTCCCGCTCGGATGACCTGCGCCCGCACGTTCGCGGGCGTCGGCGATACGGCGCGCATTCGCGACGCCGTCCTGGCACACTCTCCAGGGTCATGCGTGTTTATCTGCCCTCCACGCTCACCGACCTGGCCCGCGTGCTGCGCGAGCGCCGGCTCGGCCCGCCGCCGCTGACCGCCTACGCGGTCACCCCGGCGCTGCGCGAGTGGTACGCCTCCGGCGACCTGGAGGAGCTGGAGTACGCTGCGATGTCCGATGCCGCGGAGGCGTCGCTGCGGCTGCTCGCCGACGACCCGGAGGCGCCGTCCCGCCGGGTCGTGATCGCCGCCGATGTGCCCGACACGGCGGTCGTGCCGGTGGCCCGCGACCTCGTCGCCGCCGGCGACCGCGCCGCCGTGCGGATCACCGAGGCCATCCCGTTCGAGCGCATCGTGTCCGGGCACATCGACGACGCCGAGGCCGAGCCCGACGTGCGGGCGGCCCGCGCGGCGGTGGCCGCCGCCGACGCCGGCGACGACGACGCGCGCTTCACCGTCGACGGCGCCGCGGGCCACGAGCTGATGTGGTACGCCACCCAGGAGCTGCCGCACCTGCTCGCCTGAACCCGACGAACACGCGGAGTGGACGGCCGAGGAACGAGGCCGTCCGCGGAGCGGGTGAGGAGGGTGAGGGCGTTATGGGCTCGGGTGAGGCGTACCGTCTGCGGGCCGTTCTATGCTCCCGGTGAAATGACGCACATCCTGTGGGACTGGAACGGCACGCTCTTCGACGACATCGACGCCGTCGTCGAGGCCACCAACGAGATCTTCCTGTCGTACGGCCTGCCGCGGCTGAACCTGGCGGGCTTCCGCGCCGTCTACACCCGGCCGATCTGGGCGTGCTACGAGCGGCTGCTGGGCCGCCCGCTGCGCGACGGCGAGTGGGAGCGGCTCGACGCCGCGTTCCACGACTCCTACCACCGCCTGATGAGGCGATGCGGCCTCGCCGCCGGCGCCCGGCGCACGCTGGCGCTCCTCGCCGAGGCGGGTCACACCCAGTCGCTGCTGTCCATGTGGCGGCACGACCGGCTGACCGTCGCGGTGCGCGAGCACGGCATCGACGGGGTCTTCCGCAGGGTCGAGGGCATGCGGCCGGAGGAGGCCGGCGACTCCAAGGCCGAGTTCATGGCGCGGCACGTCAAGGTCCTCGGCGTCGACGCCGGCGAGGTGCTGGTCGTGGGCGACAGCGTCGATGACGCGGTCGCCGCCCGGCACGTCGGTGCGCGCGCCGTGCTGTACGCCGGCGGCTCGCAGGGCCGCGAGGCGCTGGCCGAATTCGGCGTGCCGGTCCTGGAGCGCCTGTCGGACGTGCCGGCCCACATCTGACCAGCACGGACGGGCGTTTTGCCGCTTCGGGTGGCGGCGTGCGTACGATGCTCGGGACGGACCTCACAAGGGACCGCTGACAATGTCGTCGAGCACCGACCGGGAGCCTCCTCATGGACGCCGTCACGAACGTACCCGCCCCCGTCAACGAGCCGGTCCGGGCGTACGCCCCGGGCAGCGCCGACCGCGCGGCCCTGGAGGCGAAGATCAAGGAACTGGCCGGCGAACGGCTCGACCTGACCATGACGATCGGCGGTGAGCGGCGCACCGGAGCAGGCCGGCCGATCGACGTCGTCGAGCCGCACAACCACCGGCACGTGCTCGGGCAGATCCGCGAGGCGACCGGCGACGACGTGCGCGCGGCGATCGACGCGGCCCGCGAGGCCGCGCCGGGCTGGCGGGCGCTGTCGTTCGACGACCGCGCCGCCATCTTCCTGCGCGCCGCTGAGCTGCTGGCCGGGCCGTGGCGCCACACGCTCAACGCCGCGACGATCCTCGGGCAGAGCAAGTCGGTGCAGCAGGCGGAGATCGACTCGGCCTGCGAGCTGATCGACTTCCTGCGGTTCAACGCCTCGTTCGCGCGCACCCTGATCGCCCAGCAGCCGATCTCCTCGCCCGGCGTGTGGAACCGCACCGACTACCGGCCGCTGGAGGGCTTCGTCGTCGCGATCACGCCGTTCAACTTCACCGCGATCGCCGGCAACCTGCCGACCTCCGTCGCGCTGATGGGCAACGTCGTGGTCTGGAAGCCCTCGCCGACGCAGACCTTCGCCGCGTACTTCACGATGCGGCTGCTGGAGGAGGCGGGCCTGCCGCCCGGCGTGATCAACCTGGTGACCGGCTACGGCGAGGCCGTCTCCGAGGTCGCCCTGCCGCACCCCGACCTGGCCGGCATCCACTTCACCGGCTCCACCGCGACCTTCCAGCACCTGTGGCGGACGGTCGGGGAGAACATCGCCGGCTACCGGACCTACCCGCGGCTCGTCGGCGAGACCGGTGGCAAGGACTTCGTCGTCGCGCACCCGTCGGCCGACCCGCGGGTGCTGAGCACGGCGCTGATCCGCGGCGCGTTCGAGTACCAGGGGCAGAAGTGCTCGGCCGCATCCCGCGCCTACATCCCCCGGTCGCTGTGGCACGGCATGAGGGACGACTTCCTCGCCACCGTCGAGTCGCTGACGTTCGGGAACGTCGCGGAGGATCTGTCGCTGTTCGGCGGCGCGGTGATCGACGAGCGGGCGCTCGCCAAGCACAAGGCCGCGATCGAGCGGGCGACGGCACACGACGCCATCGACGTGCTCGTCGGCGGCGGCCTCGACGACAGCGAGGGATACTTCGTCCAGCCGACCGTGCTGCACAGCGCCGACCCTGAGGACGAGATCTTCACGAAGGAGTACTTCGGGCCGATCCTCGCCGTGCACGTGTACGACGACGCCGACTACGACCGGGTGCTCACCCAGATGGAGAGCGCCGCCCCGTACGGGCTGACCGGCTCGATCATCGCGCGGGACCGCAAGGCCATCGCCGAGGCGGCCGAGAAGCTGCGGTTCGCGGCCGGCAACTTCTACGTCAACGACAAGCCGACCGGTGCGGTCGTCGGCCAGCAGCCGTTCGGCGGGAGCAGGGCCAGCGGCACCAACGACAAGGCCGGCTCGGTCCTCAACCTTGTCCGGTGGACCAGCAGCCGATCGATCAAGGAGGCGTTCGTGCCGCCGACCGACCACCGCTACCCGCACATGGGCTAAGCGATGAGCACGTCCGCGGCCGGCGCTCGACGTCGCCCGCCGCGGAGTGCCCGCACGCGGCGGGGCGGCGGCGTCCGGGCATGGCGAGGCGGCGGTGTCCGAGCCCCGCACCGGGGGCGCGCCGCCGCGATGGTGCCCTCGGGCCGTTTCAGGCGGACGGCCGGCGGGTCGTGCGGTCCCCGAACCGCCGCCGTCAGCGTTCTTTTACATCGTCCCTCCGCATGATCTAGCCTGTGACCAGGCGTTATACACGGCAGCGCGTCTGGGGGAGAGCGGGGGCTCTGTGGGGTGGCTCACGACATGCGCCGCCGTCGTTCTGCTCGGGGCGGCGGCGGGATACACGGTGAAGGCGCTCACCGACACGCACGAGCAGACGGTGCGGGTCGTCGATACGGAGGGCGGCGCCGACCTGAGCCACCTCGTGCTGCGGGCCGACCCGCACCTGGCCCCGCTGCACGGGCGCCGTATCGTGCCGGGCGAGCCGGTGCGCTACTCCTTCCAGGTCACCAACACCGGGACGACGGCCGTCCGGCATCTGGTCGCGCGCAGTGTGAAGGTCGCCATGGCGGACGCCGACGACCGGCTCGCGATCCGGTCGATCAGCGACCCGGCGTGCACGGCGGTCGGGCGGGTGGAGTGCATCTTCCGGCGCCTCGACCCGGGCCAGACCCGCACGGTCCGGGTCACGGTCGACACCTCGCCGCGGGCGCGCCCGGGGTGCCTCCTCGTGATCCACACCTTCATCGGCCGGTTCACCGGGCCGGTCGGCGGCTCGGTGCCGCTGGAGGTCGTCGGCGGCATCGACGCGACCACCGGCAGGTTCTCCTGACCGGTCGCCGAGCAGGCGGTTTGCGCCCGCGAGCCGGAGACCCGACGATTAACCGTCAAGTCGATCAACCCGGCGGCCGGTGCCGAGCCGAGCCGCGGGCGCGTCCCGCGGGCGGCCGGCCCGTGCCCGCGGGCGTGAACCGTGTGCGGGAGGCCCCTCATGCCTCGTCTGGTGCTGTGGAACGTCGATCACACCCTGGTCGACGTCGGCCGGGTGACGCGCGAGGCGTACGCGGAGGCGTTCCAGCGGGTCACCGGGCGGCCGCTGGTCCGGCTCGCGCCGACCGCCGGGCGCACCGAGTCGGAGATCATCTTCGAGACGCTGGCGTTCAACGACGTCGTGACCACCGAGGACCACCTGCCCGACTTCATGGCGGCGCTGGCCGAGTCGTTCGCCGCTCGCCGCACGTCGCTGCGCAAGGACGGCCGGGTGCTGCCGGGGGCCCGCGAGGCGCTGGCGGCGGTCGGACGGCTGCACGGCGTGATCCAGTCGGTGCTGACCGGCTCGATTCAGCCGAACGCCGTCGTCAAGCTCGCGGCCCTCGGCCTGGACCGCCACCTGGATCTTGAGGTCGGCGGGTACGGCTCGGAGACTTACCCGAAGGCCGCCCTCGTGGAGCTGGCCCGCACCCGGGCCGCCGCCAAGTACGGCGCGCCGATCGCCGAGGACGCCACGGTCCTCATCGCCGACTCGCCGCGGGACGTGCAGGCGGCACGGATAGGGCGGGCGCGGGCCATCGCGGTGGCGAGCGGCACCGCGACCCAGGCGGAGCTGCGGGCGGCCGGTGCCGACGTGGTCCTGCCGGACCTGGCCGACACCGAGCGGGTGGTCCGCGCCGTCGAGGAGCTGACCCGCCCGCCCAGGGAGTGACCGGCTTCCCCACGGGGCGACCGGTCTCCGCAGAGAGTGACCGATCCGGGCCCGCGTCCTGCACCGGCCGCCTGTGGTCCGGGCACGTGTCGTCCATGTGTTGTGGGTGGCCCACAGGCCGGCACCCGCACTGCCACCGGCATACTGCTCAAATCGGGCGTCTGTGGTTCGGGCCGATTGCGCCGTCCGGGCGGGACGCCGATGCTGGTGTCATCACGATCGCGAGGAGGCCGGTGCCGTGTCCGTTGCCGAGGGTGACCTTCTGTGGAAGCCGTCCGAGGAGGTCCGCGAGGCCGCCCGGGTCGGGCGGTTCATGCGGGAGCGCGGCTTCGGCTCCTACGACGAGCTGTGGCGCTGGTCGGTGACCGACGTCGACGCCTTCTGGGAGGCGGTGTGGTCGTACTTCCAGGTCCTGGGCGAGCGCGGCGACGGCCCGGTCCGAGAGGGCCCGGAGGGCGGCGCGCGGATGCCCGGCGTCCGCTGGTTCCCCGGGGCGACGCTGAACTATGCGCGGAACGCGCTGCGGCCCGACCACGACCCGGACGCCACCGCCGTGATCGCCCGCTCCGAGACCCGCAACCCGTCCACGCTGACGTACGGGGAGCTGGCCGCCCGGGTGGCGGAGGTGCGGGCCGGGCTGCGCGCGCTCGGCGTCGGCCGGGGCGACCGGGTCGCCGCGTACGTGCCGAACATCCCCGAGGCGCTGGTCGCGTTCCTGGCGACCGCGTCGCTCGGCGCGATCTGGTCGTCCTGCTCGCCGGACTTCGGGGCGCCCAGCGTGATCGACCGGTTCACCCAGATCGAGCCGAAGGTGCTGATCGCGGTGGACGGGTACGTCTACAACGGCAAGCGGCACGACCGCTCCGGCGTCGTCCGCGACATCCAGGCGGCGCTGCCGACGCTGTCGGCGACCGTCCTGATCCCCTACCTCGACCCGGACGCCCGCCCGGTCGCGCCGGAGGACGGCCGCGGACTGACGTACGACGAGCTGCGGCGGCCCGGCGAGCCGCTCGCCTTCGAAGAGGTTCCGTTCGACCACCCGCTGTGGATCCTGTACTCCTCCGGCACCACGGGCCTGCCCAAGCCGATCGTGCACGGGCACGGCGGGATCGTCCTGGAGCACGTCAAGGCGCTCGCCTTCCACCAGGACATCGGCCCCGGCGACGTCTTCTGCTGGTACACCACCACCGGCTGGATGATGTGGAACTACCTCGTCGGCGGCCTGCTCCTCGGCGCGACGATCGTGCTGTACGACGGCGCGGCCGGCGGCGACACGCTGTGGCGGATGGCCGCCGAGACCGGCGTCACCTACCTGGGCGTCGGCGCGCCGTACGTGCTGGCGTCCATGAAGGCGGGCCTGGAGCCGGGGGCGGAGCACGACCTGTCCCGCCTGCGCGGCATCGGCTCGACCGGCTCGCCGCTGCCGCCGGAGGGTTTCGCCTGGGTGTACGAGCACGTCGGGCGGGACCTGCTGGTCGGCTCGTTCTCCGGCGGCACCGACGTGGCGACCGGGTTCGTCGGGCCGTGCCCGCTGCTGCCGCTGCGGGCCGGCGTGATCCAGTGCCGCGGCCTGGGCGCGAAGGTCGAGGCGTACGACGAGAAGGGCGAGCCGGTCGTCGGCGAGGTCGGCGAGCTGGTGGTGACCGAGCCGATGCCGTCGATGCCGATCTACTTCTGGAACGATCCGGACGGGGAGCGGTACCGCGACTCCTACTTCGGCGTCTACCCCGGCATTTGGCGGCACGGCGACTGGGTGAAGATCCTGCCCGACGGCGGCTGCGTGATCTACGGCCGCTCCGACTCGACGCTCAACCGCGGCGGCGTGCGCATGGGCACCGCCGACTTCTACCGGGTGGTCGAGACGTTCGACGAGGTCGCCGACTCCCTCGTCATCGACACCGGCCGGCTGGGCGAGGAGGGCCGCCTGCTGCTGTACGTCCAGCTCGCCGATGGCGTCACGCTGTCGGACGAGCTGGCCGGGCGGATCCGCGCGGCGCTGCGGTCGACGCTGTCACCGCGGCACGTGCCCGACGAGATCCGTGCGGTGCCGGGCGTGCCGCGCACGCTGTCGGGCAAGAAGCTGGAGATCCCGGTCCGCAAGCTGCTCCTCGGCACTCCTCTGGAGAAGGCCGCGAACCCCGACGCCATGGCCAATCCGGACGTCCTGCGGCACTTCGCTCCGGAAGCGTGATCAATCCCCGGATCGGGCATCCCTGTCAAGAGCGGCCGAACCAGGGGGAGCTGGGTCGCATCTCAACCGATGTGCCCGACCGGGGGACGGTCGGCGGAGTGACGGAAGGGATGCGGTCGAGCGATGGACCGGACCGCGTACGACGGATCGGCGAGCCCGCTGCTGCCCGGTGATCCGCGACGGCTGGGCGCGTACGAGCTGACCGGGCGGCTGGGGCGCGGCGGCCAGGGCGCCGTCTTCCTCGGCCGGTCGCCGGACGGCACGCCCGTGGCGGTGAAGCTGCTCCATCCGGACCTGACCCACGACACCCGCGCGCGGACGCGGTTCGTGCGGGAGGTCAGCGCGGCCAAGCGGGTCGCGCGGTTCTGCACCGCGCAGGTGCTCGACGCCGACGTGGACGGCGACCGGCCCTACATCGTCAGCGAGTACGTCCCTGGGCCCTCGCTGCACGACATGGTCGCCGAGCGCGGCCCGCTGTCGGGCGCGGCGCTCGAACGGCTGGCGATCGGCACCGCGACCGCGCTGGCCGCGATCCACCAGGCGGGCGTGGTGCACCGCGACCTCAAGCCGCAGAACGTCCTGATCGGCCCGGACGGGCCGCGCGTCATCGACTTCGGCATCGCCCGTGCCGTCGACGCCACCGCGACCGTGTCCAGCCAGGTGGTGGGCACGCCCGCCTACATGGCGCCCGAGCAGCTCCGCGGCGAGAGGGCCGGACCGGCCGCCGACGTGTTCGCCTGGGCGGGCACGATGGTGTTCGCGGCCACCGGCGTGCCGCCGTTCGGGAACGAGTCGATCTCGGTCGTGGCCCACCGCATCCTGACCGAACGGCCGCAGATCGGCGACCTGCCCGGCCGGCTGCGCGACCTGGTCGCCGGGTGCCTGGAGAAGGACCCCGCGCTCCGGCCGGCCGCGCCCGCGCTCCTGCTGCACCTCCTCACGGGGGTACGGGGCCGCCGGGCGGATCGCGGCGCCGGCGCGACCGCGGCCTTCCCCGCCGCGGTCACCGGAACAGCCACCGAACCTGCCACCGGGCCCGCCACCGGACAGGCCCGTGAACCCGCCACCGGACCGGCCGGCGGCCCCGCCGCAGCGACGGACCCGGCCGCGGCCGGGTACGCGGCGACGATGCCGGCCGGTCCGCCCGGGGTAGGCCTCACCCTGCCCGCCGCCCTGCTGGAGCAGGGCGCGACGGTGGCGGCGGAGCGGACGCCCCTGCCCACCCGGTCCGGTGGTGGCCGCGGTCGCCAGCACCGTGTGCGCCAGGCCGCCGCCGTGGCGGTGGCGGCGATCGCCGCCGCGGCCGCCATGACCGGCGGGCTCGTGTGGGCGACCGGGGCGGGCATGAAGCACCGCACCGGGCAGAGCACCGGCTACAACGCGACGAACCCGGCGACCGGCGACGGCCGCAGCGCCGGCCCGGTCATCGTCCGGCGCTCCCCGCGGTCGCCGGGCACGGCGCCGCACACGGTGTCGAGCACGCCCACGCCGACCTGGACGCCGACCCCGACCCCCACGCCCACTCCCACGCCTACCGCCACGCCCACGCCGACGGCGACGCCGACCGGGGGCGGTACGCCGACCGGCGGCACGGGGAACGGGACGGGGAACGGTCACAGCGGGACCGGCACCGGTGGCACGGGCGACGGCGGTGCGGGGGACGGCCACAGCGGGACCGGCACCGGCCGGGCCGGTTCGGGCGCGGGCCCCGGCGGTTCGGGCACCGGAAGCACCGGCGGGAGCGCCGGAGCCCATTCCGTCGCCCCAACGGCGCGGCAGAGCACCTGAGCAGGCAATATCCGGCATCAAGTCGGCCAATTCCGATTTTCGCGTTAGCCTGGCCGCCGTGAGCACAACACCACAACGGCGTGGTGCGGCCGCATCCGGTTCCGGCATGCCCGGAGCCCGTCCCGGCGCCCGCGGGCGTGCCCCATACACCCGCGCGAGACCCCGACCGGTCCGGCCTGACCAGCGGATTCACCGTCTGGAGAGCCCTGGGTTAACCCGTCCCTCTGTGATCTTTACGCCAAAGCGCCGCTCGCCCGTCACGGCGGGTGGTGGAATCGCCCGGGCGGGCGCCGCCCCGGGCGCGGGCCGCCCCTGAGGGGGCCGCCGCCAGATGGGCATTGATGGAAGTACGCACCGGTCGAGCGGGGAGCCGTTCGATGACGGCTCCGGGCCGTTCGCGGCACCGGGCTCGGGAAAGGCATTGAGGGAGACTGGAAGATGAGCGGCGAACCGACGGAGCACCGCGGCGGGAGGCCACGGCCACGCGCCGGCCGTCCGGCCGCGGGACGGGACGGCGAGCTGGAGGGGCGTCCGGAGGCGTCCCGGAGGCCGATCGGGGGATTCGGCATGCGCGAGCGAGCGGCGTGCGGACGCGGAGGGAACGCGTGAGCGCCGTCATGAGCCGCGGCGGCGGCCTCGACGAGGCAAAGGACGACCTGCTGCGACGTGCCGCGGAGGCCTGCATGCACGCGCCGGGCGCGCGGCACGACGCCGCGGAGGCCCTGGCCTACCTGCGGTGCTACTACCGCCACGTCGCGCCGGAGGACCTGTTGCAACGCGACGCGGCCCACATCTGCGGCCCCGCGATGTTGCACTGGCGGCTCGGCCAGGAGCGCCCGCAGGGCCGGGCGAAGGTCCGCGCCTACACGCCGACGGTCGAGGAGCACGGCTGGGACACCGGGCACACCGTCGTGCAGGTGGTCACCGACGACATGCCGTTCCTCGTCGACTCGGTGACCATGGAGCTGAACCGGCACCAGATGGCCACCCACCTGATCGTCCACCCGCAGCTCCAGATCACCCGCGACGTCACCGGGCGGCTGCGCTCGCTCGGCACCGGCGAGGGGCTGGTGCTGGAGGAGTCCTGGATCCACATCGAGATCGACCGGCAGACCGACCGCGCCGTGCTCGACCGCCTCGAAGAGGACCTGTTGCGGGTGCTCGGCGACGTACGGGCCGCGGTCGAGGACGAGCCGAAGATGCGCGCGCTGGCCGGCACCATCGCCGGCGAACTGGCCGACCGGAAGCCGCCGCTGCCCGAGCAGGAGATCACCGATGGCATAGAGCTGCTCGGCTGGCTGGCCGACGAGCACTTCACCTTCCTCGGCTACCGCGAGTACGTCCTTGACGAGGGTGAGGGCGGCGTGTCACTGCGCGCCGTGCCCGGCACCGGCCTGGGCATCCTGCGCTCCGACCAGGCCGAGTCGACCAGCTTCGCCGCGCTGCCGGCGCAGGTGCGGGACAAGGCGCGCGATCCGCGGCTGCTCGTGCTGACCAAGGCCAACTCGCGGGCGACGGTCCACCGGCCCGCGTACCTGGACTACGTCGGCGTCAAACGGTTCGACGACGACGGCCGGGTCATGGGCGAGCGCCGCTTCCTCGGCCTGTTCACGCACACCGCCTACGGCGAGAGCATCGAGCACATCCCGGTGCTCAAGCACAAGCTGGAGGAGGTGCTGGCGCGCGCCGGCCTGACCGCCGACAGCTACGACGGCAAGGACCTCGTCGAGATCCTGCAGACCTACCCGCGCGACGACCTGTTCCAGATCTCCGTCGACGAGCTGCTGCCGATCGCACTGGGCGTGCTGCGGCTGCGCGAGCGCAAGCAGCTCAAGCTGTTCGTCCGCAAGGACGAGTACGGCCGGTACATGTCCTGCCTGGTGTTCCTGCCACGGGACCGTTACACGACGCAGATCCGCCTGCGCATCCAGGACATCCTGCTCAGCGCGTACGACGGCACGTCGGTCGACTACAGCGCCATGGTCGGCGACTCGATCCTGGCCCGCCTGCACGTCGTCGTGCGCGGCGAGCGCGGCCGTCCGCTGCCGGAGGTCGACCCGGCTGAACTGGAGGCCCGTCTCGTCGCCGCCACCCGGTCGTGGGCCGACGACCTGGCCGACGCGATCGTCGAGCAGTGCGGCGAGGAGTCGGCGCCCCGGCTGATCCGCCGCTACACCCACGCCTTCCCGGAGGGCTACAAGGCCGACTTCCCGGCACGTACCGCCTGCGCCGACCTCAAGCGGCTGGAGGAACTGACCGAGCCCGGCCAGACCAGCATCGACCTGTACGAGCCGTACGACGCGGTGCCGGGCGAGCGCCGTCTGAAGATCTACCGGCTCGGCGCGCCGATCTCGCTGTCGCAGATCCTGCCGCTGCTGCAGGAGATGGACGTCGAGGTCGTCGACGAGCGGCCGTACGAGATCGACCCCGGCGGGTGCCGCTCCTGGATCTACGACCTGGGCCTGCGATACGAGCCGTCCCCCGACGTGGACGAGCACGAGGTCAAGGAGTTGTTCCAGGACGCCTTCACCGCGCTGTGGAACGGAGCGGCCGAAAACGACCGGTTCAACGCGCTGGTGCTGCGTGCCGGGCTCGACTGGCGTTCGGTAACGGTGCTGCGCGCGTACGCGCGGTACCTGCGGCAGACCAAGACCACCTTCAGCGAGCGGTACATCCAGCAGGTGCTCGTCGCCAACCCGCGCGTGACGCGGCTGCTCATGCGGCTGTTCGAGGCGCGGCTCGACCCGCGGCTGAACTCCGGCCGGGGCGGCGGGCAGGCCCACGACGAGCTGGCCGCGGCCCTCGTCGAGGAGATCGAGGGTGCGCTCGACGCGGTCACGAGCCTGGATGAGGACCGCATCCTGCGCAGCTACCTGGCGATGATCCGCGCCACTCTGCGCACGAACCACTACCAGCGCACCGCCGAGGGCACGCCAAAGCCGTACCTGTCGCTGAAGTTCGACCCCGAGGCGATCCCCGACCTGCCGCAGCCGCGGCCGAAGTTCGAGATCTTCGTGTACTCGCCGCGGCTGGAGGGCGTGCACCTGCGGTTCGGCTCGGTCGCCCGCGGCGGTCTGCGCTGGTCCGACCGGCTCGAGGACTTCCGCACCGAGATCCTCGGGCTGGTCAAGGCGCAGGCGGTGAAGAACACCGTGATCGTGCCGGCCGGAGCCAAGGGCGGGTTCGTCTGCAAGCGGCTGCCCGACCCGAGCGACCGCGAGGCGTTCCTCGCCGAGGGCGTCGCCTCGTACAAGCAGTTCATCAGCGGCCTGCTCGACATCACCGACAACCTCGTCGGCGACCAGGTCGTGCCGCCCGAGAACGTCGTGCGGCACGACGGCGACGACACCTACCTGGTCGTGGCCGCCGACAAGGGCACGGCGACGTTCTCCGACATCGCCAACGAGGTCGCCGCCTCGTACGGCTTCTGGCTCGGCGACGCGTTCGCCTCCGGCGGCTCGGTCGGCTACGACCACAAGGCGATGGGCATCACCGCGCGCGGCGCTTGGGAGTCGGTGAAGTACCACTTCCGCTCGCTCGGCGTCGACGTGCAGAAGGAGGACTTCACCGTCGTCGGTATCGGCGACATGTCCGGGGACGTCTTCGGCAACGGCATGCTCCTGTCGGAGCACATCAAGCTGGTCGCCGCCTTCGACCACCGGCACATCTTCCTCGACCCCGACCCCGACCCGGCCGTCTCGTACCAGGAGCGCAAGCGGATGTTCGCGCTGCCGCGCAGCTCCTGGGCCGACTACGACGCCACGCTGATCTCCAAGGGCGGTGGAGTGCACCCCCGCACCGCCAAGAAGATCCCGATCACTCCGCAGGTGCGCGCGGCGCTCGGCATCGACCACGACGTGACCGCGATGACCCCGCACGAGCTGATCCACGCGATCCTGTGCGCCCCGGTCGACCTGCTGTGGAACGGCGGCATCGGCACGTACGTCAAGGCGTCGGGCGAGACCAACGCCGACGTCGGCGACCGCGCCAACGACGCCCTGCGCGCCGACGCCACCGAGCTGCGCTGCAAGGTCATCGGTGAGGGCGGCAACCTCGGCCTGACCCAGCGGGCGCGCATCGAGTTCGCCCGAGGAGGCGGGCTGGTCAACACCGACTTCATCGACAACTCCGCCGGCGTGGACACCTCCGACCACGAGGTGAACATCAAGATCCTGCTCGACCAGGTCGTCCGCGACGGCGGGCTGACCGGCAAGCAGCGCGACGCCCTCTTCCTCGAAATGACCGACGAGGTCGCCCGGCTGGTGCTGAACGACAACTACGCGCAGAACGTCGTGCTGGCCGCCGCCCGGAAGCAGGCGACCGCGATGCTGCACGTGCACGCGCGCTACCTGCGCAAGCTCGAACGCGCCGGCAAGCTGAAGCGGCGGCTGGAGGACCTGCCCGACGACAAGGCGCTGGCCGAGCGGCGGCAGGCCGGGCTCGGCCTGACCGGCCCGGAGTTCGCCACCCTCCTGGCGTACACGAAGCTGACGCTGGAGGAGGAGATCCTCGCCTCCGACCTGCCGGACGACCCCGACCTGGCCAGCCGGCTCGTCCGGTACTTCCCGACGCCGCTGCGCGAGCGGTTCCGCGCCTCCATGGACCGCCACCCGCTGCGCCGCGAGATCATCGCGACGTCCGTGGTGAACAGCATGGTCAACAACAGCGGCACCACCTTCGTGTTCCGGCTCAACGAGGAGATCGGCGCGTCGTCATCGGACATCGCCCGCGCTTACCTCGTCGCCCGCGAGGTGTTCGACATGCCGTCGTTCTGGCAGGCGGTCGACGGGCTGGACTATCAGGTCGACACCGACACGCAGTTGTCGATGCGGCTGGAGGCGCGCAAGCTCACCGAGCGCGGCGCCCGCTGGCTGCTGCACAACCGGCGGATGCCGTTCGACCTGCGCGACACGGTCGACTTCTTCGCCCACGGCGCGGCCGAACTCGCCCCGCAGCTGCCGAAGCTGCTCGTCGGCCTCGACCAGCGGGGCTTCGAGGAGCGGCGGGACCGGTTCGCCGAGCGCGGCGTGCCGGCCGACCTGGCCGAACGCGTCGCGATCATGGTCCCGGCCTACTCCACGTTCGACCTGGTGGAGATCGCGCACAGCCTCGACCGGCCGGTCGGCGAGGTGGCCGAGGTCTACTTCGACCTGGCCGACCGGCTCCAGCTGTCGCGGCTGCGCGAGCGGGTGATCTCGCTGCCGCGCGACGATCGCTGGCAGTCCACGGCCCGTTCGGCGCTGCGCGACGACCTGTACGCCGCGCACGCCGCGCTCGCCCGCGACGTGCTGGCGACCAGCGAGCCCGGCGCGACCCCCGAGGAGCGCCTGGCCACCTGGTCGGGCAAGAACCGCGCCGCGCTCGCCCGCGCCGCGCAGACCCTCAGCGAGATCTGGGAGAGCGACAGCTTCGGCATCGCCACCCTGTCGGTCGCGCTGCGGGCGATCCGCAACCTCGTCACCGCCTGCACCCTGCCCGGCTGACCGCCGCGCCGGGCCGGCCGCCCGCCGGCCCGGCGCGGTCCGCGTCATCACGGCGGTGGTTCGCCGACGTTGTGCCGTTGACGCGGCTCGGTCACCCAGGCCGCCGGCGGCGAGTTTCGGATTCGGACGGTAATCGAATGATCACTGTGCGAATCTGTTCGCCATGTTTCGACACCTGTTCGCGCTGACCGCCGCCACGGCCGTCGGCCTTTCCCTGTCCGCGTGCGCCTCGTCGCCGGCGGCCACCGCGCCCGCCGTGACGAAGCTGCAGGCGGCGCAGGTTCTCGCGCACTACCAGTCCGTCAACAACCAGGCCAACGGCACGCTCGACGGCGACCTGCTGGCCACCGTGGAGTCCGGCGACCAGCTCGCGATGGACCGCGCCGAGTACCTCCGCCGCAAGAAGACCAAGGAGAAGTACGACGACTTCTCCTACACCGCCCCGGCGTACTACATCCCCCGCGAGACCGGCTACCCGAAGTGGTTCGCGGTCACCGCCACCAGCGGCCGCACCCGGCACGCCCTGCTGTTCACGCAGGACCGCGCCGGCGCGCCCTGGACCCTGATCGCCGACCCCTTCCCGGTCGAGACCGTCTCGGGCGTCGCCCTCGACAAGGACGGCTACGCCACTGCCGTCGACCCCGCCGACGGCAGCACCGGAACGGCGCCGGCCAAGGTGGCCGCCGCGCACGCGGCGACGCTGATGCACGGTGGCGGCGGAATGGCGCCCGGCCCCTACACGAACGGCGCGCACAACGCGCTGGTCAAGGCGCAGGAGGCGCTGCGCCGCCGGGGCGTGACCCTGACCACGGTGTTCCAGCCCGACCGGCAGCGAGTGTTCGCCCTGCGCACGTCCGACGGCGGCGCCCTGGTCTGGTACGTGCTGCGGCAGACCGAGACCTACGACCTGGCCAGACCCGGGCTGATCGGCAACGGCGGCGACCTGGTCGGCCTGATCGACCGGCCGATACGGCACCGCCTGAACAGCGTGTCGCTCACCCAGTACCTCGCCGTCGTGCCCGCGCACGGCGCGCCGCGCGTCATCGGCAGCTTCCGCAAGGCGATCCGGGCCACCACGTCGTAGGCACGCGACGGCCGCGCAGACGTGCGATGTCGCAGACATGCGGTGATGGCGCAGGGCGCAGGCATGCGGCGACGGCGTGGGCATACGGTCGCGTCGCGCCTGGTGCGGTGACCACATGGGTTGACCGAGTCAGATCCGGAGTCGGGCCGGGCCCGGGGGCTTACCGAGCTCGTTCCCTCAGCAGGAAATTTTTCCTGCTGAGGGAAGGTCCGCGCACGAGACACCAGCCGCCGGCGTGGCCGATGCGGTGGCCTTGGCCATCACCGCCGGCCCGGTGAACGTTTCGTGGACACTAGGCGGTCGCACCGCGAGCGACCGGCGGCGTCGCGTGTGACCGGGCGTCGGAGTGACTTGCGGGTTCCCGTGACCGGGGGCGTCGCTGGCGCGAGCGGGGCACGGCAGGTGGCCGCCGCCCGCCGTCCCCGGCCTCGCCGCAGTGCCGGCGGAACCGTGCCGGCGGAACCGTGCCGGCGGTACGGCGGGGCGGCGGCGTCGCCGGGGGTCAGTGCGTGGGGACCGAGGCCTTCACGGTGCCGCCGTCGGCGCCGATGATGTCGGCCTTGCCGGCGCTCTCGTCCTTCTTCGGCTTCGCCGGGACGACCGCGATGTACTGCATCGTCTGGCTCACGTCGAGCTCGTCGTGCACCAGGCTCGGGTCGATGAACGGCGCGGCGTCCTTCGGGATCGGCACTCGGGCGGACTTCTTCTTCTTCTTGCCGCTCCTGGTGAACACCGTGTCGCGTTCCAGCGCGTACAGCACGACGCCGCCGTTCGTCGTGGCCAGCGGGAAGATGGGGAAGCCGGTCGCCGCGTACACGACGCTGCTGCGCACGCCGCCGGCCTTCTTGCCGGCCTTCGTGGCCTTCTGGTCGGCGGTGTAATAGGAGGTGGTGTACTGGCCGGTGTCCATGACCTGGGCGGCGACGTTGTGCGGCCCCTCTTCGGCCAGGGTGGCCTGGATCGAGGGCACCAGCCACGGCGGGATGACCAGCTCGGGATCGAAGGTCGCGAGCGCCTTGGCGTAGCCGTCGGCGTCGACCGTGATCTTCGGCGGCTTCTGCTTCTTGTCCAGCAGCGCGCTCAGGCTGAGGCGCCAGCGCCCGCTCGGCCGCGCCTGGACGAACCCCATCATGACGGTGCGCGGGTTCTTACCGTCGGCGGTGGTCCGCCGCGCGCTCACCACGAACCACTGGACGTCTTCGGGACGCAGCCGCGGCACGTAGAAGACCGGTGCGTCGTAGCGGTACCGGGGCACCGGCTTGCCGGCGGCGACCGCCGTGCGGAACGCGGCGGCCGTCAGCTGCGCCTGCCCCTCGCTCGTCCACCACAGCGCCAGGTGCTCGTCGCCGCTCGTCCGCGCGACGTCCTCATTGTCGACGAACCGGCGGAACGCCTCCTGGGCGCTTTGCAGGGTCACCGCCTCGGGGGCGGGGCTGGACTCGGCGGCCACCGGGGTGGTGCGCGCCGTACGGTGGGCCGAGCCGGAGCATCCCGTGACGCCGGCGACGGCGAGCGCCGCCAGCAGCGTGGACGCAACCGCTTTCTTCATCGCCCCCGGCCGATCATCCGTGAGAACTGTCGGCCAGAGTATGCCAGGGATCTACGAACCGCCCGCCGGGGTCGCCGGCACGGACGCATGCGTCCCGCACTGCGGCGACGGCACGCGAAACTCCGCGAGCGGCACGGGCACGACCACGCGGTCCGGCGGCACGGCACCGCACGTACGTCGCCGATACGCTCGGCGGGTAGGCTTTCGCATGTGGCAGCCATGGATCCTTCTGAAGAGATCAAGGAGCTCGGCTCGATGCTCACCAACATCGAGGCCGTTCTCGACCTTGACGGCATGCGCCGCGACATCGCCGAACTCCGTGAGCAGGCTGCCGCCCCCGATCTGTGGAACGACCAAGAGCGCGCCCAGCAGGTGACGCGGCGCCTGTCCTACCTCGAGGGCGAGCTGAACAAGGTCGAGGGCCTGCGCGGCCGGCTCGACGACGCCGGGGTGCTGCTCGAGCTGGCGGCCGAAGAGGGCGACGACGAGGCCCGCGGTGAGGCCGAGCGCGAGCTCGGCACGCTGCGCAAGGAGATCGAGCAGCTCGAGGTGCGCACCCTCATGTCGGGGGAGTACGACGCCCGCGAGGCGCTCATCACGATCAACTCGCAGGCGGGCGGCGTCGACGCCGCCGACTTCGCCCAGATGATGCAGCGCATGTACCTCCGCTGGGCCGAGCGGCACGGCTACCCCACCGAGATATACGAGACCTCGTACGCCGAAGAGGCCGGCATCAAGTCGACGACGTTCGCGATCAAGGCGCCCTATGCCTATGGCACGCTGCGCGGCGAGCACGGCACGCACCGCCTGGTGCGCATCTCCCCGTACGACAACCAGGGCCGCCGGCAGACGTCGTTCTCCGGCGTCGACGTCGTACCCGTCGTCGAGCAGACCGACCACGTCGACATCTCCGAAGACGAGATCCGGGTCGACGTCTACCGTTCCAGCGGGCCCGGCGGGCAGGGCGTCAACACGACCGACTCGGCGGTGCGCATCACCCACCTGCCGACGGGCATCGTGGTGTCCTGCCAGAACGAGCGCAGCCAGTTGCAGAACCGCGCGACCGCGATGACGGTGCTGCAGGCCAAGCTCCTGGAGCGCAAGCGCCAGGAGGAGGCCCAGCGGATGAACGAGCTGCGCGGAGAGTCGACCAGCTCGTGGGGCACGCAGATCCGCAACTACGTCCTGCATCCTTACCAGATTGTGAAGGATCTGCGCACGGGCGTGGAGATCGGCAACCCCGCGGCGGTCCTCGACGGCGAGATCGACGAGTTCATCGAGGCCGAGATCCGCTGGATGCGCCGCCGCGAGGCGGGCGAAGGGCGCTGACGCAAGAACCCGCAGGTGGGCGGGTGTTTCAGAGCGCATGAGAGGGCGCGCGTCGCAGTCGCCGGGCAGTCGTTGCGCGCCCGCCTCGCATGCCGCCGGGCTAGTGCAGGCCCAGCCTCAGCGCGATGAGCAGTGTCAGGGCGAGCACGAGCACCCCGATCAGCAGAGGTGACAGCCCGAACGGGCCGGGGTGGTGGACCTCCGCGCGGGCCGCCCGGCAGGCGGGGCAGCGGCCCTCGACCACCGGGCCAGAGCACCGAGCGCAGATCAGATGTTCACAGCTCATCCGGCTCCTCTCCAAAGCGTTGGGACAACGGAACCCGCGAGATCGCCGCCGAGCCGGATTCCTTGACGGCGCGCCGCCGCCGCGGGGGCGGTGGCCACGCGTGATACCTGGTTACTCGTATGGGTCTACCCAAGTTGGACGTTCCATGCCAGTCTCCCCCCTAGACTGCTGCTTGGCCAATCGGCCCGCCAAGCCGGGAAGCCACGGTAGGCCGCCTGTCGGCGAAAGGCAGTCGTCTCCGTCCCCCAGCCCCTAGACTGGCACGTCGTGATGCAGCCGTGATCCATTTCGATAACGTCACCAAGGTATACGCGCACCAGAGCCGGCCGGCTCTCCAGGGTGTCAACGTGGCCGTCGAGAAGGGCGAGTTCGTCTTCCTCGTCGGCCCCTCGGGTTCCGGCAAGTCGACCTTCCTGCGCCTGATCCTCAAGGAGGAGCGGCCGACACAGGGCGGCATCCACGTCGCCGGCAAGGACCTGAGCCGCCTGAGCAACTGGAAGGTCCCGCACCTGCGCCGCCGCATCGGTTGCGTGTTCCAGGACTTCCGGCTGCTCCCCAACAAGAACGTCTACGAGAACGTCGCCTTCGCCCTCGAGGTGATCGGCAAGCCGCGGCGCTTCATCCGCAAGGTCGTGCCCGAGGTCATCGACCTCGTCGGCCTGGAGGGCAAGGCGCACCGCATGCCGGACGAGCTGTCCGGCGGCGAGCAGCAGCGCGTCGCCATCGCCCGGGCGTTCGTCAACCGCCCGATGATCCTGCTCGCCGACGAGCCCACCGGCAACATCGACCCGGCGACGAGCATCGGCATCATGAAGGTGCTCGACCGGATCAACCGCACCGGCACCACCGTGGTCATGGCGACGCACGACGCGGCGATCGTCGACGCGTTCCGCAAGCGGGTGGTCGAGCTGGAAGACGGCCGGGTCGTCCGCGACCAGCACCGCGGCGTCTACGGCCAGGCGTACGGCGGCGTGTAGCGGGCCGGCCGCGGAAAGAGACGACCCACCGGACGACCAAGGGACAGTGAGGCATGCGGGTACAGTTCGTTCTTCAGGAGATCTGGATCGGTCTCCGCAGGAACCTCACGATGACCATCGCGCTCATCGTCACCGTCGCGATCGCGATGGCGCTGTTCGGCACGGGCGTGCTGCTCAAGATGCAGGTCGACAAGTCGAACAACTACTGGTCCGACAAGGTCGAGGTCTCCATCTACCTGTGCAACAAGCTGAGCGCCAACCCGTCCTGCAACAAGACGGCGCCGACGCCGGGGGAGAAGGCGGCGATCCAGCAGCAGCTCCAGTCGATGCCGCAGGTGGCCAAGGTCACCCAGGAGACGCAGGAAGAGGCGTACCAGCGGGCCAAGGAGCAGTTCAAGGACAGCCCGGGCATCGCCGGTTCCATCCAGCTCGGTGACATCCCCGACTCGTTCCGGGTGAAGCTCAAGGACCCCAAGGACTTCAACGCGGTCGTCGCGCAGATGCAGGGCCGTAAGGGCGTCGACCAGGTCGTCAACGAGCGGGCGATCCTGGAGAAGTTCTTCAAGATCCTCGGTGGCCTGCAGTGGGCCGCGCTCATCATCGCCGCGATCCAGCTGATCGCCGCGGTGCTGCTGGTGGCCAACACGATCCGGCTGTCGGCGTTCAACCGGCGGCGGGAGACCGGCATCATGCGGCTGGTCGGCGCATCCAACATCTACATCCAGCTTCCGTTCGTGCTCGAGGGCGCCATCGCCGGCCTGATCGGCGGCGTCTTCGCGGCCGTGCTGCTGAGCTTCTCCAAGATCTTCCTGCTCGGCCGCCTGCAGAGGAACCTCCAGTTCGCCACGCCGCTGGACTGGTTCGACGTGACGACGGTCATCATCTCGTCGATGTGCTTCGGCATCCTGCTGTGCGCACTGGCGTCGTTCCTCACGCTGCGCCGCTACCTGAAGATCTAGCGGCCGCCCGTCGGCGTGATCCGGTGCTGTGATCAGGTCCGCTCGTACAATCGGGGCATGTCCCGGCTGACCGGTCGTGCGCTGCGCGGGGCGGCCGTGGCGGCCGCTCTCGTGTGCGCGTACGCCGTCGGCGTGGCCACGGGCGGCACCGCCGCCCCGGCGCGTTCCGGCGCCCCGGCCGGTCCGCCCGGCGCCGCGATCGCGAAGGCGGCCGTCGCCGCGCCTGACGGCCTGCCGCGCGGTGCGTTCGACCGCGCGGCGGCCGACACGGTGCTGCGCCGCCTCGGCGACCGCTGGGCCCGGTTCTACACGGCGTCCCAGTTCGCCGCGCTGCAGGACGGCCTGAACGGCTTCTACAGCGGCGTCGGGGTGTGGCTGGAGCAGATCGGCGCGCAGGTCCGGGTCGCGGCCGTGGAGTCGGGCTCGCCGGCCGCCCGGGCCGGCGTACGCCAGGGCGACGTGATCTCCGGGGTCGGCGGCGCGTCCGCGCGTCCGCTGACCGCCGCGGCGGTCGCGGCGGCGCTGCGCGGCTGGCCGGCGACCTCCGTCGCCCTCGACGTGCTGCGGGGCGGCGTGCCGCTCCGCTTTTCGCTCACGCGGGCCGCGCTGCCCACCCACGACGTGACCGTCTCCAGGGCCGCGGGCGGCGTGCTGCTCATCCGCGTCGCCGCCTTCACCCGCGGCGTGGGCCGCGAGGTGCGGGCCGCGGTGACCGGACGGCCGGCGCCTCGCGGCGGAGTCCTGCTCGACCTGCGCGGCGACCCGGGCGGCTTGCTGGACGAGGCGGTCGCGACCGCCTCGGCGTTCCTGTCCGGCGGCCTGGTGCTGACCTTCGAGCGTGCCGGGACGCCGCCCGAGCGGCTGTACGCCGGCGCCGGCGGCGACACGGCAACACCGCTGGTGGTCCTCGTCGACGGCGGCACGGCCAGCGCCGCGGAGGCCGTCGCGGGCTCATTGCGGGATCGGGATCGCGCGGTGATCGTCGGATCGCGTACCTTCGGGAAGGGATCGGTGCAGGAGCCGCTGCGGCTGGCCGACGGATCCGCGATCGAGCTCACCGTCGGTCGATACCGGACACCGAGTGGCCGTAGCCTCGAAGGGGCCGGGATCGATCCCGACGTCGCGGTCGACGAGAACCGCCCACCCCAGGAGGCCGAGCGGCGCGCGCTCTCCGTACTGCGCGGGCTCACGGCCACCCTGCCGACGAAGGACCGAGGCTGAGGCAGTGCCACGCGAACAGGGACGCAAGCTCATCGCCCAGAACAGGCGTGCGCGTCACGACTACCAGATCGAGGACACCTATGAGGCCGGTCTGGTGCTCACTGGAACGGAGGTGAAGTCGCTGCGCGCCGGACGGGCCAACCTGACGGACGGGTACGCTCACATCCGCGATGGAGAGGTCTGGCTCGAGGGAGTGCACATACCCGAATACGTGCTGGGGACGTGGACCAACCACGCCGCCCGGCGTCCGCGCAAGCTCCTGCTGCACCGCCGCGAGATCGGCAAGCTGATCGGCAAGACCAACGAGCCCGGCCGTACGCTCGTCCCGCTCTCCCTGTACTTCAAGGACGGGAAGGCCAAGGTGGAGATCGCGGTGGCCCGCGGTAAGCGCAGCTACGACAAGCGGCAGGCCATCGCCAAGCGGGACGCCCTCCGCGAGATGGAGCGTGCCCGTGCCGCACGGCTGCGGAGGCGCTGAGGGTGGGCACACGACGCCTCCGGGCGGCGGTCGCGTTCGCGGGCGCCCTGGCGGTCACGGCGACGAGCGCGGGGTGCTTCGCCGAGCCGTCGGCGCTGCCCACGGTCCGCGACTTCCTCGTGGCCTGGCAGTCCGGCCACTACGCCGACGCGGCCAAGCAGACCGACGGTGACCGCAAGGCCGTCGCGGCGGCGTTGCAGGCGTTCCCCAGCCAGCTCGACCTCGCCTCGCTGCACCTGTCGCTCGGCCCCCTGCACCAGAGCGGCGATGACGCGACCTCCCAGTTCGAGGTGCGGATCGACCTCGGCGACAACGGGCCGCCCTGGGACTACGGCGGGCAGATGCACCTGCGCCGCAGGAACGGCCAGTGGAAGGTCGTCTGGAGCCCGTCGATCATCCACCCGGAGCTCGGCCCCGGGCAGCGGCTCGCGGTCGTCACGACGTCGCCGAAGCGCGCGTCGATCCTCGACAGCCGCGGCAAGTCGCTGACCAAGCCGACGAAGGTGGAGATCTTCGGCGTGGTCCCGGGCCAGCTCGCCAACCCCGACAAGACGCTCGGCGAGCTCTCCAAGATCGTGAACCTGGACAAGGACCGCGTGATCGGCCACGTGCTGTCCGCGCCGCCGCAGGAGTTCCTGCCCCTGGTGACCCTCCAGGTGCCCGCCCAGGCCGCGCAGGCCGCGCGGCTCGCGCAGGTCGCCGGCGTGCAGTCACGGACCAGGTACGAGCCGCTGGTCCCGGCCGCCGCGGCCGACGTCGTCGGCCGGCTGGGCCCGGCGACCGCCGAGCTCCTCCAGCAGGCCGGCGCGCCGTACCAGCCCGGCGACACCATCGGCGTGTCCGGGCTGCAGGCGCTGTACCAGCGGACCCTGGCCGGCACCCCGACGGTCGACGTCGTCGCCCAGGACCCCTCCGGCGCGCACACCCAGAAGCTGTACGAGGCGCCGGGCAGGCCGAGCCAGTCCGTCCACACCACCATCAATCGCACCGTGCAGGATGCCGCCGAGCGGGCCCTCGCCCGGCTCCGCGCCCCGGCGTCCCTGGCCGCCGTCGACCAGTCGACCGGCGAGATCCTCGCCGCGGCCGACAACAGCGCCCAGCACGGCGACGACGCCGCGCTCGACGGGCACTACCCGCCCGGCATGACCTTCAGCATCGTGACGACGCGTGCACTGCTGCAGTACGACCACAAGCTGAGCGCGCCCGTGGCCTGCCCCTCGATCCTGAACATCGGCGGCCAGGTGTTCCACGGCACTACGCCGCACTACAAGACGTTTCAGAGCAACTTCGCGGTGAGCTGCCCGACCGCCTTCGCCTCCCTCTACCGCAACCTCGCCTACCAGGACCTGCGGACCAGCGCGACGCACTTCGGGATCGGCGTGCCGTGGACCCTGCCGCTGCCGTCCTTCTCCGGCTCGGTGCCCGCGCCCGCGAACGACGCCGAGCGCGCCGCCTCCATGGTCGGCCAGGGCCGGCTCCAGGTCAGCCCGATCGCCATGGCGCTCGCGGCCGCCGCGGTCGGCAGCGGCACCTGGCGGCCGCCCCGGCTGCTCAAGGACGCCACGCCGAGCGTGCCGCCGCAGTCCCTCGACCCCACCACCGACTCGGTCACCACCCTGCAGAGCCTTATGCAACGGTCCGTGCAGCACGGCGCCGCCCGGGCGGCGAACCTGCCGGGCGCCACGGTCCGCGGCGTCGTCGCCACCGTCCCGTACGGCAACGGCAAGACCGTCTCCTGGTTCGTCGGCTACCGCGACAACGTGGCGTTCGCGGTGGCGATCGAGGGCAAGGTCTCGGCCGCGCGGGTCGCCGCGAACTTCCTGCGGGGCATACACGGCTGACGCGGCGAAGCGGCACGCATCCCCCGCGGAGCGCCCTATGGCCGGTGGGACCGGTCCGGGCCGGCCTACGGTGACCGCCGGGGGCGGGGTGACGGCTTTGTCATTTCTTGACTTGAGCGCCGCAACCATCCGGCTGGTCGGCGACGTCTTAACAGGTGACTGAGACACCGCTTGGGGGGTTGCGGACTCAGTCGCCGTGATGAGACCAGAGCCTCGTCTCGGGGGAGGCTCTGTCGTCCGGACCGGCCCGACCCTGCCGGTCACCCCCGTGGGTGTGCCTAGCCCACGCCCACGGGGGTTCTCATCTTTCCGGGCCCTATCCCGTTCCTGTCTTCCCCGGGCACTGCCCCGCTCTTGCCGCGCGTGGTGTCCTCCCGGGCAGCCGCAGGTCCACGTCGAGGCGGTCGCGACGTCCGGCCGGGCCCGTTCGCGCCCGGCGGAGAAGCCCCGACGCGGCCTTCGCCGATGCCGGCCGGGGCCGCGCCGGATCGTCTGCGCGGCGGGAATCTCGTTGGCATCGAGCGCGTTGAAGTTGTACGGTCATCATGATGATGACGGCTGCCTCGGCGGCCGGTTGACAACTCAAGAGGGGGTGACCGGTTTCGACTTCGGTATGTCGAGACAGGGGAAGCGGGCCGAGGGTTGCGGTTGTGACCTCGTAAATCCTGTGACCGCAAACCAATAAGTGCCAACGCTAAGCGCACTGAGTTCGCCCTCGCCGCCTGAGGCAGGTAGCGAACTTGTCAGCCCGGGAGCGTCTCCGGCCCGGGACCTGGCATCGCTAGGAGACTCCACCTGCCACTCCGGCCACGGGAGTGACAGGGAAACCTGACAGTGGCTGAGCCTGTCGGCGACTTGCCTGCGAGAGCGCCGGGGCTGAGAAAACGATCAGCAGGCTGCGCCCGGAGAAGCCCTGTCCCGGTACTGAAGGACGCGGGTTCGATTCCCGCCACCTCCACTCGGACCTGGGACCAGTGTGGTCGGCGACCTTTGTCGCCTCCCTGCTGGTCCTTCGTCATATTTGTCCAGGGGGCGACCCCCTGGAACCCCCGGTGTGGGGGCTGCGCCCCCACACCCCGCTGCGCGGGGCTGGTGTTCGAGTAAGATACCACCCCCCATGTGGGGGGCTCCGCCCCCACGCCCCCCACGGGGCTGGGGTCTGAAACAGGCCGATCCCGAACACGGGGTCGGCCCTTTCCATGCCGCACGACTGACTGCGGATGGTCGTTGTGCCAGGTTCCAGGCCTGCTCAGGGCTGATCTGCTCACAGCAGCGAAACCGGCGGTTGGAGCCGCGGAGGCGGCATGGTCGTGGCATGACGAACGACGAGAGGCAGCGACTGTTCGACCACCGGCTGCGAGAACGGTTCTTCAGCCAGCGGGTACTGGTCCTCGACGGCGTGCTCGACGACGATAACGGGACGGTGCTCGCGACACAGCTCCTGTCCCTCGCGAGCGAGGATGCCCAGAAGGACATCGCGTTGTGGATCCACTCGCCGGGCGGCTCGGTCCCGGCGATGCTGGCCATCCGCGACATGATGCGGCTCGTGCCGTGCGACGTGGCCACCCTCGCGCTGGGGCTGGCGTGCAGTGCCGGGCAGTTCCTGCTGTCCGCGGGCACACCGGGCAAACGCTTCGCCCTACCTCACGCCCGCATCCTGATGCACCAGGGCTCGGCGGGAATCGGCGGATCGGCCGTCGAGGTGGAGGTACAGGCGGACGACCTGCGCCACACTCGGGACACGGTGCTCGGCATCATCGCGGAGGACACCGGCCAGCCGATCGACCGGATCTTCGCTGACTCGCTGCACGACCGCTGGTTCACCACCGAGCAGGCCCGCGAGTACGGCTTCATCGACCACATCGTCAGCGATCTGAGCCAGGTCGTGCCCGTGCGGACGCACGCGCTGGGACTCGGCTCGGCGGCGGGAGTCCGCGCGTGAGCACCTACACCATCCCCAACGTCATCACGCGGGTCGCGGGCGGCGAACGGATCATGGACGTCTACTCGCACCTGCTGGCAGAGCGGATCGTCTACCTCGGCACCGCGATCGACTCCGGCGTGGCGAACGCGTTGATCGCCCAGTTGCTGTACCTGGAGGCGGACAACCCGGAGCAGGAGATCAACCTGTACATCAACTCCGAGGGCGGCGACCCGTCAGCGATGCTCGCGCTGTACGACACCATGCGCTACATCAAGGCGCCGGTGGCGACGACGTGCGTCGGCCAAGCGGTCGCGGCCGGCGCGGTGCTGCTCGCTGCGGGCGAGGCTGGACGCCGCTCCGTGCTGCCCCATACCCGGGTCGTACTCCATCAGCCCGCAGCGCAGGGCCGTGGCGCCATCCCGGACCTCATTCTCCAGGCGGACGAGGTGATACGGGTGCGCACGCAGCTGGAGGAGATCCTCTCGAAGCACACCGGTCACGATGTCGCGGAGTTGCGGCACGACACCGACCGGGACCGCGTGTTCGACGCGGCGAGCGCCGTCAGCTACGGGCTAGCGGACCACGTCATCGACCACCGAACCTGACCACCGGTGTCATGCGGCCATGAGCACGGGTCCCGCGGGACCGCGCCCGACCGTGGGACTCGTGCTGCGGCGCCGCCGGACATCGCCCGCGATGCCGGCGAGCAGGCTGGCCAGGTCGATGCCGAGTGCACCGGTGACCGCGGCGATCATCTCGCTCGACGGCTCCTTGCGGCCGCGTTCCATCTCGGACAGGTACTGGGGAGAGATGCCGGCCCGCTCCGCGATGTCGACGAGGCGCTCACCCTGCTCCTCCCTGGCCGCGCGCAGGCTTCGGCCGAGCACCTCGCGCCACAGCGGCTCCGGCTCACGATCCGATGCGGGGGTGCGGTTTCGCTGGAACTGGACAATGTCCGCCATGTGGTAATCCTGGCACCGGTCCGGCGATCGAGGGCAGTGCTTCCGCTCCAGGCGCAACACCGGCGGCCCTGAGCCCGCAGGGCATCGTCAGCGCCGGTCGTCGACATGCCAGACCCCGACGCCGCCCCCACTGAAGCCAACGTCCTGCCATGCCGCAGACCGCGCGCTCGGTCCAGCCGTCCGTTCGGGCCGGCTGTCACCGACTCTCCTCGGCGGATCGCCCATGGAGACCTGAGAGCAACGCCGCGAGCTCGTCATTTGTGTTCGAGTAAGCGGTGGTTAGGTCCACTCGGACCTGGGACCAGTGTGGTCGGCGACCTCGTCGCCTTCCCGCTGGTCCTTCGTCATGTTCGCCCAGGGGGCGACCCCCTGGAACCCCCGCCGTGGGGCTGCGCCCCTACGCTCCTTTGGCCGGGGTGGTGCTTGAGCAGGTGCTGTCAGATCCACGGCCGGCCTGGGGCCAGCGTGATCTGGGCGTGATGTGGTTGGGGCTGTGCCCACGAGGGTGTTCTCGTGGGCACCGACCATAGTGCTATCCGGCTTTGGACATCAGCGCGATGATCGCGTCGATGTCGTCGCCTTGCACTGGGTCGTCGGCGACCCGGTTGGGTCGGACGAAGCCGCAGACGACGCACCGGTGGACCAGCACGAGTCCCTTGCCGCCGCGGTGGTCGACACGCTCGGGGCGCATCATTCCGCGGCAGGCCGAGGCCCGGTCGCCGGGAGCGATGTCGACGTGCTTGGAGTACAGGCATACCGGGCAATGGTTGCGGTAGCTCCCGTTGCTTAGCGGTGCGACGCTCGCGCCGCAGTTCTCGCACGTGAAGCCCTGGTTTTGGGCGGACCTGCTGATGGCTCTGCCTCCAGATCGAAGAAGTGATCTTCAATCGGGAGGGCAGGGTTCCGTTCGTTCTCGCTGTCCGTACGCGCTTGGCGTTCGGGCAGCTCCCAGGCTTGGCGCGGGCGAGGGACCGGTTCACCGCCCGTTCCCCCTCCTCAGAGGTCGGCGATTACTTCCGCTTCCTGCTTCACCGGGGCATCTCTCAGCCGCCGGATCCGAACCTCGACCGGGTTTAGGTGGATTGTTCCGGTCACTGTCAGCCGAGCCTCCTCAGCTGCCAGCGGTAGGTGTCATCCCGCGCTCACTGGCGTCGGCGCCGTCCCCTGTGATCAGAGCGCTGCCGTGACCTCCCCGTATCGTTGGCGCATCACACCTCCTTCGACGTCGGCGGCATTCTCGCCGATCACAGTACGCCGGATCGGCGAGGACAGTGGCTGCCGACTCCCTCTTCGGTGAGTGGCGCACGAAACTCCGAGCGCACCACGATGACCTGGCGATCTGTGTTCGAGTAAGCGGTCGTCAGGTCCACTGCTAGGACCAGTGCGGTCGGCGATTTTGTCGCCTTCCCCCGCTGGTCCTTCGTCATTTCGTCCGGGGGACGGCCCCCACACCCCCGCTATTGGCACGACCGATACGGCACGATCTCGTAGACCTCACCGGCACGACCGTCGAGATTTGCGCGACCTCTCGCGAGAACTCCGGCCACTTGTCGCTTTCGAGGACGTCGACGTGAGCGACACTCCTGAGGTACTCCACCACGGCTTGGGTGCACTCGTTTTGATCGTCCGCGCCAAAGGCGATCCTCATGCGCATTCCCTCCGACCTATGGTTCTGGAGCTTCGGTGGACTTCATCGGTTGCCGGATGCGGCCAAGTCCCAGATGCCGGCCGGTGGCTCCCGGCCGTTGTGGAGAAAGGAGATGGCGGGCGGGCAACGGAAACCGTGGCCCGCGGGCGTACCGTGCGGCTGGTGCCGGTGACCGGTTCTCCTGGTTCCCCTGGGCCGCGATGCCCGGCGCCGGGTCGGCGCGGAGTCACAGGAGAATGCTCTTGGGCTGGGGGTCTTCTTCGTCGCCCCCGAGAACCGTGTCGGCGCGGACGTCGACGTGGCAATGCGGTTGGGATCGGCGGATGTACAGGCCGCTCAGCCCGCGCGCCAGGCGGGTGAGCGGCTCGCGCGCGACCTCCGGCAGGGGGCCGGAACCCCAGCGGTCCTCCCGGCGGATCGCGATGACCACCAGGAGGACCAGACTCGCCGCGGCCACGAGCAAGAAAGCGGCGACCGCGGCCAGGAAGACGGTCATTGGACGCACCTCCCCCGTGTCCTGTCAGCCCGGCATCCGTCGCCGGACTCCTGTCTGACCCATACCAACGTTTCAATACGGACAAACGGGTGGTAAGGGACCTACTACCCCTTTGGTGAGACGACAGGGCGAGTGTCGGGCCGGTGACCGTCGGCTCTTGGACGGGATGAAGGGTGCGTCGGTTCCCCGCGCCGCTTCACCCCTGCCGGTTCAGCCCTGCCGGTTCGCCGCGCTGTTCACCCCGGCCGGTGTCCCTCATAGAGCCGGGGAGTCGGCCGTACGGCAGCGGCCCGCTGGAACAGCGCGCCCGACGGATAGTCGGGAAGCTCCCTCGTACGGACGTGCTCGAAGCCTTGCGCCCGGTAGTACGCGTGCAGGGCGCGGTTCGTGGTCCACACGTCGACCCGCACCCAGCGAGCGCCGAGCCGTGCCGCGCGCGTGCCGGCCCAGTTCAGCAGCTCGGCGCCCAGCCGATGGCCGGCGTGGTCACGCCGGACGACGAGGCGGCGGAGGTAGCAGGCGGGCTCGCCGCGCTCCCGCGCCGTCCACAGGCGGTCGTCCGGCTCCTCGTCCATCGAGACCGTGCCCACCGCGCCGGCGGGCCCCCACACCAGCCAGGTCCGCCCGGCAGCGATGGTCTCGCGCACGCGTTCGGCCCGCCCCTGGCTGTCCGGCCAGGGCTTCTCCCACTGGTCGGTGCCCTTGGTCCGCAGCCAGCGGGAGGCGTCGTCCAGCAGGCCCATGACGACGTCCTGCTCGGCGGGGGTGGCGAGCAGGACGAGGAACACCGCTCGATGTCAGTCGTGGTCGGAGCCAGGGAAGATCTCGTCCGCGTGGTACGCCGACACGTCACCGGTCTCGAACAGCAGGTGGTTGCGGTCGGCGGGCAGCACGGTGTGGGTGACCCGGATCGGCCGCCGGGTCGAGTACGCCGTGCGCCACACCTCGAGCACGGGCACGGCGGGGCGGCTGTACAGGTCGAGGCCGAAGTACTCCGCCTCCTCGGGGGTGGGTTCGCGCGCCGTGACCCGGTCGATGTAACCGACCTGGCGGTGGCCCTCCTCCGCGAGCACTTCGATCGTGCCCCGCTTGATGTCCTCCCGCTTCATCAGGTCGGTGTCCTTGACGAGGTCCAGCGGGTAGTAGGAGGTCTCGATGGACCAGTGCTCGCCGTCGATCCGCCGCCACATCTGGCGGAACACCACGAGCGACCCCTCGGGGATCCGCAGCCGGCGGGCGACCTCGGATTTCGCGGTGTCCTTCGTGACGTACACCTGGTGGCCCGCCTTGCGGCCCTGCAGGGCGACGTCGGTGTGGTAGGAGTCGGCGTTCTCCGGCCCGCGGCCCGGCCTCTCCCGCGAGGCGAACCAGGTGAACGCGGGGAACTCCCGTACCCGGATCGGGCGGCCCGGCTGCAGCTCGATCAGCCCGAGATTGGCCAGCTCGGCCAGCACCAACCGGATCGAGCGCACGTCGAGGTCGTACTGCTCGGCCAGCTCGAACTCGGTGGCGAGCTGGCTTCCGGGTTCGAGCTCCCCTCCCCGGATGCGCGCCGCGAGTTCGTCGGTCGCCCGCCGGATCTGCTCGGAACGAGGCACGTGACCCTCCTTCACCGGGACCGGCCGGGATGCTGCGGGGGTGATCGGCTCGCAGAGCCTTCATACCGCGCGGCGTCGGCGGTGTCATCCCCGCCCGGCCCCGCCGTTACTTGTCGCCAGGTGATGCGATCTGGGGTGATACGTCGCCGACGGTATAGACCAGGTGGAACAGGTCCGTGGGAAAGATCGTGTGGGTCAGCCGGATGGGCCGCTCCGCCGAGTTCGCCGTGCGGAACAACTCCATCACCGGCACGCCCTGGCCGAGCCCCAACGCCTCGATCTCCTGCGGCACGGGCATCCGCGCCACGAGCTGGTCGCGGTATCCGACCTGCTCGTGCCCGAGCTCGGCGAGGTAGGCGACGGTGCCCTGCTCGATGTCCTGCTGCCGGGTCAGCGCCGTGTTGAGGGCGATGTCCAGCGGATAGTACGAGCGCTGGATCAGCGCCGGCTCCCCGTCGACATAGCGGGTGACCTCGCGCAGCACGACCAGGTCCTCGGTCTCGATGCGGAGCCGCTCGGCGATGCCGGACGTGGCCGGCAGCACCCGCATGGTGAGCGGGCTCCAGCCTGGCGTGCGCTGCTGCGCCTCGATCTCCGACCGGTACGCCGGGTCGCGCTCGCTGCCGGGGCCGTCCACGCCGAGCGTGAACGTCAGCACCGACCGCGTCCGTACGAACGTGCCCCGGCCCGGCTGGGAGACGATGCGGCCCTCGTTGGCCAGGAGGCTGAGCGCGAGCCGCACGGTGTTGCGGGACACGCCGTACATCTCCATGAGCTCGGGCTCAGAGGGCAACTGGTCGCCGGGCTTGTACGTCCGTGCGTCGATCTTGGCGCGGAGGTCATCGGCGATCCGCCGGTATCGGGGGCCCTGCGATCGCTCTACCACGTCTACGGTCTCCCACGTCCAGGCGTATCAAAACATACCAACGTTTCCTATCATCCTATTGACAGCGCCCGGGTCCCGGCAGCACGCTGATGCTCGCCTTCGGCGGGAGCCCCCGCCGAGGGTGCGAACCGGGCCGGGCGCCGGCCGGCGGGACGGTTCGTCATGCCGTCCATCCGCCGGCGCCGCTAATTCGCTGTGAAATCGTCATTCGCGCTGTGGTTTCCGGTTAACGGATTCCGCTCATGTAATGTATGAGCGCCGAAAGCGTTCTCGCGGCGAAAGCAGAACACGTCCGTTGGTCGCTTTCTGCCTTCTCGGCGAAAATCATGAAATCCTGCAAACAGTATCAACGGAGCGAACAATGAATAGAATTCCGGAGCCGGGGACGCTCGCCTGGGTGGAGCTTCCCGCGCACTACGTCGCGGCCACCCGTGCCGCCCTCGCCGCCGCGGGGATCGCCGTCTCCGCCTCATGGATCGACCCCATGGACCCGCGCGACGCCACGATCGTGGCGGCGGCATCGGTCACCGGGGTGCCGCTCGCCCTGGTCTGGGACGAGTGCAGCGGCTGGCGGTACGGCCGGTTCGTCAGCGGCCGTAAAGGCGTCCGAACCGTCCTGCGCGAGGAGCGCAGCTTCGGTGGCGAGCTCCTTCCCGAGCCGGAGATGGTCGCGGCGGCGGTCCGCTGCGTCCTCGACGGCACGCCGATCGGCAGCCCCGAGCGGCCGTTCTTCCGCCACTTCGACGACCTCGGCGACGGTACGGACGAGCGCCTGGCCGCCTACGCCGCCGCGCTGGTCTGACCCGACCGGTGATCCGTCCGCCCGCCGGCCCGGCGTCCGGGCCGGCGGGCGGACGCGTCGTCGTCGATCCCGCGTGTCGATCCGGTGACCCGGACACCGGGCGCACCCCGTTTCGCATCACGGTCCCGCACCCGTTCCGCGCCCCGTGAGTCCGCGCACCGGGCTCGGTGCCGTCCGATGGTCTGCGTGCGGGTGGTCGGCCGAACCCGGGCGATCCGCGCGTCGGCCGCTTCGGCTACCTCCCGTGATCCAGGGGCCGCGCTTTCCAGGCGCCGGGCGATCCAGGCGCCGGGCGATCCAGGTGCCGGGCGGTCCCGAGGTCTCCTGCGGACCGGATGCGGTTGGGGGCGGCATACGTGGGGAAATGCCTGGTCATGGGGGTGGCAATCGGGCTGTTCACCGCCGACCTCCGGATCCGGGACAACCCGGTTCTGGGCGGCGCGCTGGACGCGGCCGAGCACGTCGTCCCGCTGTTCGTGCTGGACGACGGCGTGCGTGCCGCGGGTTTCCTGACGCCGAACCGCGCCGCATTCCTCGCCGGCTGCCTGGCCGATCTCGACTCCGCTCTGCGGGCGCGCGGCGGCCGGTTCGTCGTCCGCCGTGGCGACGTCGTCCGCGAGGTGTGCCGGGTGGCCGACGAGACGAATGCGGCCGAGGTCCACGTCGCCCGTGACGTCAGCGCGTACGCGCAGCGGCGCGAGGAGCGGCTGCGCACCGCCCTCGCCGCGGCCCGCCGGCGCCTGCGCGTGCACGGCGACGCGATCAGCGCGGTCGCCCCCGGCGCGATCACGCCGTCCGGCAGGGGACACTTCGCCGTGTTCGGCGCCTACTTCCGGCGGTGGAGCGGCGTGCCCATGCGCGAGCCGCTGGACGCGCCGGACAAGGTGCGGGTGCCGCCGGTCGACGGCGACCGGCCCGAGCCGATCGCGGTGCACGGCCCGCGGTCGCCCGGGCTGCCCCCGGGCGGCGAGGAGGAGGGACGCCGGCGCGCCGCCGCATGGCTGGCCGGACCGGTTGAACGGTACGCGGGCCTGCACGATGACCTGGCCGCGGACGGCACGTCCCGCCTGTCGCCGTACCTGCACTTCGGCTGCCTGTCCGCGGCGGAGCTGGCGGGGCGGGCGCGGGCGGCCGGCGGGGCCGGCGCGGACGCGTTCGTCCGGCAGCTCGCCTGGCGCGACTTCCACCGGCAGCTGCTGGCGGACCGGCCGCGTGCCGCCTGGGCGGACTACCGGCCGCGCGGCGACCGGTGGCGCGACGACGAGGAGGCGGCCGCGGCGTGGCGGGAGGGCCGGACCGGCTACCCGCTGGTCGACGCGGCGATGCGCCAGCTCGCCGCCGAGGGCTGGATGCACAATCGGGCCCGGCTGATCGCCGCGAGCTTCCTCACCAAGACCCTGTACGTGGACTGGCGCGCCGGCGCCCGGCACTTCCTGTCCCTGCTCGTCGACGGCGACGTGGCCAGCAACCAGCTCAACTGGCAGTGGGTGGCCGGCACCGGCGCCGCCACCCGCCCGAACCAGGTGCTCAACCCGCTGGTCCAGGCGCGGCGGTTCGACCCGCGCGGCGACTACGTTCGCCGGTGGGTGCCGGAGCTCGCGCAGGTGGCGGGCGCCGCCGTACATCGCCCGTGGCTGCTGCCGCCGGACGTCCGCCGGCGCCTCGACTACCCGGACCCCGTCGTCGACCTGGCCGAGGGCCTCGCCCGGTTCCGCGCCGCCCGGGCCCGCGACGCCCGGGCCCGGCGGTGAACGGCCCGGGCGGCCCGGCCGCGCGGTACGGGCCGGAGACGTACGGACGGGCGCCGCTCTGCCTGGTCACCGGGGCGACCGGGTACGTCGGCGGACGGCTGACGCCGCAACTGCTCGACGCCGGATACCGAGTCCGCTGCCTGGCCCGGTCGCCGGAACGGCTGCGCGGCCACACGTGGGCGGACCGGGTCGACGTCGCCCGCGCCGACGTGTCCGACCCGGTCGCGGTCCGCCGCGCCCTCGACGAGGTAGACGTCGCCTACTACCTGGTGCACGGGTTGGGCGGCGGGCACGGGTTCGCCGAGAGCGACCGGCGGGCGGCGCGGACGTTCGCGGCGGCGGCGCGAGACGCGGGCGTGCGCCGGATCGTCTACCTCGGCGGTCTCGGCCCGGCCAGGGGAGACGGCCGCATGTCGGAGCACCTGCAGTCCCGCGCCGAGGTCGGGGAGATCCTGCTGACCTCCGGCGTGCCCACCGCCGTGCTGCGGGCCGCCGTGGTCATCGGCTCGGGGTCGGTGTCGTTCGAGATGATGCGGTACCTGACCGAGCGGCTGCCGGTGATGACCACGCCCCGCTGGGTGCGCACCCGGATCCAGCCGATCGCCATCCGCGACGTCCTGCACTACCTCGTCGGCTGCGCCACGCTGCCGGACGAGGTGAACCGCGCCTTCGACATCGGCGGCCCGGACGTGCTGACGTACGAGGGCATGATGCGGCGGTACGCGGCGGTCGCCGGGCTGCCGCGGCGGTTGATCGTGCCGGTGCCGGTGCTGTCGCCCGGTCTGTCGAGCCTGTGGGTCGGGCTGGTCACGCCGGTTCCGGGGCGGATCGCCCGGCCGCTGGTCGAGTCTCTCCGGCACGAGGTGGTCTGCCACGAGCACGACATCGCCCGGTACGTTCCGGACCCGCCGGGCGGGCCGACCGGGTTCGATGAGGCGGTGCGCCTCGCGCTGCGCCGGATCAAGGATGCGGACGTGGCCACCCGCTGGACGTCCGCCTCGGTGCCGGGCGCGCCCAGCGACCCGCTGCCGACCGACCCGGACTGGGGCGGCGGCAGCCTGTACACCGACGTGCGCGAGACGCCGGTCGCGGCCTCGCCGGACGCGTTGTGGCGGGTCATCGAGGGCATCGGCGGGGAGTCCGGGTGGTACTCCTGGCCGCTCGCCTGGCGCATCAGGGGCCTGCTCGACCTCCTCTCCGGCGGCGTCGGGCTGCGCCGCGGCCGGCGCGACCCGGGGCGGCTGCGCGCCGGCGACGCGCTGGACTTCTGGCGGGTCGAGGAGGTGAAGCCGGGGCGCCTGCTGCGCCTGCGCGCCGAGATGCGGCTGCCGGGTCTCGCCTGGCTCGACCTGTCCGTCGAGAAGCGGGACGGGCGGACCTGGTACCGGCAGCGAGCGCTGTTCCACCCGCGCGGGTTGCTCGGCCACCTGTACTGGTGGGCGGTCCGGCCGTTCCACCGGATCGTCTTCGGCGGCATGCGGCGCAACGTCCGAGACGCGGCCGAGCGCACCGCCCGGACCGGCACCCCGCACCGTGTGTAGCGCGGCTCACCGGACCCCGCACGCGAGCGAGCGTCGCCCCGGGTTCCGCACGGCGCATGGCGGGCGGGGCACGCCTTCCGCTTCGTCCCCGGAAGCGGCGGGGCGCGGCGGGCGTACGGGGCGGGGCGGCGAGGCACGCCGGGGGCCGGTGCGCGCGGTTCGGAGCGCCGGCCCGCACTCCGTGCCGCACGCGTGCGGAGGGCGCTGTGCTGTGCGACCTGCACTGTAGGTGGCCTGCCGTTGTGCAAAGTGCCTATTTCGTCCATCTTTTACGGAATTTAAGGTCGCCGCATCGGGGACTCGGTCCGGTGAGGAAACGAAGCGGAGGACCCCATGACGCCAAGCCAGAGCACACCCGCCGCACCGGCGGGCGCGAGCGCCGACGTCCCGCTCGGTCACGACGACTACTCCCTCGACCGGGTACCGGGCCGGGCCCGGTACTCGTGGTTCTCGGTCGCGGTGCAGCGTTTCGGGCAGCTGTCCGCGCTGTCGCAGTTCCTCCTCGGCGCCACGCTCGGCATGGGCATGACGTTCGGGAAGGCCGTCCTGGCGATCACGCTGGGCGCGGTCATCCTGGAGGTCGTCGCCGTCTTCGTCGGCGTCGCCGGCATGCGCGAGGGCATGTCGACCTCGCTGCTCGCCCGCTGGACCGGCTTCGGGCGGTACGGCTCCGGCCTGATCGGGCTGGTCATCGCGGTCAGCCTGATCGGCTGGTTCGGCGTGCAGAACGCGGTCTTCGCCGAGGGCCTGCGCTCGCTGCTCGGCGGCCCGCCGCTGTGGCTGTGGGCGGTACTGTCCGGCGTCGCGGTCACCGTGATCGTCGTCTACGGGTTCATCAGCATGACCTGGACCGCCTATGTGACGGTGCCGGCGTTCATCGCACTGGCGGGCTGGTCGATCGGCAAGGAGCTGTCCGAGCGGTCGCTCGGGAGCCTGGTCTCCTCCGGGGCACCGGGCCCGGCGCTCGGCCTCGCGTCGGCGACCACCCTCGTCGCCGGCGGGTTCATCGTCGGCGCGGTGATAACACCGGACATGACCCGGTACAACCGCGGCGTCGCCGATGTCATCAAGCAGACGGTGGTCGGCATCACGCTCGGCGAGTACACGATCGGCCTGATCGGCGTGCTGCTGGCGCACGCGGTGCGGTCCGGGAACGTGATCACGATCGTCACGTCGACGAGCGGGTCGATCGGCACCCTCGTGCTCATCACCGCCACGTTGAAGATCAACGACTGGAACCTGTACTCCTCCTCGCTCGGCTTGGTGAACACCATCGACACGACGCTGGGCCGGCGGGTCGACCGCGCCCTGGTCACGGTGGTCTTCGGCCTGCTCGGCACGGTGCTGTCGGCGGCGGGCATCCTCGGCCACTTCACCGGCTTCCTCACCACGCTGGGCATCGCCATTCCGCCCATCGCCGGGATCATGGTGGCGGAGTACTTCGTGGTCCGCCGCTGGCGCGCCGAGCTCGCCGCCGGTCGGGACGAGGGGCGACTGCCGGACTCCGCGCCGGCGTGGGTGCCGGCGACGCTGGTGATCTGGCTCGCCGCGTTCCTGGTCGGCAAGTACGTCGACTGGGGCATCGCGTCGATCAACACGCTGGTGTTCGCGTTCGTCGCGTACGCAGTGCTCGGCAGGCTGGGTCTGGTGCGCGGCATCGGCCGCGACCGCACCGCGGTCCCGGCGACGCCCGCCGCCGGCCCGGCCGCGCCGCACTGACCCCACCGCCGGCCCGGCGTGCGCGCCCAGCCCGTACCCGCCACGGCCCGGCCGGGCCGGCCGTACCGACAGTCCGCACCCACACGCCGAAAGGACGCCACCCGTGCGCATCGGAATCGACGTCGGCGGCACCAACACCGACGCCGTGCTCATGGACGGCACCACCGTCCTCGCCGAGATCAAGACCGCGACCACCGACGACACGACGACCGGTATCGTCGAGGCGCTGCGCGGCCTGGCCCGGGCCCGGGAATTCCGGCCCGGCGAGATCCAGGCCGTGATGATCGGCACCACCCACTTCACCAACGCGATCGTCGAGGCCCGGCGGCTGGCGCCCACCGCGGCCATCCGGCTGGCCCTGCCCGCGACCAAGGCGCTCCCGCCGATGGTGGACTGGCCGGAGCGCCTGCGGGCGGCGATCGGCGACCACGCGTACCTCTGCCACGGCGGTCACGAGTTCGACGGCCGGGTCATCTCGCCGATCCGCCCGGACGAGATCAGGCGGGTGGCCGCCGACCTGGCCGCCAAGGGCGTCCGCTCGGTCGCGATCTCGTCGGTGTTCTCGCCGGTCACCGCGGAGTTCGAGCAGCAGGCGGCGGACATCCTCGCGGCCGAGCTGCCCGGCCTGCACATCAGCCTGTCGCACGAGATCGGCCGGATCGGGCTGCTGGAGCGGGAGAACGCCACGATCGTCAACGCCTGCCTGCGCGATCTGGCGACCACGATCGTGGACGCGTTCGCGGCGGCGCTGCGCACCGTCGGCGTGACCGCGCCGGTCTACCTGTCGCAGAACGACGGCACGCTCATGGACGTCGAGTACACCCGGCGCTACCCGGTGGCGACGTTCGCGTCCGGGCCGACCAACTCCATGCGCGGCGCGGCGTTCCTGTCCGGGCTGCGCGACTGCGCCGTGGTCGACATCGGGGGCACGACCACGGACGTGGGCGTGCTGGCCCGCGGCTTCCCCCGCGAGGCGGCGGTCGAGGTCGATATCGGCGGGGTGCGCAGCAACTTCCGGATGCCGGACGTGCTGTCGGTGGGCATCGGCGGCGGCAGCCGGGTCCGCGACGGCGCGGACCTGACCGTCGGCCCGGACAGCGTCGGGTACCGGCTGACGAAGGAGGCGCTCGTCTTCGGCGGGGACACGCTCACCGCGACCGACCTGGCCGTCGCCGGCGGGCTGGCCGAGATCGGCGACCCGTCCCGCGTGAGCGGCCTCGACCGCAAGCTCGTCCGCCGCGGCCTGGAGCGCATCGCCGCCGACGTGGCCGAGGTGGTGGACCGGATGCGCACATCGCCGGAGCCGCTGCCGGTCGTCGTGGTCGGCGGCGGTTCGGTGCTGGTGCCGGACCGGCTGCCCGGCTTCGAGGAGGTGTACCGGCCCGAGCACTTCGCGGTCGCGAACGCCATCGGCGCGGCGATCGCGCAGGTCGGCGGCGAGGTGGACCGCATCTTCGCGATCGGCGCCAAGACCCGCGAGGAGGTGCTGGAGCAGGCGAAGGCCGAGGCGGTGGAGAAGGCCGTCGTGGCCGGCGCGACGCCGGAGAGCGTGCAGATCGTCGAGGTGGACGAGGTGCCCATCGCCTACCTGCCGGGCAATGCCGTGCGTGTCCGGGTCAAGGCCATCGGCGACCTGCAGATCACTGCCGGGGCCGGCGACGCGGAGGCGGGCGTTGCCGGGGGCGGCGATGCGTGAGGTCGGCGCGGAACAGATGGCCGACGTCGCGCGGGGCGCGGCGATCCTCGGCACGGGCGGCGGCGGCGACCCGTACGCCGGACGGCTGATGGCCGCACGGGCGATCCGCGAGCACGGACCGGTCACGCTCGTGGACGTCGACGAAGTGCCGCCGGACGCGCTGGTGGCGCCGGTCGCGATGATGGGCGCGCCGACGGTCATGGTCGAGAAACCGCCGTCCGGGGAGGAGATCGGCGCGGCGCTGGACGCCCTGGCGAGCGCACTGGGTGACCCGATCTCGTACCTGGCCTGCATCGAGGCCGGCGGCGTCAACTCCACCATCCCGTTCGCCGCAGCCGCCCGCACCGGCCTGCCGCTGGTCGACGCCGACGGCATGGGCCGCGCCTTCCCGGAGCTGCAGATGGTGCTGCCGACCCTCGTGGGCGTGGCCGCCACCCCCATGGCGATCGCGGACGAGAAGGGCAACACGGCCGTGCTGCGCACCGCCGACAACCGGTGGGCGGAACGGATCGCCCGGTCGGTGACGATCGACATGGGGTGCAGCGCCATGATCGCCCTGTACGTGCTGCGCGGCGACCGGCTCCGCGACGCGCTGGTGCCCGGCGCGCTCAGCCTGGTCGAACGGCTCGGCAGGCTCGTGCGCGAGGCGCGTGGGCGGCGCGACCCGGTGGCGGCCGTCGTGGAGGCACTGCACGGCCGTCCGCTGTTCACCGGCAAGGTCGTCGACGTGCGGCGCCGCACGACCGGCGGGTTCGCCCGCGGCACCGCGCGGCTGGCCGGCACCGGCGGCGACGACGGGCACGTTCTGGAGCTGGAGTTCCAGAACGAGCACCTGGTCGCCCGCCACGACGGCCGCGTGGTGGCGAGCGTCCCGGATCTGATCTGCGTGCTGGAGAGCGACACCGGCGAGCCGATCACCACCGAGGGTCTTCGGTACGGGTTCCGGGTCAGCGTGGTCGGCGCGCCCTGTGACCCGCGCTGGCGCACGCCCGCGGGGCTGGCGCTGGTCGGCCCGCGCTACTTCGGCTACGACCACGACTTCGTCCCGGTCGAGGACGTGACACACGTGGAGAACGCGGGGAAGGCGGAGGGCACGGCATGGGCTTCGAGCTGAGCGTGGCGGACGTGCGCGACATCGCGCGCGGCGCTGCGGTGCTGGGCACGGGCGGCGGCGGCGACCCGTACATCGGCCGGCTGCTCGTGGAGCGGCAGCTACGCGAGGGCCGCCGGATCCGGGTGATCTCCGTGGACGAGTTGCCCGGCGACGCGCTCGTGCTGCCCGCCGCGATGATGGGCGCGCCGACGGTTTTCGTGGAGAAGATCCCCGGTGGCGAGGGCAACGTCGCGGCGCTGCGGGCGCTCGAACGCCGCCTGGGCGCCCGCGCGGCCGCGACCATGCCGGTCGAGTGCGGCGGAATCAACTCGATGATGCCGCTGCTGCTGGCCGCGCAGCTCGGGCTGCCGGTGGTCGACGCGGACGGCATGGGCCGTGCCTTCCCCGAGCTGCAGATGGAGACCTTCCACGTGTACGGGGTGCCGGGCAGCCCTATGGCGATCGCCGGTGAGCACGGCGATACCGCCGTCGTGGAGGCCGGCGACAACGTGCGGATGGAGTGGCTGGCCCGCGGGCTGACCATCCGGATGGGCGGCGCCGCCTACATCTGCGACTACCCGATGGACGCCCGCACCGTGCGGCGCACCGCGATCCCGGGCACGCTGAGCCTGTGCCGGTCCGTCGGCCGCACGCTGCGCGAGGCGCGCGAGTCGCACCGCGACCCGTTCGCGGCGCTCGCCGCGGCCCTGGCGAGCACGATCTACACGCACGGCGCGGTGCTGTTCCGCGGCAAGGTGGTCGACGTCGAGCGGCGCACCGTGGGCGGGTTCGCCCGCGGGTCCGTCACGCTGCAGGCGTTCGGCGGCGACGACCGGCTGATGATCACCTTCCAGAACGAGCACCTCGTGGCCCGGCTGAACGGGCGGGTGCGGGCGATCGTGCCCGACCTGATCTGCACGCTCGACTCCGAGACCGCCGAACCGGTCACCACCGAGACCCTCCGGTACGGCCAGCGCATCACGGTCTTCACGATCTCCACCCCGGAGATCATGCGGACCGAGGCCGCCCTGCGGACGTTCGGCCCCGCAGCGTTCGGGCTGGACGACCCGTACGTCCCGGTCGAGAAGCTCGCGGCTTGTGACGCGACCTCCCGATCCGGCCGTGACCTCCCATAACCTGCATTCGTGGAGATCGCCGCAGGTCACGTGGCCGACCTGGCCGCCGGGGCGACCCTGCTCGGGTCCGGCGGCGGTGGCGACACGGCCACCGGCGCGATCCTCGTCCGCCGGGCGCTGGAGGAGCACGGGCCGGTCCGGCTCGTCCGGGCCGCCGACCTGCCCCCCGGCGCGTGGGTGATCCCGGTCGCCGCGATCGGCGCGGTCACGGTGATGGTGGAACGGCTGCCGGGCGCGGACGAGTTCGTCGCGGCCGTGCGCGGCCTGGAACGCCGCCTCGGCGTCCGCGCCGCCGCCGTACACGGCCTGGAGGCCGGCGGCGTCAACGCGCTGTTCCCGGTCGCGGTGGCGGCCTGGCTCGGCCTGCCGCTGGTCGACGCGGACGGCATGGGGCGGGCGTTCCCCCGCCTCGACCAGACCCTCCTGTCCCTGGCGGGCGTCCCGGCGAGCCCCGCCGTGCTCGTCGACACGTCGGGGAACGAGCTGGTCGTCGAGACGGCGGACGACGCCATGGTCGAGCACCTGGCGCGCGCCGCGCTCCCCGCCCTGGGCGGCTGGGCGGCCAGCGCCATGTACCCGATGCGCGCCGTCGACTCCGTGCGGGCGGCGCTCGGCGGATCCGTCAGCGGCGCCCGCCGGCTCGGCCGGCTGCTGGCACGGGCGCGCGCGGCCCGCGGTGACGCACGCGCCGGCATCCTCGCCGAGGCCGGCGCTCGCGCGCTGTTCGCCGGGGAGGTTTTGGAGGTGCGACAGCGCGGCCGCGACCCGCTCGGCACCGTCACCATCGCGCACCACCGCGACCGCGGGCGTACCCTGCGCGTCGAGATGGCCGACGAGTACCTGCTCGCCCTCGACGACGGCGAGCCCGTCGCCTGCGTCCCCGACCTGATCTGCGTGCTGGATGCGCGGAGCTGGCGGCCGATCTCCACCGAGCACCTGGCCGCCGGGCAGCACGTCGACGTCCTCGGCCTGCCCGCCCCGGACCGCTGGCGCGCCCCGGCCGCCGCCGTACGAGCCGACCCCGCCGCCTTCGGCCCCACCATGTTCCCCGCGCCGGCCGGCGGGGGTGCGGGGTGAGCACCGCGACCGTCCGTGACCTGCTGTCCGACGAGATTCTGCGGGACGCCCGGCTGATCGGCGGTGCGGCCGGGCTGGACGCCTGGGTGCACGACGTCGTGCTCGTCGCGAGCGGGCCGGAGCTGGACGCCGTACGTCCCGGTGCGGCGGCCGTTCTCGACCTGCGCGCCGCCGGCGGGCCGACCCGTCGGCAGCATCTGGTCGACATGGTCGCCCGGCGGCTGCACGCCCGGTCCGGCCGCCTGCTCGTGGCCGCCGGCGCACTGCCGTCGGCCGCGCTGTCCACCGCGCGACTCGCCGACCGGCTCGGCCTGCCCGTCGTCGTGACCGGTGGCGGCGACGGCACCGCGCCCGCCATCGTCGCCCGGCTTATGGCGGTCGTCGGCCGGCCGGAACTCGGCTTCGTCGCGGAGATCGCCCGCGCGGCACGCCGCCTGCACGCCGCGGCCGGCCGGATCGACCGCCTGCTCGCCGTCGTGGACGACGCGCTGCGGGCCCGCACGGCCGTTCTCGCGCCGGACGGCACCGTGGTCGCCGGGACGGCCCCGCGCGACCCGCTATCCGCCGGCGGACCGGCCGTCGCCGACGCCGAGCAGCGCGGCGACATCGTCGTGGCCCGCTGCCCGGTACAGGGGCCCGGAGGAGAGGCGTCGCTGTGGCTGGTGGCCGAGGCCGACGCCGAGCGCAGCGGGCCACTCTGGCGGGAGGCCGGCCTGCAGATCCTGCGGATGGCCGCCGCGTACGTCAGCGCCTGGTTCGCCGGCGAGCGCCTGGCCGCCGAGCGTGACGCCCGGCAGCGCAGCGCCCTGCTCGCGGAGCTGCTCCAGCTCGACGGCCCCGTGCCGCCGTACCTCGGCGAGCACGCGGCGCGGCTCGGCTGGCGGCTCGACGGCTGGCACACCGGCATCCACATCGCGCTCATCGACTCCCGCGCGAGCCCGCACGGGGCGGCCCCGGCGACCGCGGTGACCGCCGCGCTGGCCGGGGAACTGGCCGCGAGCGGGATCTCCGGCCCGCTCGGCGAGCTCGCCGGCGGGTGGTCCACCTGGGCGACGCTGGAGCACGAACCGGCCAAGGCCGACGAACGGAGGCTGGCCGCCGCGGTGACCGGCGCGCTCGCCGCCTACCACCGCGGCACCGGGCGGCCGGCCGTCGTCGCCGGCCTGGGCCGGCCCGCCGCCGGGCGCGGCGGCATCGCGACCACGCTCGCCGAGGCGCGTCAGGCGGCGGTCGTCGCGGCGTCCGCGGGGGAGGCCGGCGCGGTCGCCGGCGTCGACGAGCTGGGTGCCAAGCGGCTGCTGCTCGGCTGGTACGGCTCGGCGGCCGTCCGAGACCACGTCGAGCGGCTTCTGCAGCCGCTCCTGGCCGACGCGCCGCTGCTGAAGACCGTCGAGGTGTACCTGGACCGGCGTTGCTCGGCCGCGGAGACCGCCGAGCGCCTGGGCCTGCATCGCAACACGGTCACCCAGCGGATCCGCCGGGCCGAGCGGATCCTCGGCGCGTCCTTCCGGGACGCCGACGACCGGCTGGCCATCCACCTGGCCTGCCGCGCCCTGCGCGTCGGCGGCCACGGCGACTGATCGGATTCCGTGGAGGCCCTACCGTCGGTGGGTGCGCGATTTCCTGGCCGGAGTGCGGTACTTCGTCCGCGGCATGGGGTGGGTCGCCCGGCGTCCGCGGCAGTGGCTGTTCGGTCTTCTCCCCGCGCTGATCGTGCTGCTGGCGTACGCGGCCGCGCTGGCGCTCCTCGGCGCCTGCGACTGGCACCTCGCCGGGGCCGTCAGCCCGTTCGCGCGGCACTGGTCGCCGGTGGCGCGGGACACCGTCCGGCTGGCGATCGCGGCGCTGGTCTTCGGCACCGCGCTCATGGTGACGATCGTCACCTTCACCGGGGTCACGCTGGTCGTCGGCGACCCGTTCTATGAGGCCCTGTCGGGCCGGGTGGAGGACGCGGCGGGCGGGCGCCCGCCGGAGGTGCGCGTTCCGCTCGGGCGGCAGCTCGCCCGCGCGGTCGGCGACGCGACGACCGTCGGGATCATGACCGGGCTGTTCGCGCTGCTGTTCTTCTGCCTGGGGTTCCTGCCGCTGGTCGGGCAGACGGTGGTGCCGGTCGTCGCGGCGCTGGTGTCCGGGTACTTCTTGACGTTCGAGCTGACCTCGATTGCGCTGGAACGGCGGGGGCTGCGCCGGCGGGAGCGGTTCGGCGTGCTGCGCCGTGACCGCGCGGCGGCGGTGGGCTTCGGCGCGTCGGTGTTCGTCGTCTTCCTCGTCCCGCTCGGCGCGGTGCTGACGATGCCGGGCGCGGTCGCGGGCGCGACTCTCATGGCCCGCGAACGCCTCGCCGGCCGTGCCATCCCGCCCGATCGGGAGGCCGTTTCCCGTAGCATCTCGTGACGGCGTGATCGCATTCCGGTCGCGGGCGGGAGAGGAAGCTGTGGCCGGAGTGTGATTCGGGACCTAAGCGAGAAATGTTGATCTTCACGTAACCTGTGCGGCATGTCTGATCAGGGGGACACCGGGCAGTGGCGCCCGGCCAGCCACACCGGTCCCTATTCCGAGCCGGATGAGCCGACCGGGCCGCTACCCGCGGTGAGCGGCGGCGAAGCCGTGCCGCCGGCCTTTCCGCCGGTGAGCGCCCCGCCCGACGACCGGCGGGCGGCCGACGAGGCGTCCGCCGGATTCCCGGGCACCTCCGCGACGAGAGGCTCCCCGTCCCCGGTCAAGCGCGAGCGGGCTCCGTTCGAGCCCGCCGATCCGCCCGCGGTCCCCGCCGATCCGCCGGCCCGGCGTCCGGCCCCCGCCGGTGGGGAGCCGCCCGAGTCCGGCGCGGGCCCGTCCGGCTCCACATCCGGCCGCACCGCGGAGTCGTCCTTCCCCCCGCCGACCTCCCACGACCACGAACCCGGCGCGACGCCGTCGTTCGGGTCGTCCGCCTTCTCCGCCGCCGGCGCGTCCTACGGATCGGCGGGCGACGACGCGCCGTACGGTTCCGAGCCCGGCGCGGGAGGGCATTACGAGTTCAGAACGTCTCCGGACACCGCCGCGCCCTCCTCGGACAGCGCGTCCGACCCCGACGCGACGACCGGCTTCCCCAGGACGGCGGCGGAGCCCGAAGACGCGTCGGCGTGGCCGTCCCCGTCCGGTGCATGGACAGAGACGCCGCCGTCCGCCTCCGGCGAGCACGACGACGCCTCGCCGTCCGCGTCCGGCGCCTGGGGCACGGCCTCCGGGTCGGACGCCTGGAGTGCGTCGTCCGCGTCGGACGACATGTCGCCGGCCGGGGCGGACGACCGGGGCGATGCGCCCGCGTCCGGGCCGGGTGCCGGCAGCGACACGTCGGCGTTCGGATCGGACGCCTGGCACGAGACGGCGGCCTTCGCGGCCGGCGGCTGGGGCGGCACGTCCTCGCCGGGGCTCGACGGCCCGGACGAGACCCCGGCGTCCGCGCCGGGCGCCTGGAGCGAGACATCGTCCGCCACACCGGACCGGAGTGAGACGCCGGCATCCGCGCCGGACGCGTGGGCCGAGACGTCGTCCTCCGATACCTGGGGCGGCACGTCATCCACGCCGGAGACGCCGGCATCGTCGTCCGGGCGGCACCGTGCCGGGCCGCCGGACTCCACACCGCCGTTCGGCGCCGAGATCCCGCCGGTCGATCCGTACGACGCGCGGGACGGCCGGCACGGGTACGAGGTGGCCGATCCCGCGTTCGGCCTCGGCGGTTCCGCGGCGGGTTCCTCGATCGGTTCCTCGGCGACCGGGCGCGCCGCGCCGGAGGACGGCGCCGCGCCCGGCCGCGAGGTGCCGGACGTCTCCTCGATGTGGGAGACGCCCGCGTACGAGGCCGGCGACCGGTCCGCCCGGGCGGGCGAATCCTCCGGGGCCGGGACCTCGTTCGACGACGCGCCGCCGCCACGGCCGTTCGGCGCGCCGGGGGAGCCCTTCCCGGGAGCACCGGACGGCGGGCACCGGGCGCCTGCCGGGGACCATGACGCGGATCACGACGCGGACCACGAGTTCTTCGGCTCCGCCGACGACCCGGCGCACTGGGGCAAGGTCGTCGCCCCGTCGGGGCCACCGCCACAGCCGGGCAAGCCGAGCAGCGGCAACCTGCGGCTGCCCGACTGGATGCGCGAGGAGAGCCGCGGCGCATCCGCCGCTGGCGGCGGCTCCGTCGGTTACGACGACTACGGCTACGAGGACGACGAGGGCCGGTCGAAGCTGCCGCTGATCGCCGGGCTGGGCGTGCTGGTGGCCGGTCTCGTGGTGGCCGGCGGCGTCTACCTCCTCAAGAGCGGCGGCAACGGCGAGCCGCAGTCCGCCGCGCACACGACGTCGTCGGGCCCGACGCGGTCGGCGGCGCCGAAGAGCGGCGGGTCCGCAGCGCAGCGGCCGCAGAAGGCGCTGCCGATGTTCAACGGCCGGCACACGGCGGCCGTGGGTCGGATCGTCGACCAGCGGGCGGGCCTGTCGTACCCGAGGCTCGGCCGGCCGTGGCAGATGCAGCCGAAGAACGGCCAGATGACCGAGCTGGGATTCAGCGCCGGGCAGTATGCCGTCACCGAGAGGGCGCACGGCGAGCCGACGCGCTGGGCGCGGCTGATGAGCGGCCGGCTCGGCGGCGCGGACAAGGGCGCGTACCAGGGGGCGGGCACCGAGCAGGCGGCCGCGACGCGGGTTGCCGAGACGTACGAGGCCCGGATGTACGCCTTCAAGCACCGCAAGAAGCTGCTCGCGTCGCAGCCGCTGGACGTCGGCGGGCACAAGGGCTGGCTGGTCGGCTACTACCTGACCTACCACCGGCCGGCGTCGCGGGCCACGGGCGACATCTTCACGGTGGCGGTGGTCGACACCGGCAGGAAGGAGCCCGGGGTGCTGCTGATGTCGGTGCCCAACACCAGCCGCAGGCTCTACCCCGACGTCGACTATGTGGTGCACTCGCTCAAGGTGAGCTGAGACCAGGGAGACGCCCCGGCGGCCGGCCGCATCGCCCGGCGGTCCGCCGGGGTGCCGTCATGTCCGTGCATGTGCGTGCATGTCAGTGATGTCAGAGAATGTCAGTGAAATGCCGGAGAATGCCGGGCGAGTCCGCACGGCGCATCACCCGAATCACGTTCCAATCGGCCATGACAGGCATCTAAGGTAGGCCGCAACAGAACGCTGTGAATGGGGTGTTGGAGATGGCCATCGGGCTGACGGAGGAGCACGAGGCGCTCGCCGACGCGGTGCGCGGCTGGGCGGAGCGCAACGCGTCCATGGCCGTCGTGCGCGCGACGCTCGATGCCGAGGAGGAGACCCGCCCGGCCTTCTGGCCCGGCCTCGCCGAGCAGGGCCTGCTCGGCCTGCACATCCCCGAGGAGTACGGCGGGCAGGGCGCCGGCCTGCTGGAGCTCGCCGTGGCGCTGGAGGCCCTCGGCCGCGCCATCGTCCCCGGCCCCTTCCTGCCGACCGTGCTGGCCAGCGCCGCGCTGCTGCGGGCCGACGAGGCCGCCAAGGCCCGCGGTGAGCTGCTGCCCGGCCTCGCCGACGGCTCGCTCATCGGCGCGCTGTCACTGGCCACCGGCCTCATCGGCACCCGGACCGCCGGCGGCCTGACGATCAGCGGCACCGTCGAGCCGGTGCTCGGCGCGGGCCTCGCCGACGTCATCGTGCTGCCGGTCGCCACGGACGGTGGCGAGGCCTGGGTGGCCGTCGACGCCGACCGGCTCACCGTCACCCCGCGGGGGAGCCTGGACCGCACCCGCCGCGTCGCCCGGGTCGCCGCCGAGGACGTCGCCGTGCCCGCCGACCGGATCCTCACCGGCCTGGAGGGCCCCGAGGTGCTGGACCTGGCCGCGCTGCTGCTCGGCGCCGAGGCCGCCGGCCTGGCCGCCTGGTGCGTCGAGACCGCCGCCGAGTACGCCAAGGTCCGCGTGCAGTTCGGCCGCCCGATCGGCCAGTTCCAGGGCGTCAAGCACAAGTGCGCCCGGATGCTGGTCGACCTGGAGAAGGCGCGCGCCGTCGTCTGGGACGCCGCCCGTGCCTCCGACGACGCCGCCGAGGAGTCCGGCTTCGCCGCCGGTGTCGCGGCCGTCGTCGCCCCCGACGCGGCACTGCGCTGCGCCCGCGACTGCATCCAGGTGCTCGGCGGCATCGGCTTCACCTGGGAGCACGACGCGCACCTGTACCTGCGCCGCGCCTCGACGCTGCGGGTGCTGCTGGGCCCCGCCAAGGAGTGGGCCGGCTCGGTCGCCTCCCTTGCGCTCGACGGCGTGCGCCACGCGGTCGAGGTGGAGCTGGACGAGGACACCGAGCCGCTGCGCGACCGCGTCCGCGAGGAGGTCGCCCGGCTCGCCGCGATCGCCGACGACAAGGAGCGGTTCGCGAAGATGGGCGACGAGGGCTGGGTGTTCCCGCACCTGCCCAAGCCCTGGGGCAAGGCGGCCTCCCCGATGGAGCAGGTGCTCATCCTCCAGGAGCTGCGCGCCGCCAAGGTGAAGGGCCCGCAGCTCGGCATCGGCGCCTGGGTGGTGCCCTCGCTGGTCACGTACGGCACGCCGGAACAGCAGCAGCGGTTCCTCGCCCCCACGCTGCGCGGCGAGATGACCTGGTGCCAGCTCTTCAGCGAGCCCGGCGCCGGCTCCGACCTCGCGTCGTTGCAGACGCGGGCCGAGCGGGTCGAGGGCGGCTGGCGGCTCACCGGCCAGAAGATCTGGACCTCCGTCGCCCAGTACGCCCAGTGGGCGATCTGCGTCGCGCGCACCTCCAACGAGCCGAAGAAGCACGACGGCATCACGTACTTCATCGTCGACATGAAGGCCGAGGGCGTCGACGTGCGGCCGCTGCGCGAGCTGACCGGCGATGCGATGTTCAACGAGGTGTTCCTCGACGGCGTGTTCGTGCCCGACGACCAGGTCGTCGGCGAGGTCGGCCAGGGCTGGAAGGTGGCCCGCAACACGCTCGGCAACGAGCGCGTGCAGCTGTCCAGCGGGCAGGGGCTCGGCGCGGGCACCAAAGAGCTGCTCGGCTTCTTCCAGGGCAAGGACGTGGACCCGGTCACCCGGGTCGAGCTGGGCGGGCACCTGTGCGAGGGCCAGGCGATCGATCTGCTCGGCCTGCGCCTCACGCTCAAGCAGATCTCCGGCCACGAGCCGGGCGCCGAGGCCAGCGTCCGCAAGCTGCTCGGCGTGCAGTACAACCAGCAGGTCGCCGACTTCATCTGGGAGGCGCAGGGCGCGCTCGGCGCCGAGGAGGTACCCGGCACGGCCACCGGCATCTGGGCGCGGTACATGCTGTTCAGCAGGTCGATGACGATCTACGGGGGAACGACCGAGGTGCAGCTCAACGTCATCGCCGAGCGGATGCTCGGCCTGCCGCGCGACCCCGAACCGGGTAAGTAGCGGCAACGGCCGCACGGGCCCCCGCGCCCGCCAGGGCGCCGGGGCCGGACCGGTACGGGGGCGGCCACCAGCGACACGGGCGGACGGCGGCGCGGCCGCGGGCTTAAGTGGGGGGACATGGGGATCGGGCTCACGGAGGAGCACGAGGAACTCGCGGCGTACGTTCGCGGCTTCACCGAGCGGTACGTGCCCCGCGAGGCCGTGCGCGCGGCGGTCGCCGCGGGAACCGGCTGCGAGGAGCGGCCGGCGTTCTGGCCGGCGCTGGCGGAGGACCTGCTCGGGCTGCACCTGCCCGAGCGGTACGGCGGGCGCGGCCTGTCGCTGCTGCACCTGGCCGTGGCCGTGGAGGAGATGGGTCGCGCGCTGGTCCCCGGACCGTACGTGCCGACCGTCCTGGCCGGTGCCGTCATCGCCGCCGCCGACGCGCCCGCGGCGCACGAGGAGTTCCTGCGCGACCTCGCCCGCGGCGTCCTGGCGGGCGCCGTCTGCCTGGCCCCCGCGACGGCCGGCCGGTCCGGCGAGGCCGCCTCCGCGACGGCCGTCCTGGGCGAGGACGCCGCGCTGATCGGGCGGCGCGAGGAGGACGGATCTGCGACGGCCGGGCGTGGGGAGGAGGAACCACCCACGGTGACCGGGCGGCGCGATGACGGCGCCCTGATCGTCACCGGCACGGCGACGCCCGTGCTCGACGGCGGCTCGGCCGGCGTCTTCGTCCTCCCGGTCGCCGCCGAGGACCGCGAGATCTGGGTCGCGCTGCACCGGCACGAGCTGGGCGGCGACGCCATGGCGGTCCGCGCGCTGGACGGCCTGGACGCGGTGCGCGGCCTGGCCCGCGTATCCCTCTGCGACGCGGTCGTGCCGCCGGACCGCGTGCTCGGCGGGCTGACGCGGCAGGACGTCATGGCGATCGCGACGGTGGTCCTGGGCGCCGAGGCGTGCGGCGTGGCCGGCTGGGCCGTCGACGCGGCGGCGTCGTACGCCCGGATGCGCGAGCAGTTCGGCCGTCCGATCGGGCAGTTCCAGGGCGTCAAGCACAAGTGTGCGCGGATGCTCGTCGAGTTGGAGAAGGCGCGGGCCGCCGTCTGGGACGCCGCACAGGCCGTCGCCGCCGCCCGGGCCGCGCACGCCCCGCGGCGTCGCACGCAGCCGTCCGCCGTCGCCGGCCAGGCCGACGCGACCGTACGGGGCGTCGACGACCAGGCCGCCCGCGGCATGTCGACGGACGTGGCGGCCGGTTCCGGGACGGACGTGGCCGCCATGTCCGGCCACGAGACGGGCGGCGCCGCCGGGCGGACGACCAGGTCGTCCTCGGTCATCGGGGACGCCCTCGGTGGCCGGGCCGCCGGGGAGGCGGTCGCCGGCCGCGCCGACGGGCCGACAGGGGCCGCCGCGCCCGGGACAGGCGCCGCCGGCACGGCCGCGCGCGACGCCGAGGGGAGCCGTGCGCCGGACGGCCTCGACGGCCCGGACCGCGCGAACGGCGCGGACACGGAGCGCGCGAACGGCACGGACCGTGCGGATGGGCCGGCCGGCGCGGCGGGCGCGGGTGTGCCCATTGGGGAGCAGGACCGGTGTGAGGTGACGGCGCAGCTCGGATACGCCGTCGCAGTGGCGGCAGAGGTGGCCGCCGACGCGGCCGTGGCCTGCACGCAGGACTGCATCCAGGTGCACGGCGGCATCGGCTACACCTACGAGCACGATGCGCACCTGTACTACCGGCGCGCGCTCACCCTGCGGGCGCTGCTCGGCCGGGCGTCGCGGTGGCGGGCCGCCCTCGCCGGGCTGGCGCTGTCCGGCGTCACCCGCGATCTCGACCTGGACCTGCCGCCCGAGGCCGGGCCGCTGCGCCGGGACATCAGGGAGCGGGTCGCCGAGCTGGCCGCGCTGGACGGCGCGGAGCAGATCGCGGCGCTGGCCGCCGGCGGATGGGTGCAGCCGCACCTGCCCCGCCCGTGGGGCCGGGACGCCTCGCCGCTCGAACAGGTGGTCATCGACCAGGAGCTGCGCGCCGCCGGCGTGCGTACGCCGAACCTCCTGATCGGCGCGTGGGTGGTGCCGTCGCTGGCCGCCCACGGTACCCCGTCGCAGCAGGAGCGCTTCCTGCTGCCGACGCTGCGCGGCGAGATCCTGTGGTGCCAGCTGTTCAGCGAGCCGGACGCCGGGTCGGACCTGGCCGGGCTGCGCACCCGCGCCGTCCCGGTCGAGGGCGGCTGGAAGATCTCCGGCCAGAAGATCTGGACGTCGCTCGCCCAGTACGCCCAGTGGGGCATCTGCGTCGCCCGCACCGATCCGGACGCGCCCAAGCACCAGGGGATCACCTACTTCCTCGTCGACATGGCCTCGCCCGGCATCGACGTGCGGCCGCTGCGGGACCTGACCGGCGACGAGCTGTTCAACGAGGTCTTCCTCGACGACGTGTTCGTGCCCGACGACATGGTGGTCGGCGAGGTGAACAAGGGCTGGAACGTCGCCCGCGGCACGCTCACCGCCGAACGCGTGAACCTGTCGACCGGCTGGCAGCTCGGCGCCGACCTGCCCCGGCTGCTCGCCCTCGTCGCCGACCTGGGCCTGGCCGGCGACCCGATCGTCCGCGACGGCGTCGGCCGGATGGCCGCCGACGCGCACGTCTTCGCCCTGCTCGGGCTGCGCGCCACGCTGAAGCGGCTGTCCGGCGTCGACGTCGGCGCGACCGCGAACGTCAGCAAGCTCGTCGGCATGGAGCACGGCCAGCGCCTCACCGAGTACGGCTTCGAGCTGCTCGGCGCCGAAGGTGCGCTCACCGGCGGGAAGGAGGCCGGGCTGCGACGCGAGTGGACGCGCCTGCTGCTGGCATCCCGGGCGATGACCATTGGCGGCGGCACCACTGAGGTCAACCTGAACGTCATCGGCGAGCGCCTGCTCGGCCTGCCCCGCGACGCCGAGCCGGGCGGCTGACGGACGCCGGATGCGCATCCCCCGCCGCCGTGCGGACCCGGCCACCCAGGCCGGGGCCGCCCCGCCGCCCGTCCCGTCGCGGCCGGGCGGCCCGGCGCTGGACGGGCACGCGGCTTCGGCGGGGAGGCCGCGAGCCGGCGCAGGCGTGCCGCCGCCCCCGCACGCGGGCGGGCCGCCGCACGACCCGGTGGGGAAGCGATCACCGGAGCGGGAGCGCGTTCGCGGTGCCGGACCGGCGGGGAGCGCCGGGGCGGGTTCGCCGCCTGGAGACCCGCGCGCCGGTGCCTCCGCCGGCGCGCCGGCCGGGCCGTGTACGGCCGCGTCGCCGGGTCCTCGCGGGGAGCGGCCGACCGAGCCCGACGGCGCTCCCTCGGCGGATCGCCGGACCGCACCGCGAGGGATGCCGGCGATGGAGGCGTCCGCCGATCCATCGTCAGGCCGCCCGGACGGCGGGCCGGGCCGGCGGCTTTCCACCCGTGCGTCCGGACCGGCGGCGGACGACGGCCGGGCGTCCGCGCGGTCGGCGGGCGGGGCGGCCGATGCCCGAGCGGTGGCCCCGCCCGCCGAATCGCGAGCGGGTGCGGACGGCCCGCGCGACGGGCGGGACGGGAGCGCGGCGGCGTACGGCGGGCGGATGCCACGGCGGCACGTGGCGGTGGCGGCCGGGCTGGGGCTCGGGCTTGGGGCGCTGGCGCTCGGGCCGGCGCTGGCGCCGGGGTTCACGCTCGCCTACGACATGGTGTTCGTGCCGTACCCGGTGTTCACGCGGGCGACGTTCGGGCTGACCGGCATGCCGCCCCGGCAGGTGCCCAGCGACGCCGTCGTGACCGCGCTGTCGCACGTCGCGCCGGCGGACGTCGTGCAGAAGACGATCCTGCTGGGGATCTTCGTGCTCGCGTGCGTGTCGGCCGCCCGGCTGGTGCCGTCACGCCGGCTCACGCCGCGGCTGGTCGCGGGCGTCGTGTACGCCTGGAATCCGTTCGTCGCCGAGCGGCTGCTGCTCGGCCAGTGGGCGCTGCTGCTCGGCTACGCCGCGCTGCCCGCGGTCGCGGCGGCCGCCGCGCGCGGCGGTCCGGGCCGGCTGGCGTGCGCGCTGGTGCCCGCGGCCGTCGGCGGGTTCGCGGCGCTGGCGGTGTCCGTCCCGGTCGCGCTGCCGATGGCGGCGTGCCGGCGGGACGGCCGGCGCGGGGTGCGGACGGCCTGGACGGCGGCGATCGTGCTGGCCGCCGGCCTGCCCTGGCTGGTGCCCGGCCTGCTGCGCGCCGCGGCGATTCCCGGTGACGCGGCCGGGGTGTCCGCGTTCGCCGCCAGGGCGGACACCCCGTTCGGCGCGCTGGGCAGTCTGCTGCTGCTCGGTGGCGCCTGGAACGCCGAGACGGTGCCCTCCGGCTACGGATCCCCGGCCACGGTCGTGCCCTGGTTGTGCGTCGTGGCGCTCGCGCTGGCGGCGTACGCCTCCGGCGGCCGGCGGATTCCGGGGCTGGGCGTCGCGGCCGGCACCGGGTTCGCGCTGGCCGCGCTGGGCGTGGTGGCGGGCGGGTCGCTGGGCGCGGCGGTGCGGGCATGCCCGTTCCTCGCGGTGCTGCGGGACGGCCAGCAGTACGTCGCGCCGCTGGCGGTGGTCGTCGCCGTCGGCGCGGGCCTGGCGGCGGACCGCCTCGCCTCGGCCGCGGCCGGGCCCGGCTGGACCGCGGGCCGGTTCGCCTCGGCCGGGCAACGACTCGGCTGGGCCGCGGTCCGGTCCGCCCGGCCGGGGGCCGGGCCTGCCCAGGCAGGCGGCGGGCCGGGCGGCGCGGAGGACAAGCCCGCCCTGGCGGAGCACGGGGTCGGCCGGCCGGAGACCGGACGTGACCTGGTGGAGGGCGGTCGCAACCCGGCGAGCCAGGGCGCGGGCGAGGGCGGCTGCGGGCGGGCGGACGACGGGCAGGGCACGATGGCCGGCGGCCGTCGGCGGGTGACGGGCGGCCGCGGCTCCGTGGAGGACGGGCGCGGTGGGGCGGTGTACGCGGTGCCGGCGCTGCTGGTGCCGCTCGCGCTGCTTCCGGGACTGGCGTGGGGCGCCGCCGGGCGGCTGGGCGCCGTGCGGTACCCGGCGGACTGGGCGCGGGCGCGCGCCGTCGTCGCCGCCGATCCGGGTGACGTGCTCGTGCTGCCCTGGGAGGCGTACCGGTCGTACCCGTGGAACGGCGGGCGGCGGGTGCTGGACCCGCTGCCCCGGTTCCTGCCCGTGCGCGTCATCCTCAACGACTCGGTGCGGGTGGCGACCCGAGGCGGCGGGACGATCCGGATGACGGCCGAGGATCCCCGTGCCCGCGCCCTCGACCCGCTGGCGCGCTCGGGCGCGCCGCTGACCGGGGCGCTGCGCGCCCGCGGCGTGCGGTACGTGGCGATCGACGTGCCGGAATCGCCGGAGGCGGCGGGATGGGAGGCGCGGCTGGCCGGGGTCGAGCGGGTCGTGTCCGGGCCGGACCTCATCCTGTACCGCGTGCCGCGTACGGGCCGCCTTGCAGGCCGGTGACGGCACGCAACTGCCGGTGTGTATTGCGTGCTTTATTGCATTTGGTGGTTTTCTCTGGCCAATTCTGCTACCCGGAAGTAGCCTCAGCCCACGATCTTTCCCCAAGGAGCCGAGATGCGGATCGTCGTCGCCACGCTCGCCGGAATCGCGGTGGCCCTCCTGACCTCCTTCGGCATCGTGCGGGTCGTCACGACGTCCCAGCAGGACCAGGTCACCCAGCCGCTGTACAACTACGGCACGCGGTGAGCCGTGCCGCCCCGGGAGTGCCCGCCCCCTGAGGCGCTGCTGGAGGTCGTCGTCCCGGCGCGCAACGAGGCCGGGCGCCTCGCCCGCGGCCTGGCGACCCTGTCGGAGAAGCTGGCCGCACTGCCGATGCGGGCGGCCGTCATCGTCGTCGACAGCGCCAGCACGGACGCCACGGCCGATATCGCCCGCGGCTGGTCCGGCCCGGTGCCGGTACGGCTGCTGCGCTGCGCCCGCCCCGGCAAGGGCAGGGCGGTGCGCACCGGGCTGCTCGCCACGATGGCACCGTACGTCGGCTTCTGCGACGCCGACATGGCCACCGACCTGTCCGCCCTGGACGACGCGCTCGCCCTGCTCGCCGAGGGCCACAAGGTCGTCGTCGGCTCCCGGCGGCACGCCGCCTCCGTCGTCGAGATCTACAGCGAGCCGCTGCGCCGCGTCGGCGCCCTCGCCTTCAACCGGATGGCGCGCAGCCTGGCCGGCGGTGTCGCCGACACGCAGTGCGGGTTCAAGTTCTTCGCCGGCCCGCTCGCCCGCGCCGCCGCAGCCGAGCTGCGCACGCCCGGCTTCGCCTTCGACGTCGAGCTGCTCATGCACTGCCGCCGCCGCGGCGCCGACATCATCGAGATCCCGGTGGTCTGGCGGGACGTGGCCGGCTCGACCTTCTCGGTGCGCCGCCACAGCGCGGCCTGCCTGCTCGAGCTGCTCCGGATCCAGCTCGCCGCGCGGCACGCCGGGCGCCGGGCTCCGGTCGTCGAGGACCTGCCCGCCGCGGTCGGCCCGCGGGTGATCCCGATCGCCGACGAGCTGACCGCGGGATGACGGGGGCTGCGGCCGATCCGCCCGAGCCGGGCCGGAGTGATCCCCTCGGGCCGGGCCGGCACCTTGCGGCCAGGCCGGGCGGGGGCGAGTGGTCCGAGCAGGGCCGGGGCGGCCCGTCGGAGGCGCGGCGGATCGCGATCGTCAACTGGCGGGACCCCTGGCATCCGGCCGCCGGCGGCGCCGAGCGGTACGCCTGGGAGCTGGCCCGCCGGTTCGCCGCCGGCGGCGCCGAGGTCTGCTTCGTCGCCGGCCGGGCGCACGGGCAGACCCGCCGCGACCGGGTCGAGGGCGTCGAGCTGGTCCGGTTCGGCGGACGCTTCACCGTGTACCCGCTGGTGCTGGCGTGGATGCTGGCGCACCGGCGCTCGTTCGACGCCGTGCTCGACTGCCAGAACGGCATCCCGTTCTTCACCCCGTGGGTGCTGCCGCGCCGTGTGCCGGTACTGTGCGTGGTCCACCATGTGCACGACGACCAGTTCGGGATGTACTTCCCCGGGTGGCTGGCCCGGTTCGGTCGTTTCCTGGAGGGGCCGGTCGCCCGCCGCGCGTACCGCCGCCACGCCTGTGTGGCGGTCTCCCCGTCGACGGTGAGGGCGATGCGCGAGCGGCTGGCCTGGACAGGCCCGATCTACGTCGTCCCCAACGGCGTCACCCCTCCGGAAACACCCGGCGATGCGCCACTGCCCGGAGCGACCCGAGACAGGACGCGGAACGGGACGGCACCGGAGGGGACGGAGCCGGAAGGGACCACACGGGACAGGTCGATGCCGGAGGAGATGGCGCGAGGCGGTCGTACGTCGGACGGGACGGCGCCGGACGGGGCGAGGCCGGACGGGACGAAGTTCGACGGGGCCAGGCCGGAGAAGGCGACGCGGGAAGGCGGTACGTCGGACGGGACGGCACCGGGCGGAGAGCGATCGCACCCGGCCGCACCAGGCGGGGCCGCCGAGCTGGTGTGCGTGAGCAGGCTGGTGCCGCACAAGCGCGTCGTGGAACTTCTCGACGTGGCCGAACGCCTCCGCGTGCGGGTGCACGTCATCGGGCGCGGCCCGGAGGGGGCGGCGCTGCGCGCGCAGATCGACCGTCGCGGCCTGGCCGGGCTGGTCGTACCGCACGGGTACCTGCCGGAGGCGGACAAGAACGCGCTGGTCGCCGGCGCGCGGCTGCACCTTTGCGCCTCGCGCGGCGAGGGCTGGGGGCTCAGCGTCACCGAGGCCGCCGCCCTCGGCGTACCCACCGTCGCCTACGACGTGGACGGGCTGCGCGATGCGGTCCTCGACGGCGTCACCGGCTGGCTGGCCCGCGACGGCGAGCATCTCGCCGACGTCGTCGAGCGCGCGCTGAAGGAACTGGCCGACCCGGCGCGCCGGCGCGACGTCGCCGCCGCCTGCCGCGCGTGGGCGGCCGAGTTCGGCTGGGCGCGCAGCGCCGGACGCATGGCCGCCCTGCTCGACGCGTCGGTCCGGCGCGGCGGTTCGGGAAGGCCGGAAGGCGCGGCGCTGCCGGACGCGGTGGTGGTCCGGTACGGGGACGTCGAGCGGGTCGTCGAGGGTCCCGTGCGCGACGAGACACTTGCCCGTCTCGGCGCCGCCCGGATCGACGACGCCGCCCATCTCGCCGTCGCCGGGATCGACGCCACCCGGATCAAGATGAGGCCCGCGACCGAACTGGAGCGGCTGCTGGGCCGGACCGGCCGATGGACGTGATCACGCGGCCGCCCGGCGTCCCCGTGCGGCCCGCGGAGTCGCGCGCCGCGGCGGGCGGCGAGCCGGACGGCATCGACGCCCGGCTCCGCGAGCGGCTGCGGACCCTGCTGTGCTGCCTGTGCCTCGTGCTGCTCGCGACCGCGACGCGGCCCGGCCGCATCATCGGCGACACCAAGATCGACATGGCGTTGAACCCGGCCGGCTTCCTCGGCCGGGCCCTGCACCTGTGGGACGCCGAGCAGTTCGGCCAGTTGCAGAACCAGGCGGGCGGCTACCTGTTCCCCATGGGGCCGTTCTACCTGCTCGGCCACCTCGCCGGCGTCCCGCCCTGGATCACCCAGCGCGCCTGGCTCGCGCTGCTGCTGTGCACGGCGTTCCTCGGCGCGAACCGGCTGGCCGGCCGGCTCGGCATCGGCACGCCGCACGCCCGCCGGGCCGGCGCGTTCGTCTTCGCGCTGAGCCCGTACGGGCTGGCCGCCCTGGGCATCAACTCCTCGGAATACCTGCCGCAGGCGATGATCCCGTGGATGGTGCTGCCGCTGGTCGGTGCCGCGCGCGGCGGCCCGCGGGTGCGCGCGGCGGCGCGTTCGGGCCTGGCCGTGGCGTGCTGCGGCGGCATCAACGGCGCCGCGGCGATCGCGGCGCTCGCCGTGCCCGCGCTGTTCGTGGTCACCCGGCCGTGGGGGCGGCGCGCGACGGGGCGGCGTAGCGCGGTGCGCGTGCGCATCCTCGCCTGGTGGGGGACCGCGGTCGTGTTCGCCACCGCGTGGTGGTCGGTCCCGCTCCTGCTGCTGGACCGGTACGCGTACTCGTGGCTGCCCTACACCGAGCACGCGGCGACGACGACGGCCACGACCGGCCCGGACGCCGTGCTGCGCGGTGCCCAGCGCTGGACGGACTACCTGTTCGTCGACGGGCACGCGTGGTGGCCGCTCGGCAACGCCCTCGCGACGCACACCCTGCCGATCCTGTGCACCGGCGCGATCGCCGCGCTGGGCCTGGCCGGCCTGCTGCGCGCCCGGCTGCCGGAGCGGGCGTTCCTCGTCGTCACACTGCTCACCGGCCTGACGATCATGGTGGCCGGGCACGCCGGGCCGTTTGCGCCCGCCGTGCGCGATGTGATCGACGGCCCGCTGGCGCCGTTCCGGAACCTGTACAAGTTCGACGGCCTGGTCCGGCTGCCGCTCGCGTTCGGCGTCGCGCACCTGCTGTCGGGCCTGCCGGACGGCGCGGCGGCGACCCGCGCGTCCGGCCTGCGGGAACGGGCGCGGTGGTGGCCGGCCGTCGCCGCGGCCGCCGCGCTGGCCGGGGTGGCGCTGTCCGCGCTGTCCATGGGGCTGTCCGCGGCCGGCGACTTCGCGCAGGTCCCCGACTACTGGCGTGCGGCGTCCGCGTGGCTGAACGCGCGGGCCGGCGAGCAGGGCGTGCTGGAGGTTCCGGGTGCGCGGTTCGGCGAGTACACGTGGGGCCGCCCGATGGACGACATCGCCCAGCCACTGCTGCGGGTGCGCTGGGCGGCGCGGGAGCTCGTCCCGGCCGGCTCGGCGGGATTCACGCGGCTCCTCGACGCGATCGACCAGCGGATCAGCAGCGGGTACGGCTCCGCCGGGCTTGCCGAGGTGCTGGGCCGGATGGGGATCCGTTACATCCTCGTCCGTAACGACCTGCGCCGCGACGACCTGCGCGGCGCCTGGCCCGCCCGCGTGCACGAGGCCCTGGACGGCTCCCGGGGCCTGAAGCTCGCGGCCTGGTTCGGCCACGTGCCCGCCGGCTCCGACCGGCCGGACGACGCCGCCACCGCGTTCGACCAGCCGTACCCGCCGGTGGAGATCTACGAGGTGGAGGGCGCGGCCGACGCCGTCGACGTGATCGGCGCGGACGACGCGCTGCGGCTGTACGGCTCGCCGGAGGCGCTGCTGACCATGGCCGACGACGGCCTGCTGCGCGGGCGGACCGTCCTGTTCGGCGACGACGGGCCGGGCACTCCCGCCCAGACCGTCGTCGCCGACTCGCTCCGCCGGGTCGACCGCGACTTCGGCGAGATCCGCGGGCAGTCCCCGGCCACCATGACGGCCACGGACGAGCCGCACGTCCCCGGGCAGAAGCGGGACATCCTCGAACCCGGCTGGGACCGCTACTCCACGGTCGCCGAGTACGCGGGCATCAAGAACGTGACCGCATCCAGCTCCGCTGCGGACATCGCCGCCGTCGCCGGCCTCGACCAGCCCGGCGGGCAGCCGTACGCCGCCGTGGACGGCAACCAGTGGACGAGCTGGGAGACCGGGGGCTTGCGCGGGCCGGTCGGCCAGTGGCTGCGGGTCGACTTCGACCGGCCGATCACGCCGCACGACCTCACGGTGACGTTCGTCGAGGAGCCGTGGCTCGGGCCGCCCCCCGAGCGCGTCTCCGTCGAGACGGAGTCGGGGCGGGTCGAGCAGCGGGTCGCCCGCACCTCCGATCCGCAGCCGGTGGGCGTGCCCACCGGGCCGACCCGCTGGCTGCGCCTCCGCATCGACGCGCTCGCCTCCCGCCCGGCCGTGCCGGCCGCCGCCCGGGTCGCCGTGTCGGAGCTGCGCGTCGACGGCGTGCGGGCGGTGCGCGACTACCGCCTGCCGGCCGTGCCCGGTGGCGGCGCGGTGGTGATGGCCCGCGCGCCCGGCACGATGGACCCGTGCATGAAGGGCACCGTGCGGTGGGTCTGCTCGCCGGAGCTCGAACGCCAGGACGAGGAGCCGTACTCCTTCGACCGGCGGTTCTCCATGGCGGCGTCCGGCGCCGCCGCGCTGTACGGGACGGCGACGCTCACCGACCCCGACAGGATCGAGCGGTACACCACCACGGGCCGGCTGGTGATCCGGGCCAGCTCGACGCTGACCCGCGGCGCGGCCGACGTGCCGCGCTCGGCCTTCGACGCGAACGCCAAGACCACGTGGATGCCCGCGTCCGCGGACCGCGCGCCGTGGCTGTCGCTGTCGTGGCACAAGAAGATCCGCATCGGCCGGATCAAGGTATGGCGGCCGGGCGACGCGAGCGGGCTGACCCGGGTCCGCGTCGAGGGGGACGGCGGCCAGTGGCGCGACGTGCCGCTCGACGCCACGGGCGTGCTGTCGTTCAAGCCGATGCGGACCAGCAGCCTCACGCTGCGGTTCCCGGACTCCTCGATCGAGGTCAGCGACCTCACCGTGCCGGGCGTCGAGCCGTACGACGCGCCGCCGTCCACCCGCGTCACGCTGCCCTGCGGTTTCGGGCCCGACCTGTGGCTGGACGGCGTGCATGTGCGGACCCGCGCCGCCGGCACGTTCGGTGACCTGCTCACCGGCCGCCCGCTCCCGTTCCGCGCGTGCGAGACGGTCAAGGTGCGCGCGGGCGACAACGTGCTGACCCCGACGCTGTTCGACCCGTTCCGCGTCGACTCCGTCGTCGTGAATCCGGCGAACGGGGGCGTCACCGCCGGCCCGGCGAGCAGCCCCGCGCCGGTCACCGTCACGCGCTGGACCGCGGGCGGCCGCCAGGTCACCGTGGCGGCCGCGAGCACGTCCTACCTCGTCGTCAACGAGAACTACAACCGCGGCTGGCAGGCGCGGATCGGCGGCCGCCTGCTGCGCCCGGCCCGCATCGACGGCTGGCGGCAGGCATGGGTCCTTCCGGCCGGCACCAAGGGAACGGTACGGCTGACGTACGCGCCGGACCGCGTCTACCACGCCGCCCTGCTCGCCGGCTTCGCCCTCCTGGTCGTGCTGCTGCTCGCCGCCCTGTGGCCGTCACGGCGGCGGGCCGGCCCCCCGCCGCGGCGGCGGCCCCCGGCGTCCGGCATTCCCGGCGCGGCCGCCGGCTGCGCGGTCGTGGCGGCCGCGGCCGCGATCGCCTTCTGGATCGGCGGCCCTCGCATCGGCCTCGGGCACGGCACGGCCGGTCTGTGGACGGGCACGGCCCTCGCGGCGGCGGCCACCGCCGTCCTGGCCGCCGTCCTGCTAAGGCCCCCGGAGCGGCTGCGCCGGGCGGCGCGCTCGCCGTGGCTTCCCGCGGCGGCGATGCTCGCCTCGACCGTCTGCACCGCGGTGGGCCTGCGGGTGCGGACGGCGGGCGACCCGCTGGACACCCCGCTCACCGCGACGCTGCCCCGCCTGCTCTGCATGGTCGTCGTCGCCGCGTTGCTCGTCTCCCTGCGCCGCCGGGACGACCAGGCTCGGGTTCCGTGCGCCGGTGACAGCCGCCCCCCGGCTCCACCGACGCGCGACGGGCCTCCCGGCAGGCCGGTCGCAGGCGCGGAACCGTGTGATGTCGTGGTCTGGCCCCCGCCGACCGCCGTCCCGCCGGCCGGGAACGGCGGCACGCCTGCCGGGAGGGGCGGTGCGCCTGCCGGGAGGGGCGGTGCGCCGCCGAATCATGGGCCGACGGGACACGTTCACGAGAGAAGCGACTGATCGCCGGACACCCCGTCACCGTTGGACAACATGCGGCGTTCTGACCGGGATACAGGTGCGATGGCCACCTTCACCAGCGTGAAAGGGAAATCTTGGCCGAGTCAGTGGGCGACGCCCATCCGGCCGGCCATTTCCCCTCGGCTCGCGACCGCCGGATTCGGCGATCGCGCGGTTCAGCAGGTGGGTGACGGTCTCCCGGACGGCGGAGGAGTTGCGGATCCACTGCGGGGCCGTCTCTTCGGCACACCGTAGCCATCGGATCGCCTCACCCCGTGTTCGCGGGTCGCGGGCGAGGCCCGGCCGACCTGCGCGTACCTGCCCCGTGCCACCGTGCCCTGTATCGCGACGGTTGGTCTACCCCGCCCCAGGTCGGCCACGGAGGCCGCGAAGACGGCGAGCCAGGTCGGGGATGTCGTCGAGCTCGCCTTTGGCAAGCGACATGACGAGGCTCTCGGCCTCGTCGATGTCCTGGTATTCCAGGACTTCCCCGTTGTCCTCCAGGAAGGCGACGGCGACGGCCCAGCCGAGTCGCTTGTTGCCGTCCACCAGGGGATGGCCGCAGACGATGCTGTGCATCAGTGCGGCCGCCTTCTCCCACAGCCCTGTGTAGGCGTCCTCTCCGAACACCGACGTCTGCGGACGCAGCACCGCCGCATGGAGCTGACCGCCATCGCGCACGTCGACCGCCGGGAGCACGGCACCGGCCAGAGCGAGGACGTCCTCCGTCGTCGGAAACGAGGTCATCGCGCCAGGCGATCGAGCAGTTCCCGATCACGCTGTGCGATTTTCCGCCCCATCGCCTCGTAGCGCTCACGCCGGCGCCGGACGATGTACTCCTCGATCGCGACGACCATCGCGGAATTGACGCTTTGCGAATCGCCGGCCGCTACCTGCTTGATCTCATCGTAGATCTCGTCCGGAAGCCGCAGCCTGGTCTCAGCCATACGGCAATGGTACCTTTTTTTGTCACCACTCTCTGGCCGCCCGCGGCGTGATCAAAGCCGCCGCATGACGGTATGCGGTGTCAGTGAACGACGCCCCGGCGCGTGGCCGCTCGTCGACCCGACGCGCCTTCTCGGCGACGGCGGCGCCCGGATCTCCGCACTCGACGCCCACGGTGCCGTACCAGACGCCGACGTTGGTGGCGCTGAACGCCTGCCGGTTCGTCTCCAGATCGTCCGGCACTCGACCGGCAGGGTTGGCGGCTTCATACCACCGATCCTCCGCCGTTCGCGCATACGACGTTCGCCGTCACGGTGGGCGGGCAGGCGGCGGCCTGAGGCAGGTCGCCGCCTGCCCGAACGGATACTCGCTGGTCGATGTGGCGATGTGTCAGCGGGCGGTGAGGGCGAAGCCGCCGGGAGGGACCGTGACGGTCGCGGTGGAGCCGGTCGCGGTCGTCGTCCGGCTGGTGCGGCCGGATGCGGTGTAGCTGGTGATGGTCATCCGGCCCGAGCCCGGCATGGTGACCGTGACGGTGCGGGGCGTGCGGGCGACGCTGGTCAGGAGCGCCACCGCGTGACCGCCCGCGCCCCGCGTCACGAGCCGCGAGACGAGCGGGGTGACCAGGAGCGCGTCCAGCGCGCCGCTGCCGCCGGTGACGGTCGCGGTCAGGCCGGTGGCCCCGGCCGGCAGGTCCACCGCGAGCGGCACGGGCAGGAGCTCGCCGGCGGCGGGCGCGTCGCCCTGGGCGCCGGCGGCGGCGAAGCGGACGTTCCCGAGCGGGCGGCCGCCGGTGGCGAACGCCGCGCGCGCCGTCGCGCCGTCCGTCAGGTTCACGACGGGCTCCACCAGCCGGGGCTGCGCACTCGCGGGCAGGGTCCAGGAGAGGCGGCCGCCGTCCGGGGCGGCGACGTACGCGCCACCGCTCCACTGCGACTCGCCGGTCCACGCCGACGAGGGCCGGACCACGGTCGCGCCGCCGCCGAGCGTCGCGGCCTCCGCCTCGACGGTGCGCTGCCCGTCCCGGCGGACGACGGACCCGGAGGCGCGGGCCAGGGCGGCCAGGTCGGGGGCGGCGTCCAGCGCCTCCATCGTCAGCAGGCCGTGGATGGTCGACTCGGCGCCGGAGTTGTGGTTGACCACGCCGTCCGGGCTCACCCCGTCGAAGGTGACGCCGGTCGCCGGGTCGTACATGGCGGTCCCGGATGGGTTCTGGCCGAAGAACCAGCCGGCGGCGACCCCGGTCAGGCGGCGCAGGCCGTCGGAGTGCGTCGCCCGCCCGACCGCGAGCAGCGCCTCGACACGCGCGTCCGCGCCGTAGGCGATCTGGTTGCCGTCGCCCGGCGTCGGCAGCCAGCCGTTGTCGGGGCCGGTGGCGGTCAGCAGGTGCGGCGTGAACACCGCGGCGTCGGAGACCGCGGGCGCGAGCAGCGCCGGCTCGTGCAGCACCGTGTCGGCGCGGGCCAGCGCGGACGGCATCTGCGCGGCCCACGCGTGCCAGTCCGAGCGCGACAGCGCCCACGGCAGCACGGCCCCGTAGGGCCACGTCCGGGCGTTCCCGGCACTCATGCCGGCGATGCCGCCGGCCAGCCGGGCAAGGGCGGTGCGCGCGGCTGGCGTGCCGCCGGCAGCGACGTAGGCGGACAGGCCGAGCACGGCCTCCGACGATGCGTCGGCCCCATCGACGATCAGCCAGGCCGGCACCCGGACACCGTGCACCGTCCGGTACTGCCCGTACCGGGACAGCACGTCCCGGTCCAGGGCGGCGATGGCCAGGTCAAGCCGGTCCTTCAGGAACCGGGCGAACGCGGGATCGGCCCGGCGGAACGCCGCGTACCCCTCGCCGAGCGCCCACACCGTGCGCGCCAGCCAGTACGACGCGCCGGAGTCGGACGGGCCGGGGCTGTCCTTCGGCGTCGGGCTCGGGTTGAGCGTGCCGTCCGGCTGCATCCACAGCACCACGTCGCCCGCGTGCGGCCCGGTCACCGTCTGCAGGTAGGTGAGACCGCGCAGCAGCTCGTACGCCTGGTCGCGGCTGTGCGCGTCGCCGTCGGCGCGCCAGTGCCGCAGGTACACGACGGCCGCGCGGGAGATGTCGTCGGCGTCGTAGGCGCCCTGCCCGTAGGTGTTCGTGGCGGGGTCGTACGCGCCGCCGCCGGTCGGCCGGTACCCGCCGCCGGGCTGCGCGTTCGCGTACACCCACAGCACGCCGATCGCCGGGTCGGCGTCCTGCCGGTAGGTCGTGTGCCCGGCCTGCGCGGGCGGGGTGACCCGGGTGGTGAGGGAGTCCAGGTGCGCGAGGTTCGTCAGCGGCGCCCCGGCCCGCGCCCCGCCCCGAGCGCCGGCGGGCGCGGAGGTGGCGGGGCGAGAAGCCGCGGCGGGTGCGGCGGTGGCGGGTGCGGCGAGCGCGGTCACCAGGCCGGCCAGGGCGGCACCGGCGGCCGGCGGGAGGATTCGTCGAAGCATGGGCGCTCCAGGGGGTATGCGCCCGCGCACATGCGCGGGGAGTGGTCAGGAAGTCCGGTCGAGCCGGGCGACGCCGATCTTGGAGTCGGCCATGCCGTAGAAGACATAGCGGACGCCGTCGATCTCCTCGATCGCGGTCGGGAACACGACGTTGGGCACGGTTCCGTCGCGCTCGTCCGCGGTCTGGGGGGAGAGGATCGGCTCGGCGGTACGGGCCAGCACGCGGCCCGGGTCGGCCGGGTCGAGGATCATCGCGCCGGCGGCGTAGTGGACGCGCTGCTGCTGGTCCAGCCCCGCCACCAGCTCCCCGGTCACGCCGTGGTGGACGAGCAGCCAGCCCTCCTCGACGCGGATCGGGGCCGGGCCGGCACCGATCTTCAGCTCCTCGAACGGGTGCTCGCTCATCGCGACGCACCGGTGGTGCGCCAGGTGGGTGAGCGCGGTCACGTCGCGTTCGGCCCGGCGGGCCGGCACATAGGAGATCCAGATGCCGGGCCGGTCGTCGGTGACGCCGGCGGGCAGGTGGGCGCCCTCGCCCGCGCGGATCCAGCCGAGGTCCCACATGGGCCGGTGCAGCATCGCGTACGCGGCATCCCCGCCGGGGCCGGGCACGGGCTCGGGGAAGAAGACCGCGTCCTTGTTGGGGAACAGGTTGAGGTCGGTGTCCAGGTCCGCCTGGTACTCGAAGTGGACCGGGCCGAGCCGCCGCCACCGGCGCAGGTCATCCGAGACGGCGAGGGCGAGGCGCGGCCCGAGCGGCCCGTAGGCGACGTACGTCATGACGTGCACGCCGAGCGAGGGCACCCAGGTGGTGCGCGGGTCCTCGACGCCGGCGTTGGACGTGCCGCGCTCGAATCCGGCGTCCGGCGCGAGTACGACGCCGCGCCGTATGACGCCGGTCGGGACCCCGCCGGTGAGGGTGAGCTCGGCCAGGCCGACCCGCGATACGTTGCCCGCGGCGACGAGGCGGGGCAGCAGGTGCGGCCGCCCGTCGGGCGTGCGGCCGCTCGCCGGGTTGAGCACCCCTTCCGCCTCGTTCGGGTCGCCGGGCAGCGGGGCCATGACGACGCCGAGCCTGGTCAGGGTGTAGGGGACGGTGGTGGAAACGGTGGAGGTCAAAAGCTAGCCCTTCACGCCGGAGCCGAGGTTGGTGGACACGAAGTGGCGCTGGAACGCCACGAAGACCGCGACGGCCGGCGCCGCCAGCACGCACGCCCCCGCGAGGATGGCGCCGTACGGGTTCGCGGCGCGCGCCGCCACGGTGCTGATGAAGTTCGCCAGTGAGACGGCGAGCGGCTGCATGCTCTGCTGCTTGGTGATGAGGAACGGCCACAGGAACTCGTTCCACGGGCCGATGAAGGTGATGAGCAGCGCCGTGATGAGCGCGGGCCGCACCAGGGGGACCGCGACCCGCAGCAGGATCCGCACCTCCCCGGCGCCGTCGATGCGCGCCGCCTCGAACAGCTCGCGGGGCAGTTGCAGGAAGTACTGCCGGAAGACGAACACCGCGGTGGAGTTGATCGCGAACGGCGCGATCATCCCCAGGTAGGTGTCGCCCAGGCCGTAGTCGCGGACGATGAGGACGTACAGCGGGATGGTCAGCAGCTGGAACGGCACGACCTGCGCGAGCAGCATCGCGCCGAACAGCAGTCCCCGGCCGCGGAAGTGAAGCTGGGCCAGCGCGTACCCGGCGAGCAGGCCGAAGACGACGGTGCACAGCAGGACCCCGCCGGTGAAGATGCCGGAGTTGACCAGCCCGCGGCCGAGGTCGATGCCGGCGTCGATCTGCCGGTAGTTGGTGACCGTCAGGTTGCCCGGGCGCGGCAGCGCGCCGGACGGTGAGGTGTCGACCGTGGCCTGCAGCGATCCGATGATCATGTAGTAGAAGGGGAACAGCGACGCGATCGCGCCGGCGACGAGTACCGGAAGCCGCCAGCCGATCCGCCGGTGGGGCCGGGCCGCCCGCACCGCGGGTCCCGTGCGCGCGGAGGCGGCCGGCGAGGTGAGGGTGGGATGTGCCATCGCCATCAGTCCCTTTCCAGCAGCCGGTAGTTGAGCAGGGCGACGACCAGCACGGCGGCGACCAGCATCAGGCCGATGGCCGAGCCGACGTCCGGATGCCCCTGCTCGATGCCGCGCTGGTACATCACCAGCACGGGGGAGGACGACGCGCCGTCCGGGCCGCCGCCGCCGGTCAGCAGGTACGGCTCGGTGAACAGGTTCGCGCCGGTGACCAGCGCGTAGAGGACGACCAGCGTGGTGGCCGGGCGCACCCCGGGCACTGTGACCGACCGGAACCGGCGCCACTTCGAGGCGCCGTCGACGGCCGCCGCCTCGTACAGCTCCTTCGGCACGTTCTGCAGGGCGGCGAGGTAGAGGACGATGAACAGGCCGAGCTGTTTCCACGTGACGTACAGCGCGACGGTGGGCATCGCCAGGGCGGAGTTCACCAGCCATGACGGGTGCGGCGCGAGCGGGCCGAGCGCCTTGTTCACCAGCCCGGAGGAGTTGAACAGGAACAGCCAGACGCCGACCACCGCGACGCTCGCCGTGACGTACGGGACGTAGTAGGCGACCCGGAAGAACGCCCGGAACCGGATCGCCGAGTTCAGCGCGGTCGCGAGCAGCAGCGCCAGGACCACGGTGAGCGGCACGTTGATGACCAGGAACACCACGATGTTGGCGAACGCCTGGTGCACGTCCGGGTCGGCGAACGCGGTGCGGTAGTTGTCCAGCCCGACGTACGGGCGCGGCACCGAAACGCCCGGCGCGGTGAAGATGTACCGGTGGAACGACATCCACACCGCGAGGCCGAGCGGGTAGGCGAAGATGGCGACGATGTAGACGGCGTAGGGCGCGGCGAACAGCAGCCCGAGCGGTCGGCGGCCCAGGAGCGCCGTGGTGAGACGGCGCGCCCGGGTCGCCGGGGCGGCGGCGACGGTCATGGCCGGCCCCTTACGCGTGCTTCGCCAGACCGTTGATCGTGGTCGCGGCCTGGTGGAGCTCCTGCACCGGGTCGGACTTGCCGAAGATCACCGACTTGGACCAGGCATCGCGGAAGGTCTGCCAGATCTGCACCGAGTTCGGCACCGACGGCACCTCGACGGTGCGGTCGGCCTGCGCGGCGAACATCGTGTAGGCCGGGTTCTTGGCGAAGTAGTCCGGATAGGTCTGCTGCAGGTTCGTGCGCATCGGCATCTGGCCGGTGATCTGCAGGAGCTTGCCGTCTTCGTCCTTGCTGGTGACGAACTTGGCGAAGTCCCACGCGGTGCCGCGGTTCTTGCAGGAGGCGAACATGCCGATGTTCTTGGCGTCGCTGAAGGTGTGGATCGCCGAGGCGGGCATGCCCTGCGAGGTCGGCACCGGCACCACGCCCCAGTCGACCTTGCCCTTGTAGACGCTGATCGCCCAGGGGCCGACGGTGGCCATCGCGGCGACGCCGTCGGCGAAGGCGTCGCCGTTGTACTGCTCGGTCCCGGCCAGGTTCGCCGCGTACAGGCCGCGCCAGAACCGGGCGACCGCCTGCCCCTGCGGGGCGTCGAACTGCGCGGTGCCGTTCTCGACGAGCTGCTTTCCACCGGTCTCGGCCGCGAACATCGGGTAGAAGTCGAACCAGGACTGGAAGAACTCGCTGGTGGGCGCCGGGTAGATGGCGTACTTGGCGACCTTGGCGGCGACGAGTTTCTGCGCCGTGGCGGTGAACTGCGCGAACGTGTGCAGCGGCGGGTTGTCCGGGTCGAGGCCGGCCTTCTTGAAGAGCTTCTTGTTGTAGAAGATCATCACCGGGTTCGACTTCCACGGGATCTGGTAGTACTTCCCGTCGCTCGACCGGTACTGCGCGGCGCGGGCCCCCGTGCGCGCCTCGATGTAGCTCGCGCCGTCGGGGAAGTCGTTCAGCGGCACCAGCCCGCCTTGGGCGATCAGCCCCGGCACCGAGGCCGGCGAGGTGTTGAAGATCAGGCACGGTTCCGTGCCGGCGGTGACCGCTGCGGAGATGACCTCCTCGGAGCTCTTGCCCGCCGGGATCTGCTGCCCGCTCACCTGCTCCTTCGGATGCGTGGCGTTCCACGCCGCGACGGCCTGCTCCCCCCAGGTGACCTCGTCCTTGTTGTTGGAGTACCAGATCTTGATCGGGCCGTGCGCGGCGGCGGCCTTCTTGGCCTGCGGCGCCGCGCCGCCGCCGTGGTCACCCCCGCACGCGGTGAGGGATCCGATGGCGATGGTCGTGACGGCCAGGACGATTGATGTGCGTTTCACGGCGTCTCCTGAGCGGATCGGTTCGGCACCTCGGTGGATGGGTCGGGGCCGCGCGCCTCAGCGGGGCGCGGGGCCGGTGGAGTCGCGGATCACGAGTTCGGCGGGGGTGAACTCCTCGTCGCCGACGTCGGCGCCCTCGATCAGGTCGAGCAGCACGCGCGCGCAGGCCCGCCCCCAGCCGAACGGGTCCGTCCGTACGGTCGTCAGCGGTGGATGGACGTGGGCGGCCAGCTCCATGTCGTCGAAGCCGGTGACGGACAGCCGGCCCGGCACGGCGAAGCCGAGCTCCTGCGCGACCGCCATGCCGGCGATGGCCATCAGGTCGTTGGCGTACACGATCGCGGTCGGGGGTTCGGCCAGGCCGAGCAGCTCCCGGGTCGCCGCCGCGCCGCCGGAGGCGGTGAAGTCGGACTCGACGACCGGGCCGGGCCGCAGCCCGGCCTCGACGATCGTCGTCTCCCACGCCTGTCGCCGGCCGGTGCCGTGCACGAACTCGGCCGGGCCGGCGACGTGCGCGATACGGGTATGCCCGAGCCCGATGAGGTGGCGTACGGCGTCGGCGATGCCGGTCCGGTCGTCCAGGCACACGGCGGGGAACGGGGAGTCGACGTCGGGCCGGTTCAGCGTGACGGCGGGCAGGCCGAGCTCGTCGAGCAGGGCGACGCGCGGGTCCGCGATGCGCAGGTCGGACAGGAACACCCCGTCGACCCGGCTCTCGCCGGCCAGGCGCCGGTATCCGGCGGTCTCCGCCTCGGCGTCCGGCACGACCTGCAGCACCAGCGACTGCCCGCGCTGCGACAGCACGGTCTCGACGCCGCCGATGAACGAGGGGAAGAACGGGTCGGCGGCGAACAGGTCGGGCGAGCGGGCCAGCACGAGACCCAGCGCGAACGCCCGCGATGTGGACAGCGACCGCGCCCGGTGGCTCGGCTGCCAGCCCAGCTCGCGGGCGGCGGCGAGGATCCGGCGGCGGGTCTCCTCGCCGACGCCGGGCCGGTTGTTGAGCGCGAAGGAGACGGCCCCCAGGGATACGCCGGCGTGGGCGGCCACGTCGGCGATCGTCGGACGGCGGTCGGGCACGGCGGTCACTCCCTGCGATGGAACGCTTCGGCCGGGTTGCTAAAGCGCTTTAGTAGGGTGGTTAGTGTGTCACTAAAGCGCTTTAGTGACGTGCCGTCAAGACCCAGATCCTCAGGCATCCGGCGGCAGGCCGCGGTGCCGGCGCCGGGTGACCGGCGGCGGGTGACCAGGGCCGGGTGATCGGCGGCGGCGAGGCGACGTACCGCGTGCTTCAGCGGCGGCGGGAAAGGCGCAGCGCAGGCTTTTCGACCAGGTGGTAGGTGAGCGTGGAGACCGCGATCGTGAGCGCGGCGATCACCGGGAACTCCAGGTAGAAGTGCCCGGTGAAGGGCACGTGGCCGGTGTGGTCGTACCAGGTGACCGAGACCGCCATCTGCCACAGGAAGACGCTGTAGGAGATGCGCCCGAGAAACCGCATGACCCGGCCGCCCAGAAGCGCGTGCATCCGCGGCCGGTCCGCCGGGGACAGCGCCACCGGGGCCATGAAGAACAGCGCGGTCAGGCCGTACAGCACGAGCCGCAGCTCCGAGGTCCAGACGGTGTCGGGCGTGCTGAGGTTCGACGGCCCGCTGAGCGGCGACGCCGCCACGCAGTAGAGCACGCCGGCGATGGCCCAGCAGGTGCCCCAGGAGGCGGCGACCGTACGGCAGAGCCGCCCGGCCGTCGCCGACCCGGCGTGCGCCCACACGGACACCACCGCCAGCGCCATGCCGATCGCGAACCAGATGGTGTACCGGGGTGCGAACAGCCCGGTCCCCAGCATGCCGGGCACCTTGAAGACCATGACGGTGAAGACCAGCGAGACGGCCGCGTACGCGGCGAGGCCGGCGAGAAGCCGCCGGGCGCGCCGGTCGGTCTCCGCCGCGTCCGGACCGCCGGGGTCGGCGGCGCGGCCCGCGCCACGCGCTCGGGGGTCCGTGCCGTTCGTTCCATGCGGGCCGGATCCCGCACCGCTCGTTCCGTCCGATCCGATCTCCGCACCGATCGCACCGGAGGCGCCGTCCGGGCCGGCGCCCGCGCCGTTCGCGCCGCCGATGTTCACGCCGTGCGGCCCGGCCTTCGTCCGGTCGCCGGGCCGGGCCGCGCCGCGCCGCGCGTACCAGGCGAGCGCGGCAGCGGTCGCCGGCAGGGCCGCGTACCAGGCGGCCTCGACCGTGAGGCTCCAGATCTGCCCGAGGCCGATCGGCCCGAGGAAGGTGTGCCACCACGGATGCAGGTCGTAGGTGTAGGTGAGGGTGAGCAGTTCCAGCCAGGTCCGCGGATCGCCGGCGTGCGGGCGCAGGATGACGATCACCACGTAGCAGACCACGACCCAGTACGCGGGCAGGATGCGCAGCGCCCGGCGGCGCAGGAACGTCCCGGTCCGTGGCCGGTGACGCTCGCCGAGCAGCAGCGCCGCCGCCCACGGGCGGTACAGCAGCAGGCCGGACAGCGCGAAGAAGATCGGTACGCCCATGGCGCCGCCGCCGAGCAGCCAGTCGACCGCGCTGTTGCGGGACGTGTTGCCCGTGTCGGAGGCGACGTGCAGGATCAGGACCGCGAACGCCGCGACGGCGCGCAGCCCGTCCAGCGCGTCATGGTGCCCGGAAATCGCCGGAAGCCCGGTCGCCGGGGCGGCCGTGCGGCCCGGCGCGCCGGGCAGGGGCCGTGTCGCGGTCACCGGACGGTCTCCGCGACCCGCCGGAGCCACGCGGCGCGGACCGCCCGTCCCGCGCGTACGAGCCGTGCCGCGTGCGCGTGCCGCATCGGGTGGGTGAGCGGTGCCGCGTGGGCGCGTCGCACTCGGCGGGCGAGCCGTGCCGCACGGGCGAGCCGTACCCCGGGCTGGACCGCGCCCGGATGCCCGGAGACGCCGGCCGCATGCCGCCGCCCGGCGACGGCCGGCCCCCCGATGCGCCGTCCGGGGACGAGCCGCCGCGGGCCGGTCGCCCGCTCGCCGGAGGTGCGCGGCGGGGGCGTCCGGGCGGGCGTCGCGCGATGCGTGTCGGCGGTCACGGTCGTTCCTCCGGAGGCTGTCGGTGCGGCCAATTTACGCACCGGTAACACCCTTATCACGACATTTCACCAAACCTCCCCCTTGATCCGGTAGTCGCTTAGACTCCCGGTCACCCCGAGCGGGAGGTCCCATGCGGCGGAACGTCGGACTGGTCCTGATCGGCGCCGGAGCGTTCTTCGTCGCGCTCGCGCCGCTCATGCGTTTCTACGTGGCACGGCAGGTCGTCGCCGCTCCCGCGAACCTATTCCAGAAGACGACCCTGACGGCGCAGAACGCGCTCTACCTGGACACCGCGCAGCTCACGGTACGGCGCGGCGCGAACCTCACCGCGGTCACCACCGTCCGCGGCGACGTCCACGCCAGCAGCGGCAACATCGTGGTCTGGGACTCCTTCACCTCGGTCGACGACCCGGCCACGAAGAAGAACGTCGAAATCCTGCAACAACGTGCGGCCTTCGACCGCCACACCGGCGAGCTGACCAACTCCCACGGAGCATCGGTCGGAAACGACACCAGCGTCAAGCAGCGCGGCATCGGGTTGTTCTGGCCGATCGGCGTGAAAAAGAAGACCTACCAGTACTTCGACATCTCGACAAAGCGCGCCTGGCCGATGGTCTACGACGGCGAGGACCGCATCCACGGGCTCAAGGCCTACCGATTCGTGCAGCACATCCCCGAGACCGCCATCGACTCCATTCAGGACGTTCCCGTCTCCCTTCTCGGCGTGGCGAACGCCAAGCAGCTTCCCGGGTACGACGCCGCGACCCAGAGCGTCCCCGCCGACCGCGTCTACCAGGCCACCGTCACCGTGTGGGTGGACCCGCGCACCGGCGTGCAGGTCGACCAGGACGAGAAGGTCACGCAGCGGCTGCGCACGAAGGACGGGATCGACCGGCTGGTCGTCGGCGACCTCGACCTGAAGATGACCGACGCCAGCCGGCACCACCTGGTCGACCTGGCGAACAGCGAGGCGCTGAAGATCGCAGCGGTCCGTACGGTCGGGCCGCTGGTGGCGGTCGTCCTCGGGCTGGTGCTGTTCGCGGTCGGGCTGGCGCTGGGCGCCCCCACCCGCCGCACCGCCGCCGCGAGCGAGGGCGAGCTGGTGGGGGCGGACGGCAAGCACGCCCCCCGCCCCCGGCAGGACGACTGACCGCCCCCGTCCCCGGCAGGACGGCCGACCGCCCCCTGCGGCCGGCCGGCCTGCGCGCAGTCCGCCCGGCGACCGTCCGGCGTGGCCGTCGGGCGTGGGATCAGCCCTCGATGCGGTGCTGGGCCCAGAAGGACGTCAGGTCGGTCGAGGTGAGCGCCTGCGCCGCCGCCTTGAACTCCGCGGTGGTCGAGACGCCGTACCAGTGCGACTGGGCGTAGTCGTGCAGCAGCCTGGTCATCGCCGCGTCGCCGAGGACCCGGCTCAGGTCGTGCAGCGCGCACCGGCCATAGGCGTACACGACCGTGCCGTAGCGGCCCGAGTGCGCGTCCCAGTACGCCATCGAGTTGGTGATCTTCTCGGCGGACGAGGTCCAGTGCACGTTGTTCCAGCAGCCGGCGCCGGTGACGCCCCGGTACAGGTCGGTGGCGTAGTCGGCGAACGACTCGTCCAGCCAGGGGCTGTTGTACTCGTCGTCGCCCACGATGCCGTACCACCACTGGTGCGCCAGCTCGTGCGCGAGCGCGACGGAGCTCACCAGGTCGAGGACGAACCCGGGGTACTCCATGCCGCCGAACCAGTAGCGGTTGTCCAGCACGACATCGACCTCCCCGTACGGGTAGGCGCCGTATCGCTGCGCGTGGAAGTCGATCGCCGACTCCGCCACGCTCAGCATCGACTGCGCCGATGCCGCGGAGATGTCGCCGACCCGGTAGACGTTGACCCTCACGCCGCGCGGCGAGGTGCCCGAGACGACGGCGAACGGCCCGGCCGCCCACGCGAACTCGCGCACCTTCGAGGCCGTCGCCGTCGTGACCGTACGGCCCGGCGAGCCGGGCGTGTCCACCGACGTGCCGGTCGCCGGGACGCTCAGCGCGCTGGGGTGGTCGAGCGTGACGTTGTAGTCGCCGGCCAGGGCGTAGAACGACTCGCCGTTGTTGGTGTACGGGTCCAGGTGCCAGCCGGCGGCGTCGCGGACGGCCAGCACGGGCAGCGCGTTGCCGAAGAACGCGAACGCGCCGTCGTGGCCGAACCGGTCGGCGCCGCTCGGCACGACGATCTTCAGGTCGAAGCCGATCGAGCCGCTCTGCCCCTGGCCCAGCGGGGCGGGCAGGGTGACCTTCATCGCCGTGCAGCCCACCCCGAGCGCGCCGGCGGTGCCGCCGGTCACGTTGGTCACCGTTATCGGGGTCTGCGGGCAGTTGCCGTGGTAGTTGTCCCACAGCCGCAGGTAGACCTCGGGCAGCGGGACCGCGGAGGCGTTCGTGAAGCTCACGCTCTCGTGGCCGGTCCAGGTGAAGCCGCTGGAGTCGCTGCTGAGGTTCACCGTGTACGACGGCGTGGCGGGCGTGCGGGTGGCGTCGGTCGCCGCGGTGGGGCGCGGTCTGGGTGCCGCCCGGTCCGTCGCCGCGGCGTGGCGTGGCGTGGGTGCCGGGTGGCCCGTCTCCGCGTGCGCGGCGACCGGTGTCACGGCGGTCGCGGCGACGGCGAGGGACACAAGGGTTCTTCGCACTGATATCTCCTGAAAATGGGACGGGGCCCCGATCTTCCCCATTCTGGGTCCCCGATGGTTCCCTGT
>JBEHYF010000002.1:0-110459 GCA_048498315.1 Actinomycetota bacterium
CGTCGCCTTCCGGCTGGAGACGTCCCGGCCCGACATGGTGGAGCGTCGCGCACACGACAGCCTCGACGCCTACCGCGTCAATCCCAGGCGGGAGTTCTTTCGCGTCTCGGCGGACGGGGCGATCGAGGCGGTACGGCTCGCGGCCGTCGATCGTCGTCGCAGGCGAGATCACCATCGATTGGCTCCTCGGTGGCGAGGAGCCCCACGCGTCAGTAGCGGCACGTCGGCGTGTGCTCGGCAACCTCCTGCGCGAGAGCCAACTGCGCCCCGTTCACTCCCCTGCCCGCGCCCGCCACACAGTTCCTGCTCGACGGCAAGATCGGGTGCGGCCAGTCGCGGAGGTCCTGCACGTCCCCCGGAGAGGCTGCTGTCGTCTCCCGACGATGCCGACCTCGCCGGACAGGAGGCCGGTGTTCGCACCGTGACCCGCCCGCCGTCGCCGTCTCCTGCTCGATCCTCGGGCCTCACCGTCATCGGCCGTGTCAAGCTTTTCAGGAAGTTCCGGACCGGCGTTTCTCGGACAGATGGACCGACCGAATCGGTGCATTGCCGGTGTACGCGACGATGTGCTTAATCTGTTGCCCGGACCAAAGGCATCGGGAAGCACGCAGAATGCAACGACCTTCACATATCCGGCAAGAGCCATGCCGATCCCATCGCGAGCAGGGATAAGCCATGGCGATCGACCACTCCAGCCGGGGCGCCGATGAACTCGATGGCGTTGGAAAGAGCGACAAGCGACCCGGCCGGTCTCCTGGCTGCGACTCCCCCACCGACCGGCCGCAAGCGCCCGGATGTCCGTCCAGCGACGAGGCCCGGCACCCGACCACGCAAACCGATGAAAAGCACGCCGACGTCGCCACCACGCCCACCGAATCCGGCAACGCCGATGACGCGCCGACGCCGGGGCAGATCGCACCAGGGCAACGCGTGCAAGATGCCGAGGCCGAGAACAAGGACGCCCCGGCCGAGGACCGCTGCGTATCACCGTTGGAACTGATGCCATCACATCAGGGATTCGCAAACCTGGCCGAAGAGTTCGATTCACGCGCCAGAAGCCGCAAACTCGCCGAGCAGTACAACGCCACGGATACGGCCGCCGATCAGCGCGGTCCCGACGAGGAGGAGTCCGCAGACAAGGCCGGCAACCTATCCGCACCCCCGGTGACAAACAAGGTACAGACCGACTCCGCTGCAGCAATTCTCGACGAGAAGTGCACCGATATTTTTGACGGGACACCGAGAAGCACAGAACCCGCGCCCCCAACACGAGGAGATCTCGACGAACGCGAGAACTTCATTCGAAGTGATGCAGTCAATGCCGAGCAAATCGATAAGCCACACATTCGTGGCCGCATGCCCGATCTACGGACGAGCGTCTGGAATCGCTATCCAGGCGATTACAATCCACCCGACCCTACAGAGGAACGGGCCATCGGCGAGCGCCGAGCTCCTTTCGAAGACCCCTCCACCTGGATAGATGACATCAACCCAGGATACAGTCCGAACAGGCAAGATCGACAAACCAACTGCGCCGATTGCATGCGAGCGGTAGAACGTAACTGGCGAGGTGATTCGCAGGTTTCTGCCGGCATCAATGGGAACGGCGAGTTGAATGATCGCACCGAAGCATGGAGTGGCGAACGCTTTCAGCGGATGAGCATCTCCGAGATAGAGAAGCGCCTCACAGCCGGAGGGCATGGCTCATCGGCCATGATCGGCGTGGACTGGCGCGGCGGTGGCGGCCACTACTTCAATGCGGTCAATCACAAGGGACAGGTACTTGCACTCGACGGACAGACTGGAAAAACTGAGACATGGCCGCCCACCATCGACGGCCTTGGCTACGATGCTTCGATGATCACGTTCAGCGAAGCGATCGTTCGAGACCGAAAAGGAAAGGTCATTTGATGGACACCGATGACGCGGTGCGCAAAGTGCGAACCGTACTGGCGCGCGATCTAGGAGATTCCTACGACGAGGATTCCGTCGAGCTCGACATCAGCGAGTTCCCCGGAGGTTGGCTGATTCTGCCGCGCACCGCCGGCGAGGATTCACCACGCAGAGGAGCGCCGGTCTTCACGGTTGACCGCCAAGACGGGGCGGTAAGGCGTTTTGCTTCAGCATTCCCGCCAAGTCGGATCATCGAACACTATGACCAGCTCAAAACCCAATATCCCAAACTAGTGGATAACTGATCGGAAACCACTCGAAAAAAGACCGTCGCAGGAGACCGTCCCGACCCGATGGTCCCGCTGTCGGCTCTGTACGAGCTCCCGCGCCTCCTCAACGACGTCACGGCCACCACGCCGTCGCCCGGGGATGGTCGAGGCGACGAGAAGGGCGTCCGCCTTGCCGATGCCGTGCCGGTGGGCTCCCCGGGAGGCCGCTGAACGCAACGGGTGGGAACCGATCGCGTTTCAGATGCAGCCGCCGGAGTACTGGCTTCCGCAGTTGAAGAAGCGCCGGAAGAAGGGGTCGTGACCGCGGCCCGCCCGGCCGTCAGAACAGCGCGCCGGGCGGACTGAACAGACCGTCGTCGACGCCCTCGCCGGAGTCTCGCGGGACCGGCTTGGCCGTCGCAGACGGCCCTTTCTTACGGGGCTTCCTGTTGTGCAGGCCCTGCTTGACCTCTTGCTCGTAGCGGTAGTGGTTGAGGGCGAGCAGCTTGTCGAGCACGTCGTCGCGCGCCTGCGGCGAGATCGTGAACCGCACGCCCTGCCGGGTCTCGTGGAAGCCGTGGCCGAGATCGATCTTTCGCCACGACGGCAACGGTGCCGACGCCACCCGCGCCTCGTACTCCCGGATCGCCGGCTCGCGCTCCTCATCCAGCGCGTAGGCCTCCCGCACCGCCTCGTCGACCTCGACGTGGATCTCCCGCAGCCGCACGATGTCCGCATCGCGGTCGGCCGGATCGTTCACCCGGTTGTACAGCTTCGTCAGCCCAAGCCGCGTCCGCTCCATCACGGACCGCCGGAAAGAGTCCAGCTCCTCCCCCACGCGGTCCATCCGCTCCGTCAGCGTCGGCTGCGCGAACGTCTCGAACCCGTCGGAGGGCGTATACCTTGAGTCGGTCCTCATGGTGGAGTTTCCCTTGATCGTCCACCAGAACCAATGCATCGCGCTCGACATCAGAGCCAAATCATCCGCACGGTCAGTTGCTACGATCACCACTTGCTCGCTCATGACCATGTCCGGGCCGACGAATTGGGGAAGCCCGGTTTTGCTGACACGCGCTATAGCGAGAACCTGAGGCAAATCCTTGACGGCGCGCAACATGGCCGGCGCTCGCTCAGCGTACTGCCACCAGCGCTCCCGGCGAACCTTCCGGTTGTTCTTCTCCCGGAATGGCCGCACTTCTCGCTCGACTATAGCGAAGCAGTCCGGGTAGGTCCGTGCCACGTCCTCGTCCCAGTCGTGGAAGTTGATGACCCAGCGGGTGGCGGATGCGTCCCATTCGGTGTTCAGGTCTTCGCCGTTGAGGTAGGGGAAGAGGACGTCCTTGTTGCGCGGATCCTTTTCGATGAGCGCCTGTGCCTGTTCGGGCTCCAGGATGAAGCCCGTTCCGAGGATGATGGAACCTTGGAATGACTGGCCCGCGTTGGCGGCCAGGCGGTGGGGGTCACCGGTCACGCGGGTCTGGGGGTCCAGCGACGCGGTGATGCCCGGCACCGTGCGGCCGTCGAGCACCGGCCTGTCCGCCTGGCCGCGATGACCTGCCCAGACCAGTGAGACCTCCAGCGAGGCCGTGCCGGGCCACGGCTGTGACTTGACGGCACGGTAGATGTTCCAGCCTCGGTCGAGGGCCTGGGCGAGACCGACCTCCCGGGTATCGCCCTGGCCGATGGTGTTGGTGGCGATGATGCCGACGCGGCCGTTGTTCGTGACCGACAGGTCGCGGAGGAAGAAGTAGGCGCACAGGTCGGCGCTGCCGCGGCGCTCACCGCCGATGGTGTGGACCAGGTACTCGCGCAGGTCGGCGCCGAGCGTCCCGGTGAGGCGCTGCCCGCCGACGAACGGCGGGTTGCCGACGACGGCGTCGAAGCCGCCTCGGCGCATGACCTCGGGGAACTCCAGGGACCAGTGCAGCGGCTTGATCGGCTCCTGGCGCGGCCCCTTCAGCCAGGTGTCGAGCTGCTTGCGCAGGGCGGCCTCGACCGGGGAGTCGTAGTGCTCGTGGGCGAGACGCTCGGCGGCTTCCGGGCGTACGGCGAGCTGGACCTTCTCCTCGATGGAGGTGAGCCTGCGGTCGAACGGCGTGAAGCCGTCATCGTCCTCGCGGACGGGCTCGGTGGCGGTGGCCAGGGCGGCGGCGCAGACGGCGTCGGCGACGATGCGGAGGCGGGCGGTCAGCTCCTCGGCCTCGTCGAGCTTCTTCTGCTTCTCGGCGATGCGGTCGATGTCCTCGTCCGTGGTCGCCTCGATCTCCTCGCGCAGCTCCTGCACGCGCGTGAGCAGCGGGCCGACGATCTCGTCCATCGTGCCGGACAGGCGGGCGTTGAGGCGGTGTCCGCGCTCGGGGTCCAGGTGGAAGTTGACCACCTGCGCCTCGTCGAGCAGGCCCACCAGGGAGTCGCCGTGCCGGAGGGCGTGGTCGAGGAAGGTGAACGGCTTGTCGGCGGACAGCGTCTCGATCCACAGCGACAGCTTGGCCAGCTCGACGGCCATGTCGTCGCGGTCGACGCCGTAGACGCAGGAGGCGGCGACGCGCCGCTTGGCGACCTTCAGCAGGTCCTCGGGGTCGTGGTCGGGGCCGAGCAGTTCGAGCACGCCGGCCGGGATGCCGTCGCGTTCCCACGCCTGGACGAGGCGTTCGGCGACGTACCGGCAGGCCGACACGAGGAACGCGCCGGAGCCCATGGCCGGGTCGACGATGTTGAGGTCCAGCAGCTCGGCGGCCGGCCGGACCCGCCAGGCGTCCGGCTCGGCGCCCTGCGCAGGGCCGGGGTCGTGGCAGAGGGGGGCCAGGGTGTGCTCGACGACCTCCTCGGCCAGACGGCGCGGCGTGTAGTGGGTGCCGGTGGCGCGCCGGTCGCCGACCTGGGTGAACAGCACCGAACCGGCGGGGAAGACGGCCGGGTACCCGCGCAGGTCGCGGCGGAGCAGGCCGGCGAACGGCCGGACGCGCGCGGCGAGCGCGGCGTCGTTGTCGCAGGCGGAGTCGAGGTTGCCCAGCTCGCCGGCGTCCGGGACGTGCGCGAGGGCCTTTTCGAGCTGCTTCGGGGTGGCGTCGCACTCCTTCTTCAGCCAGGCCAGGAAGGACGCGCGGCCCTTGGCGTACTCCTCCTCGACGCGGGCGAGCGGGAGTTCCGGCTCCAGCTTGCCGATCAGGCCGGCGTACGGCTCGGCGACCTTGAGGCAGGAGAACTCCAGCAGGCCCTCGTAGACGTGGCCGATCTGCTCGACGCCCAGGCCCTTGTACGAGAGGCGTTCGGCGGCGTCGCGGTCCCGGCCTGCGCGGGCCGGCATACGGCGGCGGGCGTCGTGGTGCAGGATGAGCAGCGCGTCGAGGATCTCGTGCACGACGCGGTCGGTGACGGCGGCACGGGTCAGCCAGGGGAAGGTGGCCGGGTCGAACAGGGAGCCGCCGTACGCGGGGATGCGCAGGTCGGGGTGCTCGCTGCCGCCGTGCACGGCGCGGAAGAGCGCCAGCAGCCGGAACCACGCGGCCGAGCGGCGGTCGCCGACCTCGTCGCCGTACCGGTGGTGATCCTCCTCCAGCCGGTCGTACAGGCCGCCGACGGAGTAGGAGCCGGCGTACAGCGGGTCGCCGACCGGCAGCAGCTCCTGCTCCTCGGCGTACAGCAGGAAGACCAGCCGCATGAGCACGGTGAGCGCGCCGCGGTAGATCTCGCGCTCGGTGACGCCGGCCAGCAGCGCACCGCCCGACTCGCGGTCGAGGCGGGCCAGCTCACCGACCAGCAGCTCGACGGCCTGCCGCACCTGGCGGCCGAGCGTGTCGGTGACCTGCGTGTTCGCCTCGGCGCTGCGGGCGAACAGGGCGGCGGGGCTGTCGGACCAGGAGCCGTCGGGGCGGTGCGGCGGCGCCAGGGAGCGGCGGGCGTCGAGCAGGGTGGCGAACGCGCGCAGCAGCAGCGGCTCTTCCAGCCACAGATCGGCGTCGAACACGCCGACGGAGGTGGCCTCCTGCGGGCGGGCGTGCACGAGCGCCCAGAGCCGCCCGTTGGTGACCAGGGCGACCGGCACGCCGGTCTCGCGGCACAGCGCGGCCGCCCGGTCGACGGGTGCGGGCTCGTCGCCGTGCCCGCGGGTGAGGGCTCGGTTCCAGCCGTACCGGTAGCAGAACAGGCGCATGGCGCGGCCGTCCGGCCCGGGCCCGTACACGACCTGGTCGGGTGCGGGGCGTCCGCGCAGGGCGGGCACGGTCGCGCCGTCGGCGATCTCGCGCGCGGGGATGCGCAGCAGCTCGTGCAGGATCAGGTCGCACCAGGCGGGCAGCAGCAGGTCGGGGGCCTCCTGCACCTCGCCCCACGCCTGCCGCACCCGGTCGCGTACGGCGTCGGGAACGGTGTCCAGGCCGTTACGGAACGCCTCGGTGAGTACCGGAAGGGCGAGGAACGGCCCGTCGGGGCGGAGCAGCCGCAGCCACTCGGCATGCTGCTCGGCGGGGCTTTGACCAGGGCGGCGGCGCGGGGGCATCAGCGGGCTCCCCGGGCGATCGCGCTGGGGACCAGGAAGGTGACGGTGGCGGGGAACCAGCGGTCGCGCGGCTCGGCGTAGCGGCGGCGCAGCGCGGCGGCCTCGTCCGCGCGCTGCCCGGGGATCGAGCGGAGCCGTTCCTCCAAGGCCGCGCGGTCGCGGCGCATCTGGTCGCGCTGCTCGCGCTGGTCGTCCTCGAACAGGCTGGCCTGTTCCCAGTGCCCGGTGTCGTCGAGCGCGTCGCGGATGGCGCGTTCGAGCTCGGTGAGAATGTGCTCCATCGCATCGACCTCCTCTTCGCAGCGGGCGGCGAGCTGCTTGTCCAGGCTGGCGGCGCGCTGCCGGGCGCGGGTGCGCAGCGCGCGGGCGAGCGGGTCGGACAGGCCCGGCCACAGGCGGGCGAGCCGATCACGGACGTGCGCCGGCACGGGCTCGTCGCTCGCCGCGGCCAGCCACTCCTTCACCGCATCCTCGGCGGCACGGACCAGCCTGCCGCCCTCGATCAGGCCGCCGGCGCAGATGATCTCTTCGTGCAGGCGGGTGCCCTCCCGGCCGGTGACGACGAGACGGCCGTGCGCGACCACCGCGGGCGTGAGGAGCAGGTCGCCGGGGACGACGCGGGCGGTGACGCGGCTGAGCCGGGCGCCATGGCCGTTCGCGCCCGCCCACAGCTCGGCGCGCAGCAGCCGCAGGCACATCTGGACGAGCCGGTGGCCGAGGTGCAGTAGCACCACGTCGGTGCGGCCGGCGACGGCGTCCTGGTCGAAGGTGACCGGCCGCTCGACGCCGGTGACCGGGTGGCGCAGCCCGTCGTTGCGGGCGGCGGCCCACGCGCCGGGCAGATCGGGCAGCCGGAAACAGCGGGCGGACAGACCGGCGGGCGGGTCGGTGTCGATGAGGTCCTTGCGGTGCGCGAGCCGCAGCGCGGTGCGCACGACGCGTTCGACCGTCCCGGCGGACAGGTTCAGCTCGGTGCGGCTGCCGGCGAGGCGGGCGGTGAGCCGTTCGAGATCGCGGGCGAGGTCACGCTCGACCTTCAGCCGCGCGCCCGCCGACCGCCGGGCGATCTCGATGTCGGCGGCCCGCCAGTCGGCGGCGCGGCCGAGCATCTTCTGCTCGACCTGGGCGGCGATCACGTCTCCGGCACTGCCGAGGTCTTCGCGGATCTGCTCGACCTTCTCGACGGCCTGCCGCAGGAACCGCATCTCGTCTTCGAGCGTGCCCTCGTCGGCGTCCTGCCAGCCCTTGGGCACGAAGTGCAGGACGTTCACCTCGGGGGCGCGCTGGCCGTACCGGTCGACGCGGCCGTTGCGCTGTTCGAGGCGGTTGGGGTTCCAGGGGATCTCCCAGTGCAGCAGCCGGTGGCAGTGATTCTGCAGGTTGATTCCCTCGCTGGCGGCGTCGGTGGCGACGAGGATGCGCACCGGGTCGAGGTCGGGCGACTCCTGGAAGACGTTCTTGACGTGCTCGCGTTCGGCGTCGTCCTGCCCGCCGTACAGCAGGTTGATCTGCTGCGGCTCGTAGCCGGCGCCGAGCAGCCGGTCGAGCAGCCAGCGCTGGGTGTCGCGGTACTCGGTGAAGATGATGACGCGCTCGCCGGCCGTGCGGACGACCTCGTCGAGCCATGTCGACAACGCGGCGAACTTCGCGTCCGGCTTGTCGCGGACCTTCCGCGAGTGTTCGCGCAGCTCCTCCAGGAGCTCCCGCTCCTCGGCGTTGAGCGGCGGTGTCATGCGGTGCGCGGCGGCCAGCGCGTCGGCCTCGGCGGCGCCGTACGCGGCGTCGTCCTCGGCGGTCTCGTCGAGGCGTTCGATGAGCGGGCGCAGCACGCGCTCCCCGGCCCGGCCGGCCGCCTCGTCGAGCTCGGCCTCGGTCTCCCGCGCGGCCATGGTGGCCAGGTGCGTCTCGATGGTCTCCGCGAACGCCTTCGGGGAGGAGAACAGCCGCTTCTTCAGCAGCGTGGTGACGAAGTCGGCGGCGGCGCGGCCCGCCTTGCCGGCGCTGCGGGCGCGGCGGCTGTCGGCGTACCGGCGCAGCAGCTCGTGCGCGCGGCGTTCGTCAGGCGAGTAGGCGACCTCCAGGAAGCCGAGCCTGCGCACGGGGAAGCTGGGCGAGCCGTCCCAGCGGGCCGGCAGGTCACGCTTGAGCCGCCGGACCATGACGCGCCTTAGCTGGTCGTCGGCGGGGAACACGCCGCGGGCGAAGCGCCGCTCGTCGAGGAGTTCGAGCAGCGCGGTGAACGACTCGCGGTACCCGTTGTGCGGGGTGGCGGACAGGAACAGCCGGTGCTCGCAGTGCGGGGCCAGCGCGCGGACCGCCTTCGTCCGAAGCGAATCGACCGCGTACTTCCCGCGCCCGGAGGGCGCGCAGGTGTGCACCTCGTCCACCACGAGCAGGTCGAACCTGCGGGGGTGGCGCGGCACGGAGGGCAGCACCTCGCGGAGCAGGCGCATCGGCCGGTCGCGCTTGAGCCAGTCGATGCTGACGATGAGCCGCGGGTAGTGCGTCCAGGGATTGGCGTACAGGCCGCGGGAGCGGCGCAGACTCTTCAGCAGCGCGGCGTCGACGATGCGGAAGTCGAGGCCGAACTTGTCGCGCATCTCGTCGCGCCACTGCACGGTCAGCCCCGCCGGGCACACGATGATCATCGTGCGGGCGCGGTGCCGCAGCGCGAGCTCCTGCATGACCAGGCCCGCCTCGATGGTCTTGCCGAGACCGACGTCGTCGGCGATGAGCAGGGTGGTGCGCGGCATGGACAAGGCGCGCACCACCGGGTCGAGCTGGTAGTGCTCCACCTGGACGCCGGAACGGAACGGCGCCTGCAGCACGGTCTTGTCGGCCGAGGCGATGGCGCCCCAGCGGACCGCGTCGAGGAAGGCGTCGAGCTCGGCCGGCTCGTCGAAGCCGTTCTCGGGGCCGGGCAGCACGTTCTGGTCGTGGATGAGCGCGCCGTACTCCAGCTCCCACACGACGCGCAGCTCCTCGTCGTGGGCGTCGTCCTCGACGCTGACCAGCGTCACCAGGTGCTGGGCCCGGCCGGTCAGGTCGTAGGGGTCGCTGCTGCCGATGCTGCCGCGTTCGACCTCGGCCGCGACCCACCGCCGGCCGCGGACGGTGACCAGCTGTCCCTGAGCCGGCACCACATCCCGCGTCTGCGCCATCGTCCCCGTCGCCATCCCATCAGTGTGCGGCACGGGCTTCGCCCGTCGTGTCATCACCGTCGCAATCCGTGGCTCACGTCCTACCATGAATTGCTGACAAAACATGCAGACACCGGGCGAAGGGACCTCGCCGTGGCGCATCTGGTCATCGACCACGAGTTCCTGCCGGAGTACGGGAAGCTCGACAAGGCGATCCAGCGGCGCGTGTACGAGGCGATCAGCAAGTTCAGCGAGGACAGCACCCGGGCCGGCATCCACCTCGAACCGCTGGCCGGTGCCCGCGACCCGCGGGTGCGTACGTTCCGGGTCGATCAGGACCGGCGCGCGGTCGTCCTCGCGCTCGGCGACCAGACGTACTACCTGCTCACCGTCAAGAAGCACGACAAGGCCTACGCCTACGCGGTCAGCCGCAGGTTCACCGTCAACCAGGCCATCGGCACCATCGAGGTACGCGACCAGCAGGGCATCGAGGCGATCGAGCCCGCGCTGGAGAAGATCTCGCAGACGACCGGCGAGCGGCTCTTCGACGGCGTCGGCGACAAGGACCTGACCCGGCTCGGCGTCGACGACAACGTGCGCACCATCGCGCGCCTGCTGACCAGCGAGGCGCACCTTGAGGCGATGGAGAAGATGATCCCCGAACCGCAGTACGTGGCGCTGCTCGCGCTGGCGCAGGGGATGACCGTCGACCAGGCGTGGGCGGAGGTGGCGGCGTGCCTGCCTCCGGAGGCGGAACCCGAGCCGGTTCACCCGGACGACCTGGTCACCGCGGTTCGCCGCACGCCCGGCCAGGCGGTGTTCGTGAGCGGGCCGGACGAGCTGCGGGACATCCTGGATCACCCGTTCGACACCTGGCGGATCTTCCTGCACCCGCGCCAGCGCAGGCTCGCGCTGCGTGACTCCTACTCCGGTCCGTTCCAGGTGACGGGGGGCGCCGGAACCGGGAAGACGGTGACGGCGCTGCACCGGGCCAGGCACCTGGCGACGCGCAACAGCGGTGCCCGGGTGCTGCTGACGACGTTCACGAAGGCGCTCGCCGCGTCGCTGCGCCGCCAGCTCGCCCTGCTCGTCGACGACCCGGCGGTGCTGGACCGGATCGAGGTCACCAACGTCGACGCGCTCGCGCGGCGGATCGTCGGCGGGCGCCGCAGGCCGCAGCTCGCCGGAGCGCACGAGCTGTCCGCGCTGTGGGAGAAGGCCGCGGAGGGCACGCCGTTCTCCGCGGCGTTCCTGGAGCGCGAATGGGACCAGGTGGTCCTCGCGCAGGACATCACGTCCGAGGCGGCGTACGTGGCGTGCGAGCGGCCCGGCCGGGGCAGGGCGCTGCCCGCCGCCCGCCGGCCCGCCGCCTGGGCCGCGATGACGTGGGTGACCGGCGAGCTGGACCGTCAGGGCAAGTCGACCTTCCGGCAGCTCGTGAACGAGGCCGCCCACCTCGTCCGTGAATCGCGGCGGCCGCTGTACGACCACGTGATCGTGGACGAGGCGCAGGACCTGCACCCGGCGCAGTGGCGGCTGCTGCGCGCGATCGTGCCGCCCGGCCGGGACGACCTGTTCATCGTCGGCGACCCGCATCAGCGCATCTACGACAACCGCGTGTCGCTGGAGAGCCTCGGCATCAAGGTCCGCGGGCGCAGCGAGAAACTCAAGATCAATTATCGGACCACGCAGGAGATCCTCGCCTGGGCCGTGCCGTGCCTCGGCCTCGACCCGGTCGTCGGCCTCGACGACGCGGCGGACAGCCTCGACGGCTACCGCTCCCCCATGCACGGCCGCCGGCCGGAGGTGCGCGGGTATGACGACCGGGACGCCGAGCTGGCCGGCCTCGTGGCGCAGGTCCGCGGCTGGCTGGACGCCGGCGTCGAACCGGCCGCCATCGGCGTGGCCGCGCGCTCGACCCGGATCGCCGACGCGGCGCGGTCGGCGCTGAGCGCAGCCGGGATGAAGGCCGCCTCGCTCACCAGCACGACGGCCGCCGTGCGCGTGGGCACGATGCACAAGATGAAGGGCCTTGAGTTCCGCTGCGTGGCCGTCATCGGCGTCGACGACGGGATCGTGCCGGCCCGCGCCGCCGTCACGCCGTACGAGGAGGATCCCAAGGCGCACGCGCAGGATCTGCAGCGGGAACGCTGCCTGCTGTTCGTCGCCTGCACCCGCGCGCGGGATCATCTGTACGTCTCGCACACCTTCCCGGCCGGCGAGTTCCTGCCGCGCCGATGACACCGGCATCCGGCGCGTTACGCCACGAAGCGTCACCGCGGCTTGGGAGGATGGCGGGGAGATGAGTGAGCAGGAACTCCCCGAGCAGCCCGAGGGGCCCGATCTGTGGGCGGCGTCGCTGCCCGGGCAGGTCATGGTGCCCGCCTACCTGGTATCGCGGTACGCGGCACAGTACCGGGTGATCGTCGACGTGCTGCTTGACGCCCAGGACACCCGGCTCACCGGGATGTCGTACGACGAGATCGACGACGCCGTCCGGCGGCGGGTGCGCGCGCTGCTGCCGCCCGACGCGGCGGAGCGGCTGCTGTCCGATCCGGGGTTCGCCCTGGAGGCCCGGCTGCAGCAGCTGGTGAACTGGCGGGCGGCGACGCGCTGGCAGGAACCGGCGCGCAGCGGTGAAGACTTCCTGCGGCGCCGCGACCGGTATCAGCTCACACCGGCGGCCGCGCGGCTGCACGCCTTCTGGTCCGAGACCGGCGACGCCGACGAGGACGCGGGTGATCTCACCCTCGCGCCCCGCGCCATCCACGATCGCCTCGCGGCCTTCCGCGCCGCCGTGGCGCAGGAGCGGTACCCGGCGGCCGCCAACGAATTCCAGCAGGTGATCACGCTGCACCGGGCGATGGCACGGGCGGCCCGATCGTGGCAGCGGACCCTCGCGCACAACCTGTCCGGGGTGCCGGACGAGGCCAAGCAGGATCGCGTGTGGCGCACGCTGCAGTCGTACGTGGCGATGTGGGGCGAGCAGGTCGACGTGTTCAGCCCCCGCATCGCCGGCCTGATCGATGCGGCTCCCGCCGACGACGTGTGGCGGGCCTGCGTGCGCGGCGGCCTCGCCGACCAGGGCGACGACGCCATGGTCGAGGCGCAGGTGGAGCGATGGAAGCACACCTGGGACGCGCTGCGTACCTGGTTCGGCGGTCCGGACGGCCAGGCGCGGCGGCTGCGCCGGCAGCTCCGCGACGTGATCGCGCCCTGGGCGCGCAACACGCACTTCCTGATGGAGGCGGGCGGCGCGGTGACGCGGCGCGCCGAGCTGATCGAGCTGGCGCGGGTGATCGAGAGCGCCGAGACGGACGAAGAGGCCTGGCGGATCTGGGACACCGCCGTGGGCGCGTTCGCCGCACGGCATCTGCTGCTCCTCGCCGACGGGCCCGACGACGCCGCCGAGCGCTGGGCCGATGCCCCGCCCGCTCCGGTGACGGCACGCTTCCGCGAGCAGGGGCACCGTTCGATGGTAGGCCGCCGGCCCAAGAAGGCGGACTACGCCGCCGGGCGCGAGGCCGCACGGCGCAGGCGACTGGAGTATCGGGCCGCCCGGTCGGAGGCCGAGGCGTCGCTGCGGCAGCGCTCGGGGACGCGCATGTCCGGCTGGGGCGATCTCACGGCGGCCGAGTTCGATCTCCTGCTCGAACTGATCGGCACCGCACGGCGGGCGGCGGCCGGCGAGGCCGTCACTCACGACGGCCGCTGGTGGATCCGGCTGCGCGAGCCCGCCGGCACGACGGCCATCCGCTGCCCGGCCGGGGTCTTCGTCACGACCGACTGGCGGTTCGAACTGGAGCCCGCCCGGTGAACGGCCGGGTCACTCCCTGGAGCGCTCGATGGTGACGCGCGACGCGACCGAGCGTCAGGCGGCGTTCACCGGTCTGCTGGCCACCCCGGTGATCGCGCGGCCGACGCACCCGGCGCTGTGGCCGCTGGTCCGCCGGCATCGCCCGGTGCTCGCCGAATGGTTCGGCGAGCGCCTCGGCTACCGCCTGGTCGTCGCCGACGACACGGCCCGGCTGTACCGCCTGCCGATGCACGGGGCGGTGACGGCGCCGCCGCGGCCGAAGGCGCCGTCCCGCCGGATCCTGGTGCTGGCGCTGCTGGCCGGCGCCGCCGCGGAGGACGCCGACGACCTCACCAACGTCCAGGAACTGTCGGACCGGGTGCGCGCGCTCGCCGCCCGCGACGACGTGCCGGTCTCGGCCTACGACCCCGACCGGTTCTCCGAGCGGCAGCTGTTCGTCAAGGCGATCGACCTGCTCGCCGGGCTGGGCGCGCTGCGCCCGGCGGGCCAGGCGGGTGAGGAGATGCTCAGCGGCTGGGCCCACCGCACCGACGCCATCGGCGGTGCCTACCAGGTCGAGCGGGAGCTGCTGCTCCGGCTGATCGACCCGGCGAGCCTGGCGGTCGCGGTCGGGCGCCGCGATGCCGAGCCGGGAGAGCACGCCCGGCGTCACGCCGTCATGCGCCGCCTCATCGAGCTGCCCGTCTGCCTCATGTCGGATCTGACCGACGGCGAGCGGGCGTACCTGACGGCGCAGCGGCAGCGGCTGCTGGCCTGGTGCCGGGAGATGACGGGGTGGGCGGTGGAGCAGCGTGCCGAGGGGCTGGCGCTGATCCCGCCCGACGAATCGGGGACGGACCGGCCCTTTCCGCGGATGCGGGCCGACCACTTCGGCGCGTTGCTGGTGCTCGACCGCCTGCTCGGGCGTGCGACGGTCGACGCGCACGACCTGCTGGCCGCCGCGACGGACGTGGCAGGCCGCCACCCGAAGGCGATGACCGCCGCGTTCCGCGACGATCCGGCGCAGCTCGCCGACGCCACGGCCGTGATCCTCGCGGAACTCGATCTGCTGCGCGCCGACGGCGAGGCCTGGCGGGTCATGCCCGCCGCCGCCCGCTTCCGGAATCCGAAGGTCGTGCTCACCCAGCAACGGATCGAGGGAGAAGAGTGAACCCCGAGCAGTGGCTGAACGCGGCGCGCACCGGCGGGGCTCCCGAGCCCGTACGCGAACGGTGGCAGCCGCTCCGGGTCGGCATCGTCAACCTGTGGGAGTACGACGACGCGGAGTTCTGGTTCGCCGACGGCCGGCTGGTCCTGCGCGGCGGCAACGGCACCGGCAAGACGAAGATCCTCGAGCTGACGACCCTCATGCTGCTCCGCGGCGAGATCATGCCGTCGGTGCTCGACCCGTTCGGCTCCCAGCACCGCACGATGCGCTTCAACCTGCTGCCGACCGGTGAGGAGGACGACCCGCGCCCGCCCGCCGACAGCGGTCTGGGCTACGCCTGGGCGGAGTTCGGCCGCGTCGGCGAGGGCGGCGCGCCGCAGTACCTGACCTGCGGTCTGGGCGCGTCCGCCCGGCGCGGGTCCGGCACGGAGTCGCCGCGACGCTGGATGTTCCTCACCCCGCGCCGCCCCGGCCCCGACCTGGTGCTGGCTCCGGCCACGGGCCCGCTGGACGAGAAGGACCTGCGCAAGCAGCCGGACGTCCGGGTGTTCGACAACGGCGCGCGATACCGCGCGGAACTGGCACGCGAGCTGTTCGACCTCGACGCGGCCGCGTACGACAACCTCACCGAGCTGCTCAAGCAGCTGCGCCGCCCGAAGCTGGGCGAGCGGCTGAACCCGGCGGAACTGGCCCGGACGCTGCGGGACGCCCTTCCCCGGCTGGCCGCCGGCGAGGTCGACCAGCTCGTCGAGGGCTGGGACCGCCTGGAGGACCTGCGGCGCGGCGTCGAGCAGCTCGAGGAGTCGGCGCTGGCCGTCGCCGGCTTCACCCGCAGGCACTGGCTGCCGTGGGCGCGGACCGTGGTACGGCGCCGCGCCGACGAGTTGTCCACCGCCACCACACAGTTGGACAACACCACCCGGGACCGCAAGGACGCCGAGCAGCGGCTGGAGGCGGCGCGGAAGAAGGTGGCCGGAACCGGGGAAGAGCTCGTCCGCCGCCGTGCGGAGCGGACCGACCGGCGCACCGAGCTCGACGAGCTGATCAACAGCAGCGCCTACCGGGACGCCGTGGCGGCGACCGCACGGGCGGAGTCGCTGCGCCGCGAGGCGGATCGGCAGGCACGGGACGCCGAGGCGGCGCGGAACGCCGTGGAGGCGGCCGAGCGCCGGCTCGGCGCGGCGCGCACGGCGCACGAGAGTGCGGCGGCCGATCACGACGAGGCCCGCCGTGCCGTCGACGCGCGCGTCGCGGCCGTGCGCGGACACGCCGATGCCGCCGGGCTAGGGGTGGCCGATCCGCATGACATCCCGGCGCTGCGCGCCGCGCACGGCCTGCGGTCCGAACGCCTCGGCCATCTCGACGAGCTGCTGAGGACATGGCGGACGGCCGACGCGAAAGTGGAGAAGGCCGCCGGACTCGTGGAGGAGCGCGAGGCGACCGCCGGGCGTCTCCACGAGGCGGTCCGCGCGGCCGAAGGCGACGTCGTGACCGAGGCGGAGACCCTTGCCGCCGAACTGGACACCTGGGTGCGGAACCTGCGGGCGGCGCCCGCGACCGGCGAGCAGGTGTCCGGATGGCACGATCTGATCGCCGAGCTCGGAACGCCCGGCGCCGGGCCGCGGCTCGCCGACGCGCTCCGCGACCACCTCGACGTCGCGCGGGGCCGCATGGGTGACCGCGAGGCCGATCTCCGGCTGCGGATGCGACCGCTGCAGGAGACCCGAGGTTCGATCGAGGAACGGCTCGCGGAGATCCGGTCGGCGGCCGAACAGCCGCCGCCTCCCCCCGTCTTGTGGGGCCGGCGGGACCGCACCTCCGCGGGAGGCGGGGCGCCGCTGTGGGCGTGCGTCCGGCCGCGCGACGATGCGGACGAGGCCACGCTGGCCCGGCTGGAGGCGGCGCTGGCGGCGTCCGGGCTGCTGGACGCGTGGATCACACCGGACGGCGCGCTGCGGGCGGGTGAGGACACCTTCGCCGTCGCGGGCCGCCCGGCGGGCGGCAGCCTGCTGCGCGTCGTCGAGCCGGCACCGACCGGCGGCCTGCCCGCCGAGCGCATCGCGGCCGTGCTCGCCGGTATCGGCTGGTTCCCGGAACCGCCGTCCGGCGGGGCCGGGCCGCGTACGGGCGACACGCGGCGTACGCCCTCGGACGGTGAGGCCGGCGGGCGTCCCGAGGTGTGGCTCGCGGCGGACGGCAGCTGGTGCGCCGGCCTCCTCACCGGCCGCGCCCGGCCCGTCCAGCCCGCGTCCTACCTCGGCGCGACCGCGCGGGCCCGGGCGCGGCAACGTGCCATCGACCGCCTGGCGGCCGAGCTGACGGAGACGGTCGCGCGGATCGATGCGCTGGACGGCGAGCTGGCGCGGGTACGCGAGCTGGTCCAGCGGCTCGGCGAGGAACGGGCCACGATCCCGCGCGAACAGGGACTCCTGTCGGCGGTCACCAGACTGGTCACCGTACGCGAGCAGTGCCAGACCGCCGAACGGAGCCTCGGCGAGGCTCGCGACCGGCACGAGTCGGCGCTCGCGGAGCGCGACGACGCACGGGCGCGGGCGTCCTCGTACGCGGCCGAGCACGGGTTTCCCGCAGGCGATCTTGAACCGGTCCGCCGCGGGCTCGCCGGATTCCTGAACGAACTCAACCGGCTCGAAGGCGAGCTCCGCCTCCTGGCCGTGCACGCCGGCCAGGTGGAGGCCGCGCGCGCCGCACTCCATGAGGCGGCCGACGAGCTGGAAGAGGCGCGGTCGGCGGCGGTCCAGGCCGAGGGCCAGGCGCGGCAGGCGGCGATCGCGGCCGAGACGGCACGCACCTCCCTCGGCGCCGACCGGCGGGCCCAGCTGCACCGCAAGGAGGAGCTGGAGGCCGCGGTCACCGGTCTGGAGACCGCCGTGGAACGGCTCACCGGCGAACTCACCGATCTCAAGGTCGAGGCGAACAGCGCCGAGCAGGTGCTCGAGCGGCACGAAGAGGCCAGGAGACAGGCGGAGCAGCGCCGTGACGCGGCGATCGCCGCATGGTGGGAGGCCGCCGACCACGGGCTCATCGCACCGCTCGGCCTTCCCGTACCGGAAAACCGCTCGGTGGAGGCGACACGGGAGGCCGCCCGGGTCGCCCGCCGGCAGCTCACCGTCCAGGCCGACGAGCGAGCCCAGGAGAACGCGTGGCGGCGCTGCCACGAAAAGCTGCAGGAGCTCCGGCAGACGCTGCTGCCGAACCGGGACGCGCAGATCCGCCAGGAGGACGACGACCCGCTGCCCCGCATCGTGGTCCTGACCGACCCGGCCTCCGGCTGGCTGCCGCCCGATGAGGCGGACGAGGCACTCGCCGGTCAGGTCGTCCGGCAGCGGGCCCGCTATGACGCCGAACAGCAGCAGGTCCTCACCAAACTGCTCGGGTCGACGTTCATCGAGCACCTGAAGGACAGGCTCGACTACACCGAGTCGGTGTTCACCCGGATCAACGCCGTGCTCGCCAAGCACCCGACGCGGCAAGGCCACGCGCTCCAGCTCGTGTGGGAGGCGGATCCGGCCGACGCCGACGCGGGGCAGGTGGTCGAGGCGCTGCGGCAGGGCTACGAACACCTGGCCGAGGACCGTCAGGAGATGGTGCGCGAGTTCCTGAAGCGGCGGATCGACGGCGCGCGCGAGGACGCCGAGGCCCAGGGCCTGGCCGACTGGCGGGAGCATCTGGCCGGGGCGCTGGACTACCGGGGCTGGCTGCGGATCCGGCTGCAGTTCCGGCCGGGCTCCACGAGCAGGTGGCGGCCCTTCGACGCGGCACGGCACGGATCGAAGTCCGGCGGCGAGAAGGTCGTGCTGCTGTCCCAGCCGCTGTTCGCCGCCGCCGTCGTCGCCTATGACGCGGCCGGGCCGGCGGCCCCGCGGATGGTGTGGCTGGACGAGGCGATGACCGGCGTGGACAACGAGGTCAAGGCCACCTTCATGGGCCTGACCGTCGAGCTGGATCTGGACGTCATGCTCACTGCGCACGACGAGTGGTGCACGTACGCCACGGTCCCGGCGGTGGCGGTGTACGACCTGGCGCGCCGGCGGTACGTGCCCGGCGTCGACGCCATGCCCTACCTGTGGTGCGGCGGCATGCTGGAAGAGGCCGGAACGACATTGGCCGCGCGTCCGCGTGAGGCCGACGCGCTCGCGGAGGAGGGGACCCTCTTCGCCGATGACCGGGCAGATGACTGAACTGCCGCCCGCGCTCGCCGCCTGGGCGGCCGAACCCGGGCCGGCCAAAGTGATCGAGGCCATCCGCACCCGGGCCGAACGCGGTCATTCGACCGAGCGCGGCACGCTCCCGTGCGCACTGGACGCGGCCGAACGCAAGCAGGTGGGCCGGCTGCTGGGCGTGCGGTGGGAACTGACGGGGCGGCCGGTGCGGCTGCAGGACCTGGCCGCCCGCCTGGACGGCCTGACGCCGCTGGAGCTGGCCGAGGCGGTGGGCGGGCCGGTCGTGCCGCGCGCCCTCCAGCGTGCCCAGGACCGCGCGGCGGCCGAGGCCGACCTGGCCCGCGCCCGCGAGATGCTGCGGGAAGCCGGGATCGGCGAGGACGCGGCCGCCCGGTGGCTCGCCGACCCGGCGTTGCCCAAGCCCGTCGCCCCCCTCGCCGAGCAGGCGGCGGCCGTATGGCGGGCGATTCCCCGCGAGCCCGTCCACCTGGCCGCGCTGGCCGTCGGCGCCTGCGGCGACGCGCACGCCCTCGACGACGACCGTCCGCTCGGACGCGCGGTCGCCCGGCTTGCCTCAGCCGTCCACGGACTCGATCGTCCGACGCGTTCCGGGCCGGCCTGGCGCGCCGCCTGGGCCGCCGTCGGCGTGCACTGCAACGAGGTCTCGTCCAGGGTGCTCGTGCTCAACCTTCCGTTGCGCGGTGAGGCCGCGGCCGTCGCGCTCGCCGGAGCCGCACCGGGCGAGCCGGTCTGGTTGACCCTCCGCTCCTTGTCAGGGGAGTGGACCATGAGTCCCGGCCTGGTGTACGTCTGCGAGAACCCCACGGTCGTCGAGGCCGCCGCCGACAAGCTCGGGCCGCGTTGCGCTCCGCTCGTGTGCACGGACGGCATCGCCTCCACCGCCGCGCTGGAGGTGATCCGGGGCCTCACGGCCGCCGGGTGCGGGCTACGAGTACGAGCCGACTTCGACCGTGCGGGGTTCGTGATCGTCGACCAGGTCCGGTCCGTCGCCCCCTCCGCGATGCTCTGGAGGTTCGACGCCGAGACATACGCCCTCGCCGGCGGAGATCCGGTCGCCTTCGGCCCCTCCGCGCCGGCCATCCATGAAGAGGCGGTGCTGTCGCTATTGCTCGGCGACCTCGCGACGCCTCACGGCTAAGAGGTCACCACGCGCTCCCTCCTCTCCGCGGACGGTCGGTCACTACCCCGTATCCGGCCGATCTCCACCTTCCGGCCGGGAGCCGGGGTGCGGGGTGCGGCGCCCCGCGCGGCGGCCGGGGCGCCGCGCACGGCGTGCGTCAGGCGGCGCCGGTGCGAGCGCCGCGATCGTACGCAGCTCGCGGCCGGACTCCGCGTCGTCACCGGCGTCGTGCGACACCGGATCGGACGGGCCTCCCTCGTCACCGACGGCGACCGCCGTACGGGCAGGCCAGCGGCGCACCTCCACCGTGATGCAGCCGCCGGGACGGCTCGACCGCGTGTGCCGTAGCGCGTTACCACGAGTTCGCCGACGGTGACCCGCTGGGCGGACGGCACCGACGGTGAGGGCGCCGACGGCGACCTCGCCACGATGATCCGGCGCCGCCGTTTCCGTACCGTCCCGGTCGGCGGCTACGACCCGGACGAGGTCGAGGCGTTCCTCGACGAGATCGCCTCACGCGCGCCCGCTGAACGCGCTCGAAGCGGGCCCGGGCGCGGCGCTCCGTGGGAGCGTGTTCAGGTAGGACCGGGTTACCGTTGTTGCCGTAACGTCGCGTGCCTAAGCTCTCCGGACATGGGCGAGCAGTTGCGGCTGAGGCCGGCGGGCGAGGACGATCTGGCGGTGATCGAACGCCTCACGAGTGACCCTGAGGCCACCGGCGAGCACAGCTGGTACGGCTGGTCGGATCCCTGGCGGTTCCGGAACCGCTGGCGGGAGAACGGCCTCCTGGCCGACGACCGGGGCATGCTCATGGTGCTGCGCGGCGACGAGCGGCTCGGCTTCGTCTCGTGGATCCGGCAGCAGACCTCGATGAGCTCGTACTGCTGGAGCATCGGCGTCGGCATGCGCCCGGAGGTGCGCGGGCTGGGGTACGGCACCGAGGCGCAGCGGCTGCTGGTCCGCTACCTGTTCGCGCACACCCAGGTGAACCGCGTCCAGGCGCTGACCGAAGCGACCAATACGGCCGAGCAGTGGGCGCTGCAGAAGGCCGGTTTCACGCGCGAGGGCGTGCTGCGCGGCTATGGGTTCCGCGACGGCGCGTGGCGCGACGCGGTCATCTACAGCGTCCTCCGGCACGAGGTCACCGAGCACGAGCATGACGCCTCCGGATCGGTCACGGAGAAACCGAAGGCGAGCACGACCCGCGTACCGCGCCGCGGCGCTCGCGACCGGACGGCCTGACCCGGCGACCGGCCGGTCACCGATCGGGGACGAGCTTCGACATCACCGCGGCGATCGGATCGCCGCGGAAGGTCTCCCGCAGCTCGCCGACGCCCGAGCCGGGGAACGAAAGGTGGCACTCATCCCCTCGTCGAGCAGCGCGCTCACCGGCGCCCAGATCAGGGACTGCCTGGAGTACTCCGCGCAGGTCGCCCCGGTCGCCCCGGTCGACCCGGTCGACCCGGCGTCGTGGACCAACGCGCACGACCTGCCCGACTACAACGACGACCGGCTCTCCGGCGTCACCTGCGACATCGACATCGCCCAGCCCGAGGGCTCGCGGATCAAGAACCTGGCCTATGACGGCACGCCGGTCGCCGACGACCAGAAGTTCGTGGTCGCCGTGAACAACTACCGCCGGTCCGGCGGTGGCGGGTTCCCGCACATCGCCACCGCGCCGGTCGTCTACAACGCCCAGGTGGCGATCCGGATCGTCGCGTACGCGTCGGCGGCCGGGACCATCGACCCGGCCACATTCCACGTGGAGAATTGGAGGCTGGTCCGCGCCTATGCCGGTCTTCTGAGCAGGCCTTACCGACCGGGTCTCTGACACGACGGAGGCGTCGCCCGGAATGTCGCATCTCTATTTGCTCTAAAGCACGTTCGCCGAGAGTCTCCACCTGGCGTCAAGCCTCACATCTCGCGGTTTCATAGAGTTGGTCCAGGGGATGACGCTAACGGAATGTGCGGCATAAAGTCAGGCAGTCGATGCCATGATGATGCCAATATTCCGAATCGACCACCGCCAGCCGCCGGGACATTCGTCCATAGTGCAGAATATGCGGTTTATTATCCTTTCAGGAGGACAATTCCATGGAAATGCCGAGAGGTATGACAATTGCCGTATCAAGCCTGATTCTCGCCTGCGGCGCCGGTCTCGCCGCCGGAACGGCCGCCCCGGCGATCGCTGAAACCCCGGCCGCCACGCCCCGGCAGGAGATGTCCGGACCCGGCTGCTGCTGGCGCCACGACGGCTGGCTCAGCGGCAGCAACGTCAATCTCAACCGCGATCAGCGCAGCATCGTCATCAACAACCGGCTGCAGGTCAACAACATCGCCCGGAACGGCCAGTTGCAGCGGCAGAAAGTGCGTAACTTCTCCGACCCGTCCGCAACCTCCGACGCCCGCTCCGCCTCCTCGGCCGCCGGCGGAGCGGGCGGAGGCGGCGGAGGCGGCGGAGGCGGCGGAGGCCGCAACACCAACAAAGACGGCACCAACAAATAGGTAGTGCACGCACGGCCACGGACGCGACCCCGGCGTCCGGAGGCCGGGCCATGGCATCGAAGCCCCTGTCCGGAGTTCGGGAATCTCGATCGGTTCCCGGCCCCGACAGGGGCTTCGCTCACGTCCGGCTACGCCGTCGGCGCGCCGACGGACTCGTCAGCAGGTGCGCCGAACCCATCGAGGTCGTGCGGCCGAATCCGCTCGTTGTGGTTCCGCTGGGCATTGAAGTTCCCCTGCGCGTTCCGCTGGCGCTGGCGGGCGTTCTGCCGGTTCGCCTGGTCGACGTTCTGGCGCAGCTTGATCTTTATGCGGATGCCGCCGTCGTCGCCGCCGCCACCACCGCCGCCACCACCGCCACCGCTACCGCCGGAGGCAGCGGCCGAGGAGGAACCCCACCCGGCCGCGGCGGCGGCGGAACCAGCGCCGCCACCACCACCACCGCCACCACCGCCGCCGGAGAGCATCTGCTGCGGTGCGGCGGTCACCACCGCGGCGCCGGCCGGGCTCGCCGCACCCAGGGCCAGAGCGGACGCCCCCGCGAAGACCAGACCCGACACGACGGTCGCAATACGCTTCGACGTTTCCATCGAACTCCTCTCCCATGAGCACATATTCGAGATTTTTCTCGAATCTCCATGCGATCGAACGATGGACTTATCAGGGAATCCATCGGCTCGCTTCATGTCGCATGTCCACATATCTGATCCCCGGCCGCAACCTCGCCAAACCGCAAGATGGGAGACTTGGCTTTGCTTCAACAGCCTTGACAGGCATGCTTTAAAGGGAACGGATTATTAACTGTCGCCGTCTTTAGCAGGACAAATAGACATACGCCCGAATTGGCCGGTGGACCGATGAAACGGCACGGGCCCCGCACCACAGGGGTGCGGGGCCCGGCGATCGCGCCAATCCGCCATCTCAGGCGGTCACTCCCAGAAGCGGCCTCGTCCTACGAAAGCTCGGTCGGGGCCCCCGCCCGGGGCCCGTACGGCCAGAACACGCGGAGGTTGAACTGGTGGTTGTCGTTCCACTGATAGTTCCGCTGATGCTGGCTGACCCGCTGGTAGTTCCGCTGGCTGACGTGCTGACCGACCTTCACCTCGCGCCGGTCGCCCCGCGGCCGCCTGCCCCACGTGTCGGACCCATCGTCGTCGCCCCGGTGATCGCCCGAGGCGGAGACCCGCTGCTGCGAAACCGCCACGGAGGCGCTGGCGGACGAGGTGAGCGCGCTCGCCGCCGTAGCGGACGCCCCCGCAAGGGCCAGACTCGCCAGAGCGATCGCGATGCGCTTCGGTGTTTCCATCGAATGTTCCTCCCATTGAAGCCGATCGGGAAATTGTGCCGAATGCAGTGGGCTTTCCACGCAACCGAACATGCTCACGATGTCGCATGTTCTGCATATGTCATCCCCTGCCACAACTGCACAAAACCCGAGAATTCGAGATCTAACTCCAATTCGGGGATGCAACAGATGGGCTTTAAGCCTCGCCATGGCCATGTATCCACTATCCAAATTCACAGGTATATGTCCGGATTTATGCCGGAGTCGCTCAAGAACTCCCCCGGGCACGACGCCGCGAGAAGGCGGCACCCGGGGCGTACCGCGGCCATCGCGTTCGGCCATCGCCGCCTCCGGCCCGCTCGGCTCCGGCGAGCGGGCCGCGCGCTCGCCGACGGGAAGCCCGCCCGGCCCTCCCCGGCCGGGCGGCGCACATGGGGGCTCGGGCGCGCTGTCGGCATCGGCGGCGCGCATGCCGGCAGCCCGACGCGCATGCCGGGGGAACGCGCCCGAGCCCGCCTCTCAGCTCTCGATGTTGGACATCACATGCTTGACGCGCGTGTAGTCCTCGAACCCGTACATCGACAGGTCCTTGCCGTAGCCGGAGTGCTTGAAGCCGCCGTGCGGCATCTCGGCGACCAGCGGGATGTGCGTGTTGATCCAGACGCAGCCGAAGTCGAGCCGCCGTGCCATCCGCATGGCGCGGCCGTGGTCGCGCGTCCAGACGGAGGAGGCCAGGCCGTACTTGACGCCGTTGGCCCAGCGGACCGCCTCGTCCTCGTCGGAGAAGCGCTGCACCGTGATGACCGGACCGAAGATCTCGTTCTGGATCGCCTCGTCGTCCTGGCGCAGGCCGGACACGACGGTCGGCGCGTAGAAGAAGCCCCGGTCGCCGGCGCGGGAGCCGCCCGCGTGCACCGTCGCATGGTCGGGCAGCCGGTCGACGAAGCCGCTCACGCGTTCGAGCTGAACGGCGTTGTTCAGCGGGCCGTACAGCACGTCCTCGTCATCCGGCATGCCGGTCTTGGTCTGCGCGGCCTGCCCGGCGAGCGCGGCGACGAAGTCGTCGTGCACGCGCGGGCCGGCCAGTACGCGGGTCGCGGCGGTGCAGTCCTGACCGGCGTTGAAGTAGCCGGCCTCGGCGATCGCCTGCGCGGCGGCCTCGACGTCGGCGTCGTCGAACACGACGACCGGGGCCTTGCCGCCCAACTCCAGGTGCACCCGCTTCAGGTCGCCGGCGGCCGCGCGGGCGACCTCCATGCCGGCGCGCACCGAACCGGTGATCGACACCATCTGCGGCACCGGGTGCTCGACCATGAGGCGGCCGGTGTCGCGGTCGCCGCAGACCACGTTGAACACGCCCGGCGGCAGGAACTCCGCGGCGATCTCCGCCATCACCGCGGTGGTGACCGGGGTGGTGTCGGACGGCTTCAGCACCACCGTGTTGCCCGCCGCAATCGCCGGGGCGAACTTCCACACCGCCATCATCATCGGGTAGTTCCACGGCGTGACCTGCGCGCACACGCCGATCGGCTCGCGCCGGACGAACGAGGTGTGCCCGGCCATGTACTCGCCCGCGGACCGGCCCTCCAGCACCCGCGCCGCACCGGCGAAGAAGCGGATCTGGTCGACCATCGGCGGGATCTCCTCCGAGGCGGTGAGCCCGATCGGCTTGCCGGTGTTCTCCGACTCCAGCGCCACGAGTTCGTCGGCGCGCGCCTCGATGGCGTCGGCGATGCGCAGCAGTGCGAGCTGCCGTTCCGACGGCGTGGTGTCGCGCCAGGTCTCGAACGCGCGCGCGGCGGCGGCGAAGGCGGCGTCCACCTCGGCCTGGCCGGAGACCGGCGCCGTGCCGAACGCCTCGCCGGTGACCGGGCTGATCAGGTCGGCCGACCGGCCGTCGGCGGCCTCGACCGGCGAGCCGTCGATGAAGTTGCGGACGGTGCGCTTCATTGCGGGTCCTTTCTGGCGTCAGGTGGCCCGGGTGTCTCCGGACAGGCGCTGGGCGAGGTAGACCGGCACCACGGAGAGCACGATCAGGGCGGCGGCCACGACGTTGACGATCGGGGCCTGGTTGGGCCGGAACAGGTTGTCGAAGATCCAGATCGGCAGGGTCTGGACGCCCGCGCCGGCGGTGAAGGTCGTCACGATGATCTCGTCGAAGGACAGCGCGAACGACAGCAGCCCGCCGGCCAGCAGCGCCGAGCGCAGCAGCGGGAACGTGACGTACCGGAACGTCTGGAACGTGTCGGCGCCCAGGTCGGCCGACGCCTCCTCGACGCGCGTGCCCATCCGGCGCAGCCGGGCCAGCACGTTGTTGTAGACGGTCACGATGCAGAACGTCGCGTGCCCGACCACGACGGTGAACAGGCCGAGCTGGATGCCGAGCGGCGACAGCACGGTGCGGAAGGCGTTGTTCAGGGCGATGCCGGTGACGATGCCGGGCAGCGCGATCGGCAGGATCACCAGCAGCGAGACGGTCTCGCGGCCGAAGAACCGGTAGCGCTGCACGGCGAACGCCGCCATCGTGCCCAGCACGAGGGCGGCGAGCGTGGCGCCGAGCCCGGCCTTCACCGACGTCCACAGCGCCGAGCGTACGCCGCCGTTGCCCCACGCGGTGGTCCACCAGTGACCGGTGAGGTGGCTGGGCGGCCAGCCGAACGCGCGGTCGGCGTTGAAGGAGTTGACCAGCACGACGAACAGCGGCACGTAGATGACGGCCAAGCCGGCGAGCATGGCGGCCCGCAGCGCGATGCGGGTGCCTCGCGAGAGCGTCACAGGTTCTCCAGGGCTCCGGTGCGGCGCACGGCCAGCAGGTACACCACCATGATCGCCACCGGGACGGTGGCGACGGCGGCGGCGAACGGCAGGTTGTTGGCCGCGCCCACGTTGTCGTACACGACGTTGCCGATGAGCTGGGTCTTCCCGCCGACGATCTTGACGGAGATGTAGTCGCCGAGCGACAGCGAGAAGGTGAAGATCGACCCGGCGACGACCGCCGGGAACGCGACCGGCCAGATCACCGTGCGGAAGATGCGGAAGCTGCGGGCGCCGAGGTCGCCGGCGGCGTCCAGCATCGAGTCGGGCAGCCGTTCCAGCCCCGCGTACACCGGAAGGATCATGTACGGCAGCCACAGGTAGGCGAGCGTGACGACGGTGGCCGCCAGGCCGTAGCCGGGTCCGCGCAGCCCGAACGGGTGCAGCACCCAGTCGAGCACGCCGGTGCCGGAGAACATGATCCGCCACGCGTACGCCTTGACCAGGTAGCCCGCCCACAGCGGGGTCAGCACCGCGATCACGTACCAGTGGCGCGTGCGCGGCGAGGCGATCTTGGCCATGTGGAACGCCATCGGGAAGGCGATCACGGCGTCGATGACGGTGACCGCCGCGGCGACCCCGACACTGCGCAGCGTGATGGTGCGGTAGACGCCCTGGTTCCACAGCTCCTGGAAGTTGCCCAGGGTGAACTGCTTGACGACGTCGCCGGTGAAGTCGTTCGTGGTCCAGAAGGCGGTGACGAACAGCGCGGCCAGGGATCCCAGGTAGGCGACCACGAGCCAGAGCAGCGGGGCGGACAGCAGGCCGGCCAGCCGGAGGTACGGCCGGCGGTGGAGCAGCCCGGCGAGCCGGCGAGCCGGCCCGCCGGGCGTGGCGATGGCGCTCATCAGCCCTTGATCTGCGTCCAGGCCTGGGTCCACTGGGAGTAGTCGACGCACTTGACGTTCGTGCGGCCGTCGAGGCACTGGGAGATCGGCGTCGTCCAGTAGTGGACCTTGGTCCAGTACTGGGCGTCGGCGGCGTGGTATTCGGTGCAGAAGTTCTTGTCCTTGGTCAGGGCGCACGCCTTGCTGTTGGCCGGCGCCTCACCCCAGCTTTCGGCGATCTCCGCGTTCACCTGCGGGGAGATGACCCAGTTCATCCATTTGTACGCGCAGTTGGGATGCTTGGCGTGGGCTGCGATCATCCACGTGTCCGACCAGCCGGTCGCGCCCTCCTTCGGCAGCACCGTCTGCACCGGCACCTTCTCGGCGGTCAGGCCGTTGGCGATGACCTGCCACGTGGTGCCCATGACCGTGTCGCCGCTCTTGAACGACTGCTGGGTCTTGGTGGCGTCCGACCAGTACTCGCCGACGATCTTCCTCTGCTCCTTGAGCAGGTTCACCGCGGCGTCGAACTGGTGCTGGTCGAGCGCGTACGGGTCCTTGATGTCCAGGTCCGGCTGCGTCGCCATGAGGTACAGCGCCGCGTCCGCGATGTAGATCGGCGAATCGTAGGCGGTGATGTGACCCTTGTAGGGGGAGTTCGGGTCGAACACCGCGCCCCAGGAGTCGGGCGCGGGCTTCACCTTGTCGGTGCGCCACATGAGCATGTTGGCGCCCCGGCCGTGCGGGATGCCGTACATCTTCCCGTTCACGGAGTTCCACGGCTTGTTCTTCAGGTCCGGGAAGACGTCGGCGTAGTTGGGCACCAGGCTGGTGTTGACCGGAGCGACCGTGCCGGAGGCGATGAGCCGCAGCGACGCGTCGCCCGAGGCGGACACCGCGTCGTACTGACCCGTCTTCATCAGGCTCAGCATCTCGTCCGACGTGCCGGCCACCTTGTTGTTGACCTTGCAGCCGGTCTGCTTCTCGAACGGGTGCACCCAGTCGAGGTTTGGATTGTCCGAGCCGTCCTCGACGTACCCGGCCCAGGACACCAGGTTGACCTGGCCCTCGCCCGGGCCGAGCGACTTTTGCGCCGGGATGTTCGGCGGGTTGAAGCCGCCGGCGGCGGTGCCGCCGGCGCTACCTCCGCCGTTACCGCCACAGCCGGTGAGCAGGGAGACGGCAGCCACCGCGACGAGCGCGAGGCGCGTTGACCGCATGGAGACTCCGATCAGATGGGGGTTGTTCTCGGGGAAGGCCGCGGTGTGCGCCGCGGCGAGGCTCGACGGCGACCGCGCACGGTCACGTCGCGCCGGGGATGGCGAACTCGTGCTCGCGGCGCCACGCCAGCCTGACCCGGGCCTCGCGCAGCTTGAGCACGTCCATCGACGAGCCCTGCAGGTTCTGCTGCAGGGCCACCAGCCGGCCACCCGCATCGAGGTCGACGACGAACCGGGTGGACGCCCCCGCGTAGACGACCTCCGCGACCGTGCCGTTCGCGGAGTGCTCGCCTTCGGGCAGTTCCGCGTCGATGTCGGTGTCGACGCGAAGCTTCTCCGGCCGGACGCTGTACACGCCGGGCCGGCCGAGTATCGACAGGGCTGCGTCGCCCTCGATCAGGTTGGAAGTGCCGACGAAGCCGGCCACGAACGCCGACGCCGGCCGCTCGTACACCTCCGCCGGCGTGCCGACCTGCTCGATGCGGCCGGCGTTGAAGACCGCGATCCGGTCGCTCATGGTGAGCGCCTCGTCCTGGTCGTGGGTGACGAACAGGAACGTGATGCCGACCTCGCGCTGGATCGCCTTCAGCTCGACCTGCATCTCCTCGCGGAGCTTCTGGTCGAGCGCACCGAGCGGCTCGTCGAGCAGGAGCACCTTGGGGCGGTTCACCAGGGCGCGGGCCAGCGCGACCCGCTGGCGCTGCCCGCCGGACAGCCGGCCCGGCCGGCGCTTCTCGAAGCCGTCGAGCCGCACGGTGTGCAGCGCCTGGAGCGCGCGCTCGCGCCGCTCCTTGCGCCCGACCTTCTTCACCTTCAGGCCGTACTCGACGTTGGCCAGGACGTTCATGTGCGGGAACAGCGCGTAGTCCTGGAACACGGTGTTGACGTCGCGTGCGAACGGCGGCAGCGCCGTGACGTCGCGGCCGCCGAGGACCACCCGGCCCTCGGTCGGCCGCTCGAAGCCGGCGATCATCCGGAGCACCGTCGTCTTGCCGGAACCGGAGGGACCGAGCATCGCGAAGAACTCGCCGTCACGGACCTCAAGGTCGATGCCGTCGACGGCGGTGACGTCACCGAAGGTCTTGCGTACTCCGCGGAGGCCGACGGCCGCGGAGGGGCCGGGCTCATCGGGACTCATGTGCTGACTCATCTATCCCTTGATCTGCGTCCAAAGCTGCGTCCACTGGCTGTAATCGACGCATTTCACTCCGCGAGAGTCACCACAGTCTGCGACGGGAGTCTTCCAGAACGCAAGCCGGCGGTAGAAGTCGACGTCGTTCACGTGGAACTGCGCGCAGAAGCCGCTCGCGGCGTACCTGCAGGCCTTGGGGTTGGCCGGGGCCTCGCCGAACCACTGCGCCACCTGCGCCTGCGGCTTGGGGGAGGTGATCCAGTTCATCCACTTGTACATGCAGTTCGGGTGCTCGGCGCGCGAGGAGATCATCCAGGTGTCCGACCAGCCGGTCGCGCCCTCCTCCGGGATGGTCGTGGCGACCGGCGCGCCCTCGGACTCGGCGATGCTGGCGGTCACCTGCCAGGCGGTCCCCGCGTAGTTGTCGCCGGCCTTGAACGACTGGATCTCGTCCAGATAGTTGGACCAGTACTGGTTGACGTGCGAGCGCTGCTGCCGCAACAGGTCGGCGGCGGCGTCGAACTGCTTCTTCGTCAGCTCGTAGACGTCAGTGATCTTCAGGTCGGGCCGGTGCGCCTTGAGGTAGAGCGCGGCGTCGGCGATGTAGATCGGCGAGTCGTAGTCGACGACGTGGTCGCCCGCGGGCGAGCGGCCGTCCCACACGACGCTCCACGACGTGGGCTTCTGCGGGAACTTGTCGGTGCGGTACATCAGGTAGTTCGCGCCGTAGCCGTGCGGCACGCCGTACATGACGCCGTTCACCGAGTTGTACGGCTGGTTCTTCAGGAACGGCGCGATGTCGGCGTAGTTGTTCAGCAGGTCGGTGTTGACCGGCGCGACCAGGCCGCCGTAGATGAGCCGCAGCGACGCGTCGCCGGACGCCGACACCCCGTCGTACTGCCCGGTCTTCATCAGCGCGACCATCGAGTCGGAGGTGTCGGCCACCTTGGCGCCCACCATGCAGCCGGTCTTGCGCTCGAACGGGTGCACCCAGTCGACGTTCTTCTTGTCGCTGCCGTCCTCGGCGTAACCGGCCCAGACGACGAGGTTGAGCCTGCCTTCGGACGCTCCTATCTCCTGCTGTGCGGCGATGTGCGGAACGCTCGGCGCGGCGCCCGCCGAACTCCCGCCGCCTCCGCCGCCTCCGCAGGCGGCGACCGCCGTCAGGACGAGGGCCGCCGCGCCGGCGAGCCGCGCGAACCGGGCCGGCCGCGCGGGCCGGGCCGACCTCATGCCAGCACCTCGTCCAGGGCGACCTCGTAGCGCAGGTTGACGAGCCGGACCACCGACTCATGCGCGCCGAGCGGCTCCGCGCAGCCGAGCCCTGCCTCCGCGGCCTGCTCGGCCAGGCGCTTGTAGTCGATCTCGGGGCCGATGACGTACGGGGCGAGGGCGAGGCGCTGTCCGCCCGACTCGCGCAGGCGCGTCACGGCGTCCGCGACGCTCGGCCGGCCGTCGATCGAGGCGGCGACGACGGGCACGGCCAGGCGGGCGGCCAGAAGCACCGCCGTCATGTCCGCATCGCGAACGGCCACATCGCCGCCGACGGAGGCCACGATGACGCCGTCGACGGACGCGCCGATGCTGAACTGGCGGATGCGGTCGGCGCGGGCCAGGCCGCTGTCCGACAGGCGCACGTGCAGGGCCTCGGCGAGCAGGGGGTGCGGGCCGAGCGGATCGGTCACCGTCGCGGTCGCCTCCGCCTCGGCGAGCGCGTCCTTGATGTCCTGGTACACCTGCGGGTGCGGCCCGGTGACCAACGGCACCACGATTGTGGAACGGCCTTCGGGCAGGTCGCGGAAGACCCGGGCACGGTCCGGGTCGCCGAGCGCGACGACCCGCGTGTCGATGTCCGTGCGCGACGTGCGGATCAGCGAGGCGATCTCGCCCGCGACGTCGGGGAGGGGGCCGGGCACCGCCAGCACGAGGACGGGCGCGTCGGGGGGGAGATCAGCGGACGCCGGCCGGCGGTGACGCCCGCCGGGCAACGGCGAGCGTCCACGGACGGGAAGCGTCTCCGGGGGCTGGTCGTCATGCATCACGATGGCGGATTCTATGGGTGTCAAGACCTGATGCGTGGCGCTTGTGGTCGATCGTCCGAAATTGTTGTCTAGAGCCGACCAGAGGGTCGGATACCGGAAAGTAGCCGTCTATCTGGCATTATCTGCTCAGCACAGCGCGCTGTTCCCGGACCGTCACGCCCCGTCCACTGCCCGATATTTACGGACATGGATAGGCTGCCGGAGCATGCGTAGTAGAGTCTCGCGCGTTCACACGGTGTCCCCTCCGCCTCACTGAAAGTCGAGCCCGTCCCGGTGCACTCCAAGGACCGACGAGTGGGAACAGATGCCATCCGCCGGTCGTCCCGCTTCAGGGCCGGCCGCGTCCTCCGCTCCGTCCGATTCAAGATAGTCCTGCTGCTCCTCGTGCCCCTCGTGTCGCTGAGCACACTGTGGGTGTTCGCGGCGAGCATCACCCTGGGCGACGGCCTGACGCTCCGGCACGTGAACACCATCCAGGACCACCTCGGCTACCCCTCCGGCGCGCTGGGCAGCGCCCTGCAGCAGGAGCGCCGGCTGTCCATGGTGTTCCTCGGCAGCAGGTCGGCCGGGGACCGCGCCGCCATGGAGTCGGGCCGCCTCGTCACCGACCGCCAGGCCGACCTGTTCCGCCGACTCGCCACCGACCAGGCCGTGCAGGGCGTCGCCACCCCCCAGGCCAGGAGCTGGACGCACCAGGTGCTGGCGCGCCTGAACGGCCTGGCCGACAAGCGGCACGCCATCGACAGGCTGACGATGTCGCGCGCCCAGGCCTTCGCCGCCTACAGCGACATCATCTCCGACATCACCGAACTGCAGTCGTCGCTGTCCACCCTGAACAACCCCGAGGTCACCAAGGACAGCCAGATCCAGGTCGCGCTGGTCCGCGCCCGCGAGGTGCTGTCGCAGGAGGACGCGTTGCTGTCCGGTGCGCTGGCCACCGGCCGGCTGACCTTCGCCGAGCACGTGCAGTTCACCAAGCTCGTCGGCACCCAGCGGACGATGTACGCCCAGGTCGCCACCGAGATGCGGCCGAACGACCGCGCCTACTACCAGCGGATCGTCTCCACCCCGGAGTACCACCGGCTGCAGACGCTGGAGGACCGCTTCACCGACCACATGCCGGCCTCGCCGAGGTCGCTGGCGGGCATGAAGGCGCCGAACGTCCTGGCCGGCACCGCGGTCGAGTGGAAGACGACAGTCTCCTCCATCCTCACCCGCGTGCGTGGCCTGGAGCTGTCGGCCACCGCCGACGCCGCCAAGCGCGCCAAGCCGATCTCCGACGGCATCATCACGCGCGTCGCCCTCGCCGGCGTCCTCGGCCTGCTCGCGGTGATCGCCTCGCTCGTCCTGTCCCTGTGGGTGGGCCGCTCGGTCATCCGCGAGCTGACCGCGCTGCGACGCGCCGCGCTGGACCTGGCCAACGAGCGCCTGCCGAGCGTCATCCGCCGTCTGCGGCGCGGCGAGGAGGTCGACGTCGCGGCCGAAGCGCCGCCGCTGTCCTTCAGCACCCAGGAGATCGACCAGGTCGGCCAGGCGTTCAACGCCGCCCGGCGCACCGCGATCCAGGGCGCGGTCGAGGAGGCGGCGCTGCGCCGCAGCATCAGCGACGTCTTCCTCAACCTGGCGCGGCGCAACCAGGCGCTGCTGCACCGCCAGCTCAGCCTGCTCGACTCGATGGAGCGCCGGGTCACCGAACCGGACGAGCTGGACGACCTGTTCCGCCTCGACCATCTGGCGACCCGCATGCGCCGCCACGCCGAGGGCCTCATCATCCTGTCCGGCCATGCGCCCGGGCGCGGCTGGCGCAACCCGGTGCCGGCCGTCGACGTGGCCCGCGCCGCGGCGGCCGAGGTGGAGGACTACGCCCGCGTCATCGTGACCACGATGCCGCGCGTCGCCGTCGCCGGCCCGGCCGTCGCCGACCTGATCCACCTGCTGGCCGAGCTGGTGGAGAACGCCACGCTGTACTCCCCGCCCGACACGACCGTCCAGGTCACCGGCCAGATCGTGGCGCACGGGTTCGCCTTCGAGGTGGAGGACCGCGGCCTGAGCATGGAGGCCGACGCCCTCGAACGGGCGAACGCGCAACTGGCCGACCCGCCGGAGTTCGACCTGTCCAACAGCGCCCAGCTCGGCCTGTTCGTCGTCGGCCGGCTGGCCCAGCGCCACCACGTCCAGGTGACCCTGCGCACATCGCCGTACGGCGGCACGACCGCGATCGTGCTGCTTCCCGACGCCATCATCGTGCGCGGCGACGAGGGACGCGAACTGGAGACGGGGCGGCTTGCGACGACCCGGCGCGGCGAGGAGGCGCTCGTGCCGATCGGCGCGATCGGCCCGCCCTCCGGCTCCGGCAACCCCTCCGACGGCACCGGTCCGATGCCGGCGGTGCCGACGCGGCCGGGCGACCGGCCGCCGCTGCCACAGCGGCGCTCCGAGGCCGCGCACCAGGGCGGCCATCCGACCGGGCCGTGCGACACCGAGCCCTACGACGCCATGCCGTACTCCTCCGCGTCCGGCGGCTGGGACGCCGGGAGCGGCCGGGCGGGGACCGGCTACGACGAGCCGGCCGCGCCGGCGTACGACTCCGGCGACGGCTCCGGCACCGGCCCGCGGGCCGGCTCCCACCCGACGGACTCCTACCCGACGGACTCATATCCGGCCGATTCCTACTCCACCGGCTCGTTCCCGAGCGCCGGCGCCTCCTACTACGGGACGTACGATCCCGGCCTGTCGGCGGACACCGGCCAGTGGTCGGCGGTCGGGCGGGACGGCGGCGAGGACAAGCCGCCGCTGCCCCGGCGCACGGCCGATCCGTTCACCCGCATCCCCGCGGCGGCCGACCGGTCGATCTTCGAGCCGACCACCGACATCGGACCTTCCGCGCTGCGGGAATCGGCCGCACCGCCGCCGATCGGCGGCACGGACGGCACCGGCGGCACCGGCAAGCCGCCACTCCCGCGCCGCATCCGCCAGGCGAATCTGGCACCGCAGCTTCGCGAAGAGATCGAACCCGTGACCGCGGCGAGCGACGGGCGTTCGCCCGAGGAGCTCCGCACGATGCTGAGCTCCATCCAGAAGGGTTGGCTGCGCGGCCGCTCGGACGCCGAACAGACCACCACTCATCATGAAGAGGAGGACATCTGATGTCAGCGGGCTCTGCGGGGGAACTCAACTGGCTGCTGGACAGCCTCGTCAACCGGGTCGCGCAGGTGCGGCAGGCGGTGGTGCTGTCCAGCGACGGCCTGCTGGTGAGTGGATCCAGTGGCCTGACCCGGGAGGACGCCGAACACCTGTCAGCGGTCGCGGCCAGCTTCCAGAGCCTCGCCCGCAGCGCCGGACGGCAGTTCGGCGGCGGGGCCGTACGCCAGACCATCGTCGAGATGGACCACGCCTTCCTGTTCGTGACGGCGGCCGGTTCGGGTGCGTGCCTGGCCGTGCTGGCCGGCTCCGACGCCGATGTCGGAATGATCGCCTACGAGATGGCGATGCTGGTCAAGCGCGTCGGCCAGCACATGTCCACGCTCCCCCGCTCGGCCGTGGAATCGTGAGGACACGTGCGTACGCGGCGGGAACGAGGCGAGCGAGCGGCGGAACGCTGGCCCCGGCTTGCGAGGCGAGGCGGCTGAATGAGCGAATGGCTCGACGACGAGGCCGGCCCGGTCGTCCGGCCCTATGCGCTGACCCGAGGCCGTACCCGGGCGTCCCGGGACGGCTTCGACCTGATCGCGATCATCGCGACGGCGGCGACGTCGACGTTCGCTCCCCCCGGCGCGGGCCCGGAGCATCTCGCCATCCTCGAGCTGTGCGTCCGCCCGCTCTCGGTCGCGGAGATATCGGCGAAGCTGCGGCTCCCCCTCGGCGTGGTCCGCGTCCTGCTGGGTGACCTGCTGGACCACGGGCTGATCGTCGTACGTCGCCCCGAGCCGGAGAACCGTCTACCCAACGAACGGCTTTTGAAGGAAGTGCTCAATGGACTCCACGCGCTCTGACCCCTCGCGGGGCGCGGCCATGCCGCTCGCCGTAAAGATCCTGATCGCGGGCGGCTTCGGTGTCGGCAAGACCACCCTGGTCGGCACCGTCAGCGAGATCAGGCCGTTGCGCACTGAGGAACACCTGACCGACCGCAGTGTGGGCGTCGACGACACCTCCGGCGTGGAGCGCAAGACCACGACGACGGTGGCCATGGACTTCGGCCGGATCACGATCCGCGAGGGCCTGGTCCTGTACCTGTTCGGCACGCCCGGCCAGGACCGTTTCTGGTTCATGTGGGACGAGCTGGCGCTCGGCGCGCTCGGCGCGGTCGTCCTCGCCGACACCCGCCGCCTGGCCGACTCGTTCCCCTCGATCGACTACTTCGAACGCCGCCGGCTGCCGTTCATCGTCGGGGTCAACTGCTTCGACGGCGCGGTGCGCTACGACGTCGAGGAGATCCGCACGGCGCTCGACCTGGACCCGCGGGTCCCGGTCATCTTGTGCGACGTGCGGGCACGCGAGTCCGGCAAGCAGGTGCTGATCGCGCTGGTCGAGCACGTGCTCGCGGTGATGGCCGAACGCCAGCGGCAGGCGGGCGCCGTCTTCCGGTAGGGGGTCCGGACGCCTCGGCGTGCGGCTCGTCCAGGGCGCGGCCGAGGTACCCCGCCAGGCCCTGGACGAGGTACATCTCCGACGGGGGCGGGCCCGGCCGAGCGGCCGCCGGCGCAGGCGCGCCATCTGCATTTTCCGCGCGGACCCGATCGTGACGTTCCGTCACCGGGATCGCGGACCCGGGAATACGAGCCGACCACACCCGGGGAAATTACCGACCGGAAACGGTGAAGTCTGCGGAACGCTGGTGCCCGCCACCGCCCGCGAGGAAAAATGGGCCTGGTGTCTTTGCTCACTCAGAGTTATGGTGCGAGACCATGCCCGTTGACCCCGCTCCCCCCACTGACGGGACGAGCCCCTCGCCGGCCGAGCACGCCGATTGGGCGGTCGCGGCTTCCCTCGCCGACATCCGCTCGCTGCTGACCGCGCTGAAGGACACGGTCGGACGCGAGCACGAGCGGGCGGCGCACCGCGAGCGGGTGATCGACCGGCTGCACGAGGAGAACCAGCTCCTGCGCCGCGGCGAGGTGCAGGCGGTTCTCGAACCCGTGCGCGGCGCGCTGTACCGCCTCTACGACAAGGTGCGGCGGGAGTCGGAGCGGGAGACGGTCGACCCGGCGCACGTGCCCAGGCTGCTGTCGGCGATCGCCGACGAGCTGACCGAGGTGCTGGCCCGCACCGGCGTCGAGCCGATGACGGTCAAGGCGGGCGAGGCCTTCGACCCGGCGCGGCACCGCCCGGCCGGCACCCGTGACGTCCGCGATGCGGAGCTCGACGGCACCATCGCCACGGTCCGGCGGGCCGGTTTCGTCCGCGGCGACAAGGTCGTACGACGTGCCGACGTGATCGTCGCCCGTGCGGCGGCCCCACCCGGGGGAGGAGATTGAGGTGGCTGTCTACGGAATCGACCTGGGCACGACCCACTCGTGCATCGCGCGCATCGGCGACGTCGGCCGGCCGGCCGTGCTGCGCAACATGGAGGGCACCGACACGACACCCTCGGTCGTGTACTTCGAGTCGGCCGACAACGTCATCGTGGGCGCCCCCGCCAAGGACACCGCCGTCCTCTACCCCGACCTCGTGGTCAGCCGCATCAAGCGCGACATGGGCCACGACGTGCCGCGCGAGCTGCACGGCCGCGAGTACTCCCCCGAGGAGATCTCCGCGTTCGTGCTGCGCAAGCTGGCCGCCGACGCCGCCGCCACCACGGGCGAGGAGGTCCGCGACGTCGTGATCACCGTGCCGGCCTACTTCGGCGCGGCCGAACGCGACGCCACCAGCAAGGCGGGCCGCATCGCCGGGCTGAACGTCATCGACATCATCTCCGAGCCGATCGCCGCCGCCATCACCTACGGGGTGCTCAACCCCCCCGAGGGCGACGGCGAGGGCACGGGCGACCGCACGATCCTCGTGTACGACCTGGGCGGCGGCACCTTCGACACCACCGTGATCGCGCTGCGCGGCGGCGACATCTCCGTCGTGTGCACCGACGGCGACCACGAGCTCGGCGGCGCCGACTGGGACGACCGCCTCGTGGAGCACCTCGCCGAGCGGTTCGCCGAGGAGCACCCCGACGTCGGCGACCCGCTCGACGACAAGCACACCGAGCAGCAACTGCGCCACGACGCCGAAGAGGCCAAGAAGGCGCTGTCGCTGCGCAACCGGCACACCGTGCGCGTGATGCACGAGGGCCGGGTCGCGACGATCGAGCTGACCCGTGAGAAGTTCGAGGAGATCACCAAGGACCTCCTCGACCGCACCATCGAGATCACCGGCCGCACCCTGGCCACCGCGGCCACCAAGGGCATCACCGACTACGACGACCTCGTGCTGGTCGGCGGGTCCACGAAGATGCCGGCCGTGCCGCGGCGGCTGGCCGCCGAGCTGTCGCTCAAGCCGCGGCTGCAGGACCCCGACCTCGCGGTCGCCAAGGGCGCGGCGCTGTACGCGTTCGAGGAGACCTACCGGCAGTTGCTGGCCAAGGGCGAGCGCGACGCCGCCCGCGACCTGGCCTCGCGGGCCGGCCTGTCCGACGCCGAGCAGGACCGCATCGCGGCCCGCCAGATCACGACGGTCGCCTCGCGCGCGTTCGGTGTCATCGCGCTCGACCCGGACACGGACCAAGAGCACGTCGTGCACCTCGTGCACGCCAACGACCCGCTGCCGCACGGCGGCACCCGCGAGTTCGGCACCGTGGAGGAAGACCAGACCATCGTCAAGATCATCGTGGTCGAGCAGGCGGGCAGCGCCGAGTCGACGGAGGTCGCCGACAACACCCCCATCGCCGACGGCGAGCTGAAGGTCCCGCCGGGCAAGCCCGCCGGCTGGCCCATCGAGGTCTCCTTCTCCCTCGACACCTCCGGCCTGCTGCACGTCACCGCGGCCGAGAAGGAGACCGGCGAGGAGCTGACGCTCGACGTGCGCGTCGGCGGCATGTCCGAGGACGACGTGCACAGGTCACGCACCGACCTGGCCCACGTACGGGTCGAGTAGGCAGGGCACCGCCCGCACATGACCTTTGACGAACAGCGCTACGTCCGTGAGGTGCTGGAGCCGGCGCGGGCGGCCGGCAACCAGCCGCCCGACGACCTGCGCGTGCGCTACGCCCTGCCCGACCCGCTCGTGGCCCGCGAGGTCGCCGAACGCGTCCGGCGGGTGCGCACGTGCTGGCGCAAGGCCCGCGGCCACCTGCGCTTCCGCAAGCTGGTCGACCGCCTCGAGGGTGACCACCTGCGGCTCGCGCCGCTGTTCGAGCGGGCCGCGCTGGGCGACCTGGCACCGTTGCGCGCCGAGCTGGCCACGGCCGGCGAGCGGGCCGGCCGGCGCCGCGCCGAGCTGCGGCACCGGCTGCTCGACGCCGCCGGCGAGGTGCGCATGCTCTCCCCCGCCGACCTGCGCGCCATCGGCGGCACCGCCGCCGACGAGGCGCGCGCCGCCGGCATCGAGGTGCGCGAGCCCGACCACCTGCCCGCGGTCCCGCCCTACCCCGGCTACCCGCGCGCCCGCGACGCGCTCGACGCCCTGGGGGTCCGGCACCTGCGCGAGTTCCTCACCGGCGAGCCGCGGGCCGGGCGGGTGCTCGGCGAGGTGCCGGACCTGCGGCCGTCGGCGCGGTGGGTCGCCGACCAGTGGAGCCGCCGACCGCACGACGGCAACCGCACCAACGCCGACACGGTGCTGGTCGCGGTCCGCCAGGTCGGCGACGCCCTGCCCGCGCTGGTGCTCTACGACGTGGTCGACCGGCTGCGCGAGCGTTACCGGCAGCGCGCCTCGGAGGGCGCGCTGCTGCGGTTCGCCACCGACGGCCTCGGGATCGATCCCGGCGACGCGCGCCGCCTGGTGTTCGCGGTACGCCGGGAGACCGGTCCGCCCGGCGGCCTGGCCGTACGCCTGCGCGAGCTGATCGACGCCGGCGAGGTGCACGCGGCGGCGGAGCTGGCCGGGGCCGCCGAGCCCGGCGAGCTGACCGGCGACGCGCAGGTGCTGGCGGCCGAGGCGCGGCGGCGCATCACGGCGGCGACCGTGCTGCGCCAGGAGGCCGCCTCGCTCGTGCTGTCCGATCCCGACGGCGCGTGGCTGCGGCTCGCCGACGCCCTCAAGCTGGTCGGCGACCTGCCGGGCGCCGCCGACCTGCGGGCCGGGCTGGCGCCGGGCGCGCCGGGACGGCCGGAGGCCGTCGCCGACGGCACGGAGGTGGCGCTGTCGTGGCCGCCGTCGCCGTCGCGGGTCGGCCGGATCGAATACGTCGTCGTGCGCCGCATCGGCCGGGCGCCGCGCCATCCCGGCGACGGCGAGCGCCTGCCGGCCGACGGCACGCACGCCCGCGACCCGGCGCCGCTGCTGAACGCCCCGCTGCACTACGCCGTGTTCGCCGTCCGCGACGGCGCCGTGTCGGCGCCGTCCGCGTGCGGTCCGGTGCTCGTGCGCCCCGACCCCGCCGATGTGGTTCTGACCGCCGGGGACGGCGTCGTCGCCGGCCGCTGGACCTGCCCGCCGGAGGCCGCGCGCGTCGCCGTCACCCGTGACGGCGTGCCGGTACCCGCGGCGCGCACCGGTTTCCGCGACGCGACCGTCCGCAACGGGACCACCTACCGGTACCGGATCTCGGCGGTCTACCTCGGCACCGACGGCGAGGAGGTCCTCTCCGGCGGCGTGCACGCCGCCGCCACCCCGGCCGCGCCGCCCGACCCGGTCACCGGCCTGGCCGTCGAGCACGACCCGTCCGGGCACCTCCTGGTCACCTACGAGCCGCCCGCGCACGGCGAGGTCGAACTGCTGGCGCTGGGCGGCCCGCCGCCGTGGCCGCCCGGAACGACGCTGCCGCTCGCCGAGGTGCGCCGCGCCGGCCGCCCGCTGCGCGGCGACCCGGTGCCGGGCGGGCTGCGGGTCAGCACCGGCCCCGGAGTGCTCGTGGCGGTGTCGGTCAGCGGCGACGTCGCCACCGTCGGCGCGTCCCGTGAGCACGTCAGCCTGACCCCGCCGCGCGAGCTGGTCGCCGAGCGCCGCGGCGACGTCATCATGCTGGGCTTCGACTGGCCGCCCGACGTCACCGAGACGGAGGTGACCTGGCGGTGCGGCGACGGCGAACCCCGCCGTCTGCCGGTCGGCCGGGCGGGTTATGACGCGCACGGCGGCGTGCGCCTCCCCGTGCCCGACGCGCGGCCGGTGCGCATCGAGGTCGCCGCCGCGGCCACGGCGCACGGCCGCCGCGTCACCGGCACGCCGGTCACCGCCGTCGTCCCGGGCCGCACCGTGGTCGGGTACGAGCTGCGTCGGCCGCGGCTGCGCGGCCCGCTCGTCCTCACCCTCACCGCGGCCGAGCCGGTTCCGCTGCGCCGCCTGGTCCTCGTCGCCCGCTCCGGCCCGATGCCGCAGCGGTCCGGCGACGGCCGCACCGTGGCCGCGTGGGACGAGGTGACCGCGCCCGCGCGGCTGACCGCCCCGATGCCGCGGCTGGCCCGGCCCTTCTGGCTGCGCTGCTTCGCCGACGATGAGGCGGTCGAGCTGCACGACCCGCCCGTACGCCACCTGAAGGTCGGCTGATGGCGCGGTCGATCACGTGCCCGTACTGCTTCGCCCGCGTGCCGCGCGAGCACATCGCGTTCCGCTGCGCGGGCAGCCCCGGGCACGGCCCCGGCTGTCCGCCCCGGCTGGACGAGACGCCGGCCTCCTACACCGGGTCGGCGGCCGCCGCGTCGCTGTCGCCGGTGTTCGCCCCGCCGGAGACCCGCCGGCCGGGACGCCGTCCGGCCCGCCGCGCGGTCTGCCCGGCGTGCGGGCAGCCCACCGCCCGGCGCGCCTGCCCGGAGTGCCACAATCCGCTCCCGGCGGCGTACTGCGAGACGCCCGGCAAGATCGTCGCGCTGGTCGGCGCGAAGAACTCCGGCAAGAGCACCTACATCGCGGTGCTGCTGCACGAGCTGTCGCACCGCATCGGCGCCGAGCTGGGCGCCTCGCTCGTCGCCTGCGACGACCGCACCATCGAGCGCTACAAGCGCGACTTCCACCGGCCGCTGTTCGGCGAGCGGCGGCTGCTTCCGGCCACCGCGAGCGCGGTCACCGCGCCCCGCGACCCGCTGGTGTACCTGCTGACCCGCACCCGGCGGCGGCGCCTGCGCCCGCGCGACATGTCGCTGACGCTCGTGCTGTTCGACACCGCCGGTGAGGACCTGCGCAGCCGCGACGTCACCGACCTGCACCTGCGCTACCTCGCCGCCGCCGACGCGATCATCTTCCTGGTCGACCCGCTGGAGCTGAAGGCCGGCGACGGTGACCCCGACGGCGACCCGGTCAACGTGATCGCCCGGGTGACCGAGCTGCTGCGCGCCGGCCGTGACCTGCCGCACGGCCGGCGGCTGCCGGTGCCCGCCGCCGTCGCCCTCACCAAGATCGACGCGCTGCCGCTGGACGGCCCGCTGCAGCGCCACCGCGACCGCGCCGACGTGCTCGACCTGGACGACCGGGAGGCCGTGCACGAGCAGGTGCGCGCGCTGCTGTACGACTGGCAGGCCGGAGAGCTGGACCGCTACCTCGGGCACGAGTACGCCGACTACGGCCTGTTCGGGGTGTCCGCGCTCGGCGGGCCGCCGCGCGGGGGCGCCGTCGGCACCGGCGGCATCCGGCCGTACCGCGTCGAGGACCCGCTCCTGTGGCTCCTGTACCGGTTCGGCATGCTCGACGGGACCCGCTGATGGCCTGGGAGCTGGCGTACACCTCGGTCGCCCGCGGGCCGACCGGCCGGTCGGGCTTCCAGTTCGTCGCCACGAGCCCCGGCACGCCGCCCGGGGTGACCCGCCTGGTCACCCCGTACATGACGTACCGGCCGCCGCCGGGCGCGCCGGCCGCGCCGACCGACGAGGAGCTGGCCGCGTTCCCGACGGCGCTCGCCTACGGCCGCCAGGGCGGGTACCTCGTGCTGGCCCGCTGCCGCTACACCGGCCGCGACTACTCCGGCCGGTACGGCAACTTCCTCGGCCGGGCGCTCGTCGCGACGCCGGAGGAGATGGAGGGGCTGCGCCCGATCGAGTTCTGGCATGCCCCGATCTGGGACCGCCCGCCGGGCGGCGACCAGGGCGTCGTGGCGGACGGCGGACCCTGGCACGGCGCCCGGCCCGCGACGGCGACCGACGCACCCGCCCCCACCGCTTCGCTCACGCCCGGCGCGGCGTTCGATCCGGACGCGCTGGTCGCCTGGCTGGCACGCGAGCACGAACACGACCGGCTCGCGGCGCTGCTCGACGCCGTCGCCGGCGTGCTGACCGGCGGCCACGGCCGGGTCGTCCTGGTGTCCGCGGACGCCGAGCGGATCGCCCGGTGGATCGCGCTCGTGTCGTACTCGCTGCCCGCGGAGCTGGCCGCCGACCTGTCCTTCACGACCTACACCGACGCCCCCGAGACCGCCGCGCAGGTCCTCGTCGGCACGGTGCCGGCCGCCTGGCCGCGCGGCGGTTTCCGCCTCGACGAGCCGGCCGGCACCGCCCGGCCCGGCCGCTTCGCCCGGGTGCTGACGGGCTGCTGGCGACGGGGCGACCTGGACGGCATCGACGCGGTCGGCGAGTGTCTCCTGCCGGGCGTGTCGTCCGGCGGAGATCCGCCGGACGACACGCGCCCGCACCCGGCGCACCGGCCGTACGGCACCAGCGGTACCGGCGACGCGGTGCCCACGCGAACGGCCGACGGCACGCGCACGCCGCGCGACCTCCGTCCGCAGGGCGGCGCATACGAAGGAGCACCGCCCGCACGGAACGACGCGCATGGCGGCACGCCGGAGGCGCCCGCCACCGTCACGCACGACGACCCGGCCCGGCGCGGCGGCGCCCGCGAGCCCGCGGGCGTTCCCAGTCCACCGGGCGACGCGGCTCCGGTGCCGCACGCCGCCGGCAGGCGCGGGCCATCCGATACCCTCATGCGGGACGCCGGGAACCGCCCGGACGCCGCACGTCCGGACACCGCACGTCTGGACGCGGCGGCGGCGCTGCTGGCGCTGTGCCGCGCAGACGACCCGGGCTCGGCGGACGACCCGGTCTCCGAAGAGGAGCAGGCGGGCGCGGCGGCGCTGGTGCGGGAGCGCGGCGCGCCCTCGTGGGTGTGGCCGGCGATCTCCCCCGCGCTGCCCAGCGTGGGTTTCGAGCTGGCCGCCGCGCTCGCCGGCACCGCGCCCGCGATCGACGAGCGCTGCGTGGCGCTCGCGCTCGCCGATCCGGCGCGCGCACGACGGCTGCCCCGGCTGCGGCTGCGCGACGGGCTGCCGGGCCGCTTCCGCGCGGCGGTCGCGGCCGCCCCCGACCTGCCGGCGCTGGCCGGCGTGCTCGCCCTGGCCGAACGGGTCGGCGGCGCCGTCGAGTCCGGCGACGTGACCGCCGCCGCGGCGGCGTGCGCCCGGCGCGGCGCCGGCGCGGTGGCCGAGGCGCTGCGCACGGCGCCGGAGCCGTGGCGCGAGGCGCTCGTCGCGGGGGTGCTGGCCGGCCTGAAGGCCGCGGAGCCGCCGGTGCGGCGGGCGATGCTGACGCCGGAGGCGTGCGCCGCGCTCGGCGACCACGACTGGAGCCGCGCGCCGTGCACGGGCGGCCTGGTGCCGGCCGCACGGCCGGACCGCCTGGAGGCGACCGCCGGGCTGGTCCGCCTGGAGCCGTACGGTCTGCCGGAGCTGACGGACCTGCTCGCCGCGCTGTGGGACGCCCCGCCGTCGATCGCCGAGTGCCGCCGGCTGGTCGAGCGCATGCCCGAGGCGATCCTGCGGTTCGGGCCGCTGCGCGCGGTGACCCGGAGGGTGTTCGACGACGCGCCGGTCGACGCCGAGGAGACGGTACGGCTGGCGGCATTGATCCGCGAGCGGCTGCCCGTGCTGGCCGGCCCGGCGCGCACGGTGCTCGCCTGCGACGCCGCGCTGCGGGCCGGGACGGCCGAGGAGATCGCCCGCGCGCTGGGGACCATGGCGGCGGACGGCCCGCCGGCGGCGCGGGCGCGCGCCGCCGTGGCGCGGGCCCTGCGCGGGCGCTCGCCCACGTACCGGGCCCGGGTGCTGGCGGCGGTGCCGGCCGCCGTCCGCGACGACGTGACCGGGCACTGGGTGGCCGCCGGCCCGGGCCGGCGCGAGGCGGTGGACCTCGCCGAGATCGAGGCGCGTCTGGCCGCGGCCGAGGTGTCCTCGGCGCCGCTGCGGGCGTGGGCGGACGGCCTTGGCCGGTTCGCCCGGCGGCGGGTCGAGTCCGCGCTCACCGAACGCGACCCCGGCCTGGCCGCGGCGTGGCGGTCGCGGCGGCGGGAGGCGTGAGTCATGCCGATCGTCTATGCCATCGCCTTCCTGCTGTGGGTGGGCCTGGTCTGGGCCGAGTTCGTGTTCGTGGTGCCCTTCGTCCTGGCGGTCACGGTGGCCGTGGCGACCTGCGCCGGCGTCGGGCGCTTCTTCGCGATCGCCTGGCGGGCGCTGACGACCACCGCGCCGGACGGCCCCTCCCCCGTACCGGCCCCGCCCGCGGACCTGCCTGACCCCGCCTACCCGCACTACCTGCTCGCGCAGATGTGGCGGGACGCCTGGGCGCTGGGCCGGCGCACCGTCCCGTGGTGCCTGGTCCAGGCCCGCTGGACGATATCCACGCTGACCGCGACGCTGCTGCGGCTGCCGCAGGGCCTGGCACTGTTCCCGATCTGGCTGGCCCTGTGCGCGGGCGTCGTGCTGTCGGCGGTTCCGCTGGCGGTGGTGGGCCTGGCGTTCGCCGCCGTCGTGGTCGTGATGGCGGTCGCCGGCCTGGCCGGCTGGTCGGCGTGCGTGGTGGTGCTCGGCGCGGTCGAGCGGGTCTGGATGGCCTACCGGCGCATCCTGCTCGCCTGCCCGCACGCGGGCTGCTACCGGCGGCTGGCGCTGCCCGCGTACGCCTGCCCGTCGTGCGGGCTGCGCCACTACCGGCTGGTGCCGAATCGCCTGGGCGCCTTCCGGCACGTGTGCCGCTGCGGCACGCTGCTGCCGACGACGATCCTGCTCGGCCGGTTCCGGCTGGGCGCGTACTGCCCGCACTGCGGGCGGCCGCTGCCGGGGCGGATCGGACGGGCGCGGGTCGAGCCGCTGCCGTTCGTCGGCGGCCCGGCGGCGGGCAAGACCACGCTGATGTCCCTCGGCGTGCGGGCGCTGCGGGCGGGGGCGGCCGGGGCGGGCGGCCGGGCGGAGTTCGTGGCGGACCGCGACGCCCGCGCGTACGCCGCCGCCGTCGCCGAGCTCGACCGGGGCGGGCGGCCCGCCAAGACCGGACCGGAGCCGCCGGCGGCGACGATGCTGGACGTTACCCTGCCCGCGGCGCACCGCATCCTGTACCTGTTCGACCCGGCCGGGGAGCTGCACACCGGCGCGACGCACGTCGAACGGCTCCGCTACCTCGACCACGGCGAGGCGCTGCTGTTCATCATCGACCCGTTCGCGCTGCCGGAGCTGCGCCCTGCCCTGTCGGAGCAGGAGCGGCGGCGCGTCGAGGCGACCGCGGCGACGTCGGAGGAGGACCCCTCCGACACCTTCCAGCGGCTGCTGGCCGACCTGCGCACCCGCGACGACCAGGGCCGGCATCGGCGCATCGCCGTCGTCGTCACCAAGGCCGATCTGCTGCGCGAGACGTCGGCCGGGCGCGGCGTCGAGGACGACGTGCGCGGCTGGCTGGAGGCCGTCGGCCTGGGCAACACCGTCCGCACGCTCGAACGCACCGCCGCCGAGGTCCGCTACTTCGCCTCCGGCCTGGACACGCCGCCGGCCGCGCTGGCCGGCCTGTTCGGGTGGGCCGCGGGGCTGCCACTGGACGGCGTCGATCCGGCGTTCGACGACCGGCCCGCCGTGGCCGGTGCGCCGGGCGGGCGAGCCGCGCCGGCGCGGCCGGACCGGCGGATCCCCCTCGGCCACCGGGTCGGCCGCGGCGTCCTGCTCACCGCGCTCACCGTGCTCGGCCCGGCCACGGTGGCCCTGCTCGGCATGGCGGCGTACGTCCGGCTGCACTGAGCGCGGGTCTCCCCGGCCCTCGCGACCCTCGCAGGTCCGGAGCGCGGCGCGGCCGGCGTCCCCGCAGGACCCGCGTCCCAGTCCCGCGTCCCCGCAGCGCGCCGGTGCCGGGCGCCCGTGCCGGGCGCGGCGGTGCCGGGCGCGGCGGCCGGGCGAGCCGGGGAGAGGCCATGCCGGTCCGGGACGGCGGTCGTCACCGGGGCGCGCGGAGGCGATGGCGACACCGGGCGTGGCGATCCGGTACCCGTGCCTACGGCGTGCCGGGGTGAACTTCCGGGCGGCCCGGGTAACGCTGACGGTGTGAAAGCCATAGCGATGAACCGATACGGCGGACCGGACGTGCTCGAGCTCACCGATCTGCCCGATCCGAAGGTGGGCCCGGACTCCGTGCTGGTACGGGCCAAGGCGGCCGGGGTCAACCCGGTGGACTGGAAGATCCGGGAGGGCTACCTGGACGGCCTGTTCCCCACCCACTTCCCCGTCATCCCGGGATGGGATCTGGCGGGCGTGGTCGAGCGGGTCGGCCCGGCGGTCAGCGAGTTCTCCCCCGGCGACGAGGTGATCGGCTACGTGCGCGAGGACCACATCGGCCGCGGCACGTACGCCGAGCTGGTCGCCGCGCCGGTGCGCACGCTCGGCCGCAAGCCGGCGAGCCTGTCGTGGGCGCAGGCGGCCGGGCTCCCGCTCGCCGGGCTCACCGCCTACCAGGCGCTGACCAAGGCGCTGTCGGTCACCGCCGAGGACACCGTGCTGATCCACGCCGCGGCCGGCGGCGTCGGCTCCTACGCGGTGCAGATCGCCCGCGTGAAGGGCGCGCGCGTCATCGGCACGGCGAGCCCGCGCAACCACGACTACCTGCGCGAGCTGGGCGCCGAGCCGGTCGAGTACGGCCCCGGGCTCGCCGACCGCGTCCGGCGGATGGCGCCGGGCGGCGTCAGCGCCGCCCTGGACCTCGTCGGCGGGGAGGCCGGCCGGGTCACCCCGGACCTGCTGACCGACAAGGGCCGCTGGGCGTCGATCGTCGATCCGTCCGTGATCGGGCGCGGCGGCCGCTACGTCTTCGTCCGGCCCGACCCGACCGACCTGTCGGCGCTGGCCGGTCTCGTGGACGACGGCCGGCTGACCGTCACCGTGGCGGAGACGTTCCCGCTCGGCGAGGCGGCGGAGGCGCAGCGGCGCAGCGCCGAGGGCCACGCCCGGGGCAAGATCGTGCTGGAGATCGCGTGAAGGTGGTGATCGCGGGCGGCCACGGCAAGGTCGCCCTGCTGCTGGAGCGGCTGCTCGCCGGGCACGGCGACGGCGTCGTCGGCCTCATCCGGAACCCGGCGCAGTCCGACGACGTCCGGGCGACGGGCGCGGCACCGATCGTATGCGACCTGGAGTCGGCGAGCGTCGACGAGGTCGCCGTGCACCTGGACGGGGCCGACGCGGTCGTGTTCGCCGCCGGCGCCGGGCCGGGCAGCGGTGCCGCGCGCAAGGACACCGTCGATCGCGCCGCCTCCGTGCTGCTCGCCGACGCCGCCCAGCGGGCCGGCGTTCGCCGGTTCCTGCAGATCTCCACGATGGGGGCCGGCAGGCCCGCGGACCCGGGCCGGGGCGAGGTGTGGGCGGCCTACGTGGCGGCGAAGACGGCCGCGGAGGAGGATCTGAAGACCCGCGATCTCGACTGGACCATCCTGCGTCCGGGCGGGCTGACCGACGAGCCGGGCTCCGGGCGGGTGCTGCTGGCCGGGTCCGTGCCGCCCGGCAGGGTGCCGCGCGCCGACGTGGCCGCGGTGCTCGCCGCCTTCCTCGACGCGCCCGGGACGTCGGGCCGCACGCTGGAGCTCGTCGGCGGCGGCACCCCGATCGCCGAGGCCGTCGCGGTGCACGCCGGCCGCTGATACGTCCGGTCCTCCGCCGGCCCGGAGGGCCGGACGTATCGGCGTCGGCACCCGCGCGCATTCCACGACGTCGCCGGGCGGGCCGGGCGGCGTCCGGCGTGGCCCGAGCCGGCTCAGAACGGGGCGCGCCGGTTCGCACCTGTCCACCTCAGTGCCCGCGCCGGTCGGCGCCGGTCAGCGTCAGTGCCGCACCGTCCCGAGCCGGTCCGCGTCAGTGCCCACGCCGGTCAGCGTCGGTCAGCGCCGGCATCCGCGCCGGGGTCAGCGCCGGTTTCGCGCCGGTCCGCGTCAGCGCGGCGCACACGGCGCTCCGTACGCCTGATTCGCGGCAGCGTCACCACCGCCCCGCGGTGACCGGGGGGTCGTGCGTGGTGCGCGCCGTCCCTGACGGGCCCTGTCGCAGCAGCCGACAATGCCGTATACATCACTTTTTCGGCGGGAATACACCGCCGGCACCGGCCCTATGGCCGAGACACTACGGTCCGGCCGAATCCCGCGTCCTCGCACGTCAGAACCGATCTTTTCGACGTTCGAGCGCCATCTCGGCAACGCGGCGGCTACGCTGCGTAGGTAGATCGTGGCTGGCTTTCGCTTGGCACTCCGTTGCCGTTCTGAGGAAGCTTCGGCTAGATTGCGCCGTAATCGGGCTGTGACAACCTCCAGCCAGGGGGTTGCAGGCCGACCGCCTAATCCCGCGCCGCGGCCAGTGTCGCGGGAGCCGGGGACCCACCTGTCCCTCGGGGTGAATCCGTGCAGAACGGTAGGGCTTCTCCTGGCCCGAACCCGTCAGCTAACCCGGTAGGCGGCCTAAGGGGAGATATGGATTCGATAGGTCAGAAGCTGCTAAAGGTCGCCAAGAGCCAGCTCGGCTATCACGAGAAGGCCGACGGCTACACGAAATACGGCGACTGGTACGGCAAACACGTCGACAAGGATTCTTATTACAAGACCGCCCCCTGGTGCGATATGTTCCTCGCCTGGGCGGCCGACCAGGCCGGTGTCGAAGACTGGACCGGCGAATTCGCCTCGACCCCCGACCATGCGAAGTGGTTCCAGAAGCACCATGCGTGGGGTCACACTCCCGAGCCCGGGGCGATCGTCTTCTTCTCCTGGTCCGGCGGCAAGAGCATCGGCGACATCGAACACGTCGGCATCGTCGAGAAGGTCGACGGCCACACGCTGCACACCATCGAGGCCAACCACAACAACATGCTCGCCCGGGCCGTCCGCGACACCAGCCAGGTCGTCGGGTACGGCTACCCGTCCAAGGTCAAGGTGAAGATCGCCTCGCCGGCGGCCGAGGCCAGGTACGTTCCCAAGCACGCCGCTCCTCCGCCGGCCGCGGACCAGGTCGGCAAGGACACCCAGCTCGTGCACGAGGCGCAGGCGGCCGCGCACCACGACGCGCCGCCGCCTCCGATGCCCGACCAGCAGACCGCGCTGACCGGGCTCCTCGCCGTGGTGCTGTTCGGAACCGTCGCGCTCGCACTCGGCAAGTCGAAGGTGCGCGTGCCGGTGCCCGCGCCCAACGTGCGCATCCGCAAGCGCGGCAAGCACCACCGCACGCCCGTCGAGCTGCCCGCCGACGTCAGCCCGGCCGACCTGGAGGCCGCCGACGCCGGCACGGTGGTCATGCCGGCGCTGTCCGCGAAGGCCGCCGCGATGGCCGAGGACAAGGAGTTCTGGGGCAAGATCGCCGAGCTGGAGGAGGACGTCGAGCTGGCGTTCTGGAACGCCCTCCACGCCGCGGTGTCGGAGTCCACGCTCGAGATCGAGGGCGCGGACGTCTGATCCCGTACCGGCCCGCTTCCCGGCTCCTTCCCGGGAGGCGGGCCGCGTCGTCTCCACATCCCGGGTCGCCGCCCGCCCTCGTCTCCGCCCACGCGTCGCCGCCCGCGCGCTGAGGGCACGCGGTCGCCGGCCCACCGCCGTGCGCTCGCGCCGCGCCCCGGCTCCGCCATACCCGTCCCGCTTCCCGCCCGTGCGGCGGCGTGTCCGGAGCGACACTAGGCGTAACGGGCCAGGCTTCCATCACCCAGAGTGACCATCCTCGGGCCGAGCAGGCCATCTCCGCGTGTTCGTGCCCGCCGTCCGGTCACGATCCGTTAATCTCCACCGAGTCACCGGCCGAGGTCCGGCCGGACCGCCGAATCGCCCGTCGCGCAGCCAGCGCGCCGGGGAGCCGGGGACCCACCCGCGGAAGCTCACGGGACGCCGTCCCGCGAACGCGCATGTCTCCGTACCGGGGTGAATCCGTGGCCGCCGCAGCGGCGCCCGGTAGGGCTTCTCCTGGCCCGAACCCGTCAGCTAACCCGGTAGGCGGCCGAGGAGAGGAGCAACCGTATGGATCCTTCGCGCCCCGCTGATACGCATGATCCTCATCATCCACCGAAGGCGGCGGCACGCCGGCGTCCGGCCGTCGTGACCGCCGCCGTCCTTCTCGCCGGGATCGCGCTGCCGCCGGCGGCCGCCGCCCAGGCCCGCCCCGGCCCGCGCATCGAGGCGCTGCGGCAGCGCGCCGACCAGCTCGGCACCCGGCTCGAGCAGCTCACCGAGCAGTACGACGGGCTGCGGGTGCGGCTGGCGCAGGCGCAGCGCGCCGCCGCCGTCGCCGACGCGACCTCCGCGCGCGCCACGAAGGCGCTGCGCGCCGTGCAGCGCAAGGTCGGCCGGTTCGCGGCGCAGCGCTACATGAACGGCGCGGACGACGGCGTCCCCGTGCTGCTGTCGACGTCCGACCCGCGGGCGCTCCTCGACCGGGCCAGCACCCTGCACTACTTCACGCAGCAGGACGACGCCCAGGTGCGGCAGCTCACCCGGGCGATTCAGAACGCCGAGCGCGCCGGGCAGGACGCCCGCGACCGCGCCGCGCAGGCGCGCTGCCTCAAGGCGCAGCTCGCCCGGCAGCGCGCCGCGATCCGCCAGGAGCTGGACAGGGTACGCGGGCCGCTGCTGAAGGACGCCGTCGACCGGGCCGACCGGGGCGAGAAGATCCCGCCGATCCCCGGCGGCAACAGCAAGGCGCTGGGCGCGGTGCGCGCGGCGCTGTCGCAGCTCGGCGTCCCGTACGTGTGGGGCGGCGCGACGCCGGGCAGGGGCTTCGACTGCTCCGGCCTCACCATGTGGGCCTACAAACAGGTCGGCATCAACCTGCCGCACTACGGCGGCGACCAGTGGAACGCCGGCGTGCACGTCTCGCGGGACCAGCTCGAACCGGGCGACCTGGTCTTCTTCTACTCCGACATCCACCACATGGGGATGTACATCGGCGACGGCAAATTCGTGCACGCCCCGCACACCGGTGACCGGGTGCGGATCTCGGACCTGTCCAGCCGCCCGTTCGCCGGCGCCGTACGCGTCGTCTGATCCCACCGAACCGCCGTCTGGGACCGGCCGACTGGGGGCGGCCGGTCCCGGACGGTCTCACGTCGCGTTCACCGCTCCGCACCGCTCCGGCCCGCGCCGGAGAGTACGTTCGCCTGGGGCGCCGCGGTCACTTCCCGGTGCGATACATCTCCGCGACCATGAAGGCCAGGTCGAGCGCCTGCCCGCGGTTGAGGCGCGGGTCGCAGGCCGTCTCGTAGCGCTGGTGCAGGTCGTCCTCGACGATCTCGTGGCCGCCGCCGACGCACTCGGTGACGTCGTCGCCGGTGAACTCGATGTGCACGCCGCCCGGGTGGGTGCCGAGGGCGCGGTGCACCTCGAAGAAGCCGGCGACCTCGTCGAGTACGTCGTCGAACCGCCGGGTCTTGTAGCCGCTCTCCGACTCGAACGTGTTGCCGTGCATCGGGTCGCAGACCCAGGCGACCTGGGCGCCGCTGGCGGTGACCTTCTCCACGAGCGGGGGCAGCGCGTCACGGACCTTCTTCGCGCCCATACGGATGACGAACGTGAGCCGGCCCGGCTCGCGCTCGGGGTCGAGCCGGTCGATCAGCGCCAGCGCATCTTCGGCCGTCGCAGTGGGGCCCAGCTTGACGCCGATGGGGTTGCGGATGTGCCGCATGAACTCCACGTGCGCGCCGTCGATCTGCCGCGTGCGCTCGCCGATCCACAGGAAGTGCGCGGAGACGTCGTACGGCAGTCCGGAGCGGGAGTCGATGCGGGTCAGCGGACGCTCGTAGTCGAGCAGCAGCGCCTCATGGCTGGAGTACACCTCGACCCGGTGGAACTCCTCCGGGTCGGCACCGGCGGCGTGCATGAACGCCAGCGCCCGGTCGATCTCGCCGGCCAGCCGCTCGTACCGGCGGCCCGCGGGGCTCTCGGCCACGAAGTCGTGGTTCCAGGCGTGCACCTGGCGCAGGTCGGCGTAGCCGCCCTGGGTGAAGGCACGGGTGAGGTTCAAGGTGACGGCCGCGGCGTGGTAGGCGCGCAGCAGCCGCTGCGGGTCGGGGGTGCGGGCCTCGGGGGTGAAGTCGAAACCGTTGATCATGTCGCCGCGGTAGGCCGGCAGCTCGACGCCGCCGCGCACCTCGACCGGCTTGGAGCGCGGCTTGGCGAACTGCCCCGCCATGCGGCCGATCTTGACGACCGGCACGCTCGCGGCGTACGTCAGCACGACGGCCATCTGCAGGAGCGTCTTGAGCTTGTTGCGCACGTCGTCGGCGGTCGCGCCACTGAACGTCTCGGCGCAGTCGCCGCCCTGCAGGACGAACGCCTCGCCGCGCGCCACCGCGGCCAGGTGGGCCTTGAGCCGGTCGCATTCGCCGGCGAAGACGAGCGGCGGGAGCTTGGCCAGCGCGGCGGCGATCTCGCGCAGCCGCGCCGGGTCGGGCCAGTCGGGTTGCTGCGCCGCCGGGAGATCACGCCAGGTGTCGAGCAGGTCCACGAGACCCAAGCGTAGCGAGCGGCCGGCAAACGCGGGTCATGCAACCTGCGTATTCACCCCTGGTATCCCCGCCGACGTCCCATGATCCGTGGATGGGGTGTCAAAGGCCCGGCGAGCCGCCGGTGATCGCCTTCCCGCTCGGCCGCTCCGGAACTCTGAGATGATGAGCGGACCTTGCAGATCGCCGACGACGCATGAGGTTTCCCATATGAGCACGACCAGCCGCGCCTATGACATCTGGCTCCGCAAGCCGGAGGAGGCCCAGCAGATCCTCGAGTCGAAGCTGGCCGATCTCGACGGTGACGGGCTGTCCCTGCTGTCGTGGCTCGTCCTGACGAACGAGCGCGACGACAAGAAGGCCGAGCGGATCGGCCGCCAGGCCATGGCGGCCGGCGCCGACACGCGGTTCGCCACGGCGGCGCTGGCCGAGGTCTGCAAGTGGCGCGGCGATTACGACCAGGCCGCCCAGATCGTCCGGCAGGCGCGCGAGAAGTACCCGACCATCCCGTGGTACGCGTTGACGCTGGCCGACATCCTGAAGGACGGCGGGCGCATCGACGAGGCCGAGTCGCTGCTGGAGTCGGTGGTGAACGACTCGCAGCTTCGGCGGCACGCGCTCAAGCGGCTGTCGAAGTGGGCGGTGGACCGCGGTGACAAGGTGCGCGGCCTGAAGTACCAGACCGAGCTGATCGCGCTCGCCCCCGACTACCTGGTCTACGCGTCGGACTACACGCTGCTGGCCTCGCTGCGCCTCGACGCCGGCGACCCCGCGGGCGCCCGCGAGATCCTGGAGCGCGGCGCGTCCATCTACCCGCGCAACGCCCAGATCCGGCAGATGCTGCAGCAGCACTTCGGCGTGACGCCGCCGGCGAAGGCGCCGAACATCCCGCCGGTCGACGAGAACGCCGTCGGCGCGCGGCGCATCCCGATCAAGACCAAGATGATCACGCTGCGCACGGGCATTCTCCCGGTCATCCAGGAGGCGACCCAGGGCATGTTGCGGCCCGACGACATCCTGGCGCTGTCGGAGAGCCCCGCGTCGGCCGGGCAGGGCCGCATGATCCCGCTGGAGCTCATCACGCCGGAGGCCATCGCCAAGCAGCTCAGCAAGTTCGTCGGGAAGATCGGCCCGCTGCACAGCCCGGCCGGCATGCAGGGCGCCATCCTCGAGGCCGGTCGCGCCAAGGTGCTGCTCGGCGCGGCGGCGGGCGCGGCCGGCAAGCTGATGGGCAAGCGCGGCTGGTTCTACCGCGTGGCCGGCCCCGGCGCGGCGATGATCGACGACGTCGCGGCGGCGCTGCCGCCGCACGACCACCACCTGCTGTTCGGCCCCGGCCGTCCCGACAAGCTGTCGGAGGACCTGTCGGCGGCGCTCGGCTGCCACGTCTGCGTCGTCGACGCGAACCACCTGACCGGCGCGTGGGTCGTCGGCGCCTCCAAGGGCGTCGACCGCAAGTGGGTGGAGAAGGTCCTGTCCGACAACCCGGCCGGCAACGAGGACGAGCAGACCCCGATCGTGCTGATCCGCAAGATCTGACGGCCGCATCCGTCACCTCGGCGCGCCGGCGCGGGCGTCACCGCCCGCCGGCGCGTTCGCGCGTGATGCAGATGGCGCTTCCGGGCGTACGCGAGGTATCGTCATGTCCGGCGGTTTCCGGCCGCCTCCGGGTCCGCGGGCAGAGCTGCAAGCTCACCGGTTTTCACGGCAGACCCACGGCATGTCTTTCCAGCCCGGCGTCGCGGACCCGCGGGCGCGAAGGAAGGACTGCCTTGTCCGAGTTCTCGCGCGCACTCCCCGACCGGCCGAATCTCCGGTACCTGAAGCTGGAGGCGAAGCGTCGCCTCGCCGAAGGGGAGTTCGACACTCCACGAGGCCCAGCTCGCCATCGCCCGGGAACACGGGCTGCCGAGCTGGACCGCGCTCAAACAGCTCGTCGGCCCCGGGGACGACCTGGGAAACCCCGCTCTGACGCAGGTCAGGTGGGTCGTCTCCCGGTTCCGGGAGGCGGGCGGCCCGGCATGGACGGCGCCGGACGACGACGAGCTGCGCGAGCACTTCACCGAACACTTCCTGAACGTGCTCCCGCCGGAGACGGTGATCAGCACGCTCACCGGCGTGGCGGCACTCCTGAGCGAGGAACTCCTCGTCACGACCGCAGGGCCCTCGTTCGCGCGCGCGGATCGGCGACCTGCGGATCGAGGCGGCCGCCGAGCCCGACCCGCCGCATCGCCTGACCGGGCTGCGCATGTACCCCGCGGGCGATCGGGTCACCGACGCGCGCGTCGCGGAGCCGCCCACGCGCAGCTCGGGTCCGGCTCCCGCGAAGGCGGTCCGGGTCGCGGAGGAGGCCTTCGCCGAGTCCGGCCTGGTAGGCCTCCTGGCGGCGGGAGGGTCCGCCGGCGACCGCGGCCATTCGATGTGGGCCGTGGCCCGAGGCTGGGCGGACCTGGACCAGGGCGAGCCGTTGCGGCCCGACCACCGGTTCCCGGCGTACGCGATCACCAAGCCGGTCACGGCGACCGCCGTGCATCGTGAGGTGCCGGATCGCGCGAGCCGGCACCTCACGCCCCGGCCCCGATGCCCAGGCATGCGTGGTGGAGAACGGGAGCACGATCCGCCGGCAAAGGAGGCGACGCCCGCTTCGCTGATCACTACACTCGTCGCCATGACGGGACCCGACTATCTCGCGATCAACAGGGCGCTCTGGGACGAACGGGTCCCGATTCACCTGGCCAGCGAGTTCTATGATCTGGCCGGGTTCAAGTCCGGCGGTCACACCCTGCGGGAGTTCGAACTGGCCGAGGTCGGGGACGTCACCGGGCGGCGGCTCGTCCACCTGCAGTGCCATTTCGGGCTCGACACGCTGTCGTGGGCGCGGCGCGGCGCGCACGTGACCGGACTGGACTTCTCCGAGAAGGCCGTCGAGGCCGCCCGCGCGGTGGCGGAAGAGGTCGGGCTGCCGGCCCGGTTCGTCACGGCCGACGTCTACGACGCGGTCACGGCCCTGGGCGAGACCTACGACATCGTCTACACGGGGCTGGGCGCGCTGTGCTGGCTGCCCGACATCGACCGCTGGGCGCGGACGGTCGCGGCGCTGCTTCGTCCCGGCGGGTTCGCCTACGTCGCGGAGTTCCACCCCTTCGCCGACGTGCTCGATGACGAGGAAGGCCGCACGGTCGCCTACGACTACTTCGCCGAGGGCCCGCAGGTCTGGGACGACAACGTGGGCAGCTACGCCGACCCGCAGACGCCCGTGGAGCACACCCGCTCGGTCGAGTTCAACCACGGGCTGGGACAGGTGATCACCGCCCTGACCACGGCGGGCCTGCGCCTCGACTTCCTGCACGAGCACGACTACACCCTCTGGCAACGGTTCGCCGCGTTGGACCGCCACGGCACCGCCTACCGCTTCCCCGAAGGCCGCCCCCGCGTGCCACTGATGTACTCACTCCGCGCCACCAGACGACTCGCCTGAGCAGACCCGCCCTGCGGAACAGGAGGAGGGCTAGAGCGAGCAGCGGAGTGCAGGCGAGGTGAAGGGGTCAAGACCACGGATTGACGGCTGCGCCCGCCGATCGCCGATATCAAGCGACGCAGAGGCGATCCGATCGCCCTGCGGTCGCTGCGGTGAACGTTCATGACGAGGGCAGTTGCGTTGAGCTGGGCATGGCGAGGCGGCGGATCGGCAGATCCGGAGGCCGCACCGACATGCCCGGCCGGCGTGCCGACGCGGATGGACCCATCTCCGGGCGAGAGATCGATCGAGCGGCCACCAACGGTCGCGGGCGGCCGGATGAGTGAGATGGTGCCCCTGCGGCCTGAGGGGCCGCCGTCATTGATTCGTGACGACGACCGCGACGCGGCCGTGCAGCGTGTCCAGGACGCCTACACCGACGGGCACATCTCGCACGAGGAGATGGATGAACGCCTCCACCAGGTGCTCACCGCCACGACGCGCCGCGAACTCGCGTCGGCTCTGGCGTCGCTCCCTGAGGGGGACACGGGGACCACGGCCACGATCGCCGTCGCCGGCGGGCGGATCCGGCGGCGCGGCGCGTGGCGGGTACCTCGGATCCTCAAGGTCGAGTCCGCGTTCGGACGGGTGCGGCTGGACCTGTCACGGGCGGTCATGGAATACCCGGTGGTCGACATCGAGCTGCGACTCGGTACCGGAAAGGCCAAGATCACGGTGCCGCGCGACGCGGTCGTCGAGTTCGAGGGTCTGCGCACCGGGTGGAAGGACACGCGCTACAAGCCCCGGCGGCGTTCCCGTCCCGGCGGGCCGAAGATCCGGATCTCCGGGGCCATGGAGTTCGGGCGGTTGAAGATCCGCCACGCGCGGCGTTGAGACCCTCCCGGATCGACGGGGTCTCCGGGCGGGACCGGACGGCGAACCGCGCGAGGCTCGGCGCCGATGGCGCTTCGATCCGGCCACGGCTTCCGGTCGGGTGAGCACCGACTGCTTTCCGATACGGCGGGGTGCGGCCGGAGACCGTCCGGCGTAGGCCTGATGCGCCGGTGCCCAACAGGGCATCGCCGATGTCCACGCTCTAGCGGTGGGCGGCGGTGATGGCCTCGCGGGCGGCCTTGGCGACGTGCTCCATGTGCCAGGGCGTCAGGCCCTGGTGCACCGGCAGCGCCAGCATCTGGTGCCGCAGCGGCTCCAGCTCGGCGAAGCGCTTGCGGTCGAGGAGCGGGTGCGGCACCGGCCAGATCTCGATGGAGCGCACGCCGCGCCTCTGCAGCTCGGCGATGGTGCGGTCGCGTTCGGGGACGCGGACGGGGTAGTACAGCGGCGCGACCCCGTCGGGCAGCGTGCGGAAGCGGTCGGGGCAGACCTCCGGCAGCGCGTCGAGCAGCACCTGGTAGTTGCGGCGCCGGTGCTCGCGGATCTTCTCGCCGTCGGCGCCGTGCACCGCCCACTCGGTCATGCGGGAGCACTTGGAGGCGGCCACCTCCAGGTCGGCGACCTGCAGGTTCCACTCGCCGATGACGGTCTCGGTGAGCGTGCCCTCCACGACCGCCTGCTCGGCCTTGCTGACCTTGCGGAACACCTTCGTGGCGGGGGCGCGCAGCACGCCGGCCCGCGACTGGGCGGCCCAGCCCATGCCCTGGGAGGCGAACGAGCGGGCCATGCGCTTCCACGGCGGACGCCCCTCGGCGTCGATGTGGCCGCCGCGGATGAGCACCGCGCCGCCGTCGGGCACGCCGAGCGACTTGCGCGGGCAGAAGATCGCCGCGTGGCCGCGCGAGCCGATCGCCACACCGCCGTCGTAGGAGAACAGCGCGTGCGCGGCGTCTTCGATCACCAGCGTGTTCGGTGGCATCGGCGGCATCGGGAAGCCGTAGTAGGAGATCAGGTAGGTGGCGTCGCACTGGCCCGCCACCCGCATCAGGTCGTCGACGTCGACCCCGAGCGTCGGCAGCACCCGGTAGAAGACGACCTCGACGCCGGCCAGCCGGGCCGCCTCGACCTCCGAGCCGCAGTGGTAGGCGGGCATCGCCAGCCGCCGGCCCGGCCCGAGCCGCAGCGCCTTCAGCGCCAGCCAGATCGCGCCGCGCCCGAGGTGGGTCAGCGTGAGCCCGCCGGTATCGAACGGGAACCACTGGGACCGCCGCGGCACCAGCGTGGCCGGCTCCAGCGGGGGATAAACGCTCATCAACGGGTCGCTCATAGCCCCACCACCCTACTGGTCGCCGTGCGCCAAGACAGGGGTTCGCCGGGCCGGTGGAAACCTCCGCCCGCGACGGGGCGTCGTACCGAGCGTCGGACGAACGCGGAGGTGGTGGTGCATGATCGCGGCGACGATCGGCGGCGTATGGCACGAGGTCGTCGGCACGCAGCCGCATCCGCCGTGGTGGCTGGTGGCCGTCACCGGCGTGGCCGCCCTCGCGGCGGTGTCGGTCGACTCGGCCTGGCATCTGACCCGGAACGTCGTGACGATCGCGCACGAGGCCGGGCACGCGTTCGCGGCGCTGGTCACGGGCCGGCGGCTACAGGGCATCCGGCTGCACTCCGACACCTCGGGCGTGACGGTGTCGCGCGGCAAGCCGTACGGCGCGGGCATGGTCGTCACCGCCTCGGCCGGCTACGTCACGCCGTCGCTGCTCGGCCTGGGCGGGGCGGCGCTGCTGGCCGGCGGGCACATCACGGCGTTGCTGTGGACGGCCGTCGCCGTGCTCGCCGCCGTGCTCATCATGGTGCGCAACGTCTACGGCGTGGTGTCGGTGGTCGTCACCGGTGGCGTCGTGCTCGCCGTGTCCTGGCTGGGGTCGGCGATGGTGCAGGCGGCGTTCGCGTACGCCCTCACGTGGTTCCTGCTGCTGGCGGGGGCGCGGCCCGTGGTGGAGCTGCAGCGCAAGCGCTCCCGGGGCCGCGCCCCCGACTCCGACGCCGACCAGCTCGCGCGGCTGACCGGGATGCCGGGCCTGGTGTGGGTCTTCTGCTTCGCCTTGGTGGCGGTGGCGGCGCTGGTGGCCGGCGGGGCGTGGCTGCTGCCGGGCACCGTGCCGCACCTACCCCGTTGGTGAGGTGGTCGGCGCCATCGAGCCCGACGGCGCCATCGAGCCCGACGGCGCCGGGGAGCCCGACGGCGCCGGGGAGCCCGACGGGGCCGGGGAGCCGGACGGCGCGCCTGCACCCATCGCCTCGCCGGTGTCCGCGCCGACGACGTACCACTTGCCGCCGAACGAGGACATGCCCTGCCCCTTCATCTCGCCGGGGCTCTTGTCACCGGCGTAGTAGTACAGCGGATGGCCGTGGTAGGTGACCTGGGTCTTGCCGTCGGGCCAGGTCACGGTGCTCAGCCATGCGGACTTGACGCCGGTGCCCGCCACGGGCTTGCCCTCGGTGAGGAACGGCGGCCACTCCTTCAGGCAGGCGTCGGCGCAGGTCGGCCTGCCGTGCGTGTCCTTCTCGAACAGGTACACCGTGCGGCCCTTGCCGTCGACGAGGATCATGCCCATGCTCGTCTTCTTGGCGTCGACCGTGGCCGGGCCGACCGGTGCCGCCGACGTCGATTCCGACGGCGAGACGGACGGGGACTCCGACGGCCCGGCGGAGGCCGTCGCCGACGCCGTAACGGACGGCACGCCTCCCGGCGGCGACATCGGCGGTGCACTGGTCGGCTGCCGGTACGGTCCGCCGCCGCCCTGCGATTGCGGTGTGGCCTTGCCACCCTCTCCACAGCCCGCGCCCACAAGGGCGAGGGCCAGCAGTCCGGTGGCGATGACTCCGTTGCGCATTGTCCGTTCCTTTCCCCCGTTGGCCTAGGAGGGCGCGTACGGCCGCACGACATGGTTCGCGTCACGCCCCGTGTCCGGCGCGGGCCTGAAACGTCCCGGAAGGGCCGAAGCGCCCCAGTACCCGCAAAATCGGTTACCCGCCCCCACAGCCCCCGAAGTGGAGCCGGTTCGTTTCTTTAACCGCCTAAGCCGACCTTTGACCGCGCCTGCCCGCAGAAGGGACGACGCTGACGTTCAAGAGGCCACGGGGGGCACCACGCGGCCCGGCCGACCAGTGGCGCGGCCCGGCCCGGCCGCGGCGCGCCGCAGCCGGGCCCCATGGCCACGCTGGGTGGCCACGCCAGGTGGCCGTGCTGGGTGGCCGTGCTGCGGCTGGGCGGCGGCGCAGCCGCGCCGAGGATGTCAGGAGTACAGCTCGGTCACGCCGCGCCGGAGGAACTCCAGCGCCGTCGCGCGCTGGTCGTCGGCCCTGAGCAGCACCCCGTAGGTCAGTGACGCCCCGCCGAAGGCGTCGTCGTTCCAGAACCCGCCCGTCTTGCGCCGCCACGGGGCGACGTACAGGTACGGCTCGTGGTGATCGTCGTCGCCCGGCGACGCGCCGAACGCGGCACGCCGGCCCGCGGCCTCCTCTCCCACCTCGAACGCGGCGTCGAAGTGCTCCGGCCACAGACGCACCCGCCCCGGCGCGAGCCGCCGCGTCTCGAACCGCAACTGCTCCAGCACCGACCAGGCGAAGCCGTACCAGGCGCCGAGTGCCTCGGCCGCCGGCGGGCTCACCACCAGCGACAGCGCCGGATCGGCAGGGATACGGGCCGCGTACACCTCCGGCGGCATGCCCGGCGGAACGCCCGCGAGCGCCGCCGCCTCGCCGAGCGTGCGCGGCGCGTGCGGCACGCCGTCGACCACCAGCCGCCCGGCCTCCACCCGCACCTGCCGGTCGGCGCCGAAGAACGGGGTGCCGAAGCCCATCCGGGTGAACCGCAGGTCGATCTGCCCGTTGACGGCGTACCGGGCCGGCGCGAGCACGTGCTCGGCGAGGGCGTGCAGGCAGCGGCGGGTCCGGGCGAAGTCGCGGGGCGGCGGTGCCAGGCGGCGCCAGGCACCGAGCCAGCGGTCGGCACAGAACCCGGCCAGCTCCGGGCGCTCGCGGCACAGGTCGTCCCAGCTGCGCCCGAGCCCGGTGACCGGCGTGACGAGCTTGGCCCCGTACGGCCCGGCCAGCGGGTCGTCGGCGTACCAGGGGGGCCTGATCACGGCGGGCGGCGAGGGCTCCAGCACCCGTACGTCGTACTCGCCGCCGAGCAGCTCCCACGCCTCACGCCGCGGGTTGCCGGCCCCGTCCGCGCCCGCCGCGGGCGCGACGCGCGGGGCGCGGCCCCGGACGCGACCCGGGGGGCGCCGTCGTTCCGTGACCACGCGTCCAGTGGACCACGTATCGATCATCGGGAAAACCTCGCGGCGTGATGCGGCCATCGCGGCCGTCGCGTCCGCGCGGGCCGGCCGCCCGGATGGCCGGATGCCGGGCAGCCGGCGTGGAACCGCGGTGCGGTGGTATGGAAGGCCCGGACGCCCAGACCCGGTGGGCCGCCGGCCGGGCGCTCAGGCCCACGAGGTCCGGCGACCCCGTACGCCGATCCCGGCAGCGGGGCGGCGGCCGGACCTTCGGATCAGTAGGCGCAGATGGCGTAGACGCTGACTCCGATGGAGTTGTAGCGGTTCTGCCGGCCGAGGGCGATCCAGCCGCGGCCGCCGGTGGTCGGGAAGCCGCCGACGAGGATCGCGTCGTTTCCCTGCGCCTCGCCGCCACCGGTGACATGCTTTCCGGCGGGGCAGTAGACATGGCGGCGGGTGAAAGTTGCCGACGTTCGCGTTCGGGAGCACGCCGATCTGGTAGCCGGTGAGGTGGACGTGCGCGGCGTGCGCCGCGGACACGGTCCGGTCCGCGTGGGCGGCCAGGCCCGTGCCCTGATGCAGATCTCCGTTTCGGATAGGAATGACCCTCACCCTTTCCTCGGCATTCGGCCGTGTTTCCGGGCTCGGTTCCGTCTCTACCCGAGCATTACCGAGATCACACAGAGTAATTGTCATTGACCTATCGTCATCTGGCCCACGACCACGGATAGTCCGACGCCTCCACCGCGAGCGCTTCGGCGCCGAGATTGAGCGGCCGGAATGTGTCGATCATGACGGCCGTCTCGGTTGTGGTGGTATCGCCGTTGCGGACCGCCTCGATCACGCCCTCAACCGCGCCCGGAGCGGGCCCGTGCGTGAAACCGGCCGGGTGCAGGCTGATCGACCCGATCCCGATTCCGGAGCCCTTGCGCGCCGAGTAATCGCCGGCCACGTAGAACATCATCTCGTCGGAATCCACATTATGGTGGTTGTACGGAATCGGAATGGCAGCATCGTCGAAATCGAGCGGCCGAGGGCAGAACGAGCAGATGACGAAATTCGGCCCTTCGAACGTCTGGTGCACCGGCGGCGGCGCGTGCGTGCGCTTCACGATGGGCTCGAAGTCGGCGATGTTGAACGCGAACGGGTAGAGACAGCCGTCCCAGCCCACCACGTCGAGCGGATGCCGGCGGTAGGTGAGGCGGGTCAGGCCGGCCCGGGTGCGCACCAGCACGGGCACGTCCTCGCCCTCGCACACCAGGGGCTCGGCCGGGCCGCGCAGGTCGCGCTCGCTGTAGGGGGCGTGCTCGAGGAACTGGCCGTACTGCGACAGGTAGCGCCGGGGCGGCCGGATGTGCCCGGACGCCTCGAAGACCATCAGGCGCAGCAGGCCGTCCGCGGACGGCTCCGGCCCGCCGGGGCCGGGCGAGGTGCGGACGAACCGGTGGATCGTGCCGGTCGGGATCACGACGTAGTCGCCCGGCCCCACGTCGAGCGCCCCATAGGTGGTCTCCAGGCGCGCCGTGCCCGCCTCGACGTACACGCACTCGTCGCCGACGGAGTTGCGGTACAACTCACCGTCGGCGTCGGCGGCGACGTAGGAGATGCGCACGTCGTCGTTGGCCATGAGCAGCCGGCGGCCGAGCACCGGGTCGCCGCCGGTCACCAGCTCGTGTGCCTTGAAGTGGCGCGGCAGCAGCGGCTGGTTCGGCACCGCACTGGTGGCGTGCGGCGGCACGTCGACGCCATCGCTCTTGACGATCGCCGTCGGCGGGTGCACGTGGTAGAGCAGCGAGGAGTCGGACGAGAAGCCTTCCTCGCCCATGAGCTCCTCGGCGTACAGGCCGCCGTCCGGCCTGCGGAACTGGATATGGCGCTTGCGGGGGATCTCCCCGACGGCGCGGTAGTAGGGCATCTCCCCTCCCGGATAATCAAAGCTTTGATTACTTATCCCGCGACTCTAGGCTGTGTCCTGTGAGCGCACAAGACCTCACCTTCTGGTCGTTCGTCGACGCCGCCGTCGAGCGCGTCCACGAGCGGCTGCCCGGCATCGACCCGGAGGCCATGCGGCTGGTCCTGACCCTCTACCGGGTCACGAACATGGCGGTGTACGACCTGGAGTCGGTGGTGCACCGGCCCCGAGGGTGGAGCTACCCCGGATTCCGGCTCCTGTTCACCCTCTGGGTGGCCGGGCCGATGGAGGCCAAGCGGGCCGCCGAGCTGTCCGGCATGAGCCGTCAGGCCGTCTCCTCCCTCGTCAACACGCTCGACCGGGACGGCCTGGTCAGCCGCACCCGCGACGAGGTCGACCGGCGGTCCGTCCGGCTCGCGCTGACCCCGCGCGGCGAGGAGGCGATCAGCGAGGCCTTCGCCGCGCACAACGAGCGCGAGAAGCTGTGGGCCGGCGCCCTGTCGCCGGACGAGCGCCGTGCGCTGGTGCGGCTGCTGGGCAGGCTCGCCGCCCGCGACGACGTCCGCCGCCGCCGCTGAGGCTAAGGTGCTGTCGTCGCTCACAGAGGAGGAAGAATGCGTGGAGGCCTACGCCTTCCGGCCCTGATCATCATGCTCGGGCTGCTGGCCGGGTGCAGCGACCCCGCGGGCGCGGCGCGGCGCGAGGCCGCCGCCGCGCGTAAGAAGTCCGCCTCCGCCTCCCCCACCGCCACGTCCGCGCCAGTCAAGCGGCACGCCCGCGCCCGGGCCGCGTGGCGGCAGTCCGCCGGCACCACCCACACCGCCCACGGCCTGCGCGTCCGGACCGGCGCGTTCGCGGACGGGCGGATCAGGGTGGTGCTCACCGACGTCGCCGGGCATGCCACCCGCACGGTCAACGCCTCCACCACCCCGCAGACCGTGACGGTCGGCCGTTACACGCTCACCGGCCTGAAGGTCGCCCACGCCCGCCGCGCCGGCGTGCACGGCATCGCCTTCCACTACCGCCGCCGCTGACCGCGCCGCACCACGCGGGCGCCACGACCGGCGGCTGCGCGACGCGCTGCGCTGCCTGGCGTGACGGCGAGGTCACCCCGCCGTCGCGTACGCCGCACCGGCGGGGCGTACACGAGCCGGCGAGTGCCGGGCGTCGGAGTCCGGTCGGCGTACGCAAGGCGCGAACCCGTGGCGCGGACGCCGGTCGGCGGACGCGGGCCGGCATCGCGGTGGTGAGGGGCAGGCGGTAGAGGCCGCGGCCGAACGTCGCGGCGCACAGGCTCCCCGTCCGGTCCTCGATGTCGGTGACCGCGCGAGCGGCCGACTGCCGAGGTCGGCGGCCGCCCCGGCCCGCGAAGACGCCGGCGCCGGCGGTCCGGACTCCTGACCGCCGAGTCCCTATCCGGCAGAACGGCATTCTGGTTTCATGCGGAGAGGACCGTCCCGCACGCGCGGGACGGCGCTTCCGTTCCCGTACGCGAGGAGGCGGTTCGTGAGCCGACCGCACGGCGTCCTCATCATCGGGGCCGGGTTCGGCGGCATCGGGATGGCCATCCGGCTACGGCGCGCCGGCATCGACGACTTCGTCGTGCTGGAGAAGGCCGGCGATCTCGGCGGCACCTGGCGGGACAACACCTACCCCGGTGCGGCGTGCGACGTCCCATCGCACCTGTACTCGTTCTCCTTCGAGCCGAAGACCGACTGGTCGCGCCGCTTCCCGCCGCAGGCGGAGATCCTCGACTACCTGCGCCACTGCGCGGCCAAGTACCGGATCAAGCCGCGCCTGCGCACGGAGGTGAGGGAGGCGTCCTTCGACGAGACGGCCGGGCTGTGGCGGGTCCGCACCGCCGCCGGCGAGGAGCTGGCCGCCCGCGCGCTCGTCATGGCGTGCGGGCAGCTCAACCGGCCCGCCTACCCCGACGTCCCGAACGAGTTCGCCGGCGCGGCGTTCCACTCCGCCCGCTGGGACCACGGCTACGACCTGACCGGCAAGCGCGTCGCGGTGATCGGCACCGGCGCAAGCGCGATCCAGTTCGTGCCGCACGTCGCCGAGCGCGCCGCCCGGCTCCACGTGTTCCAGCGCACCCCGCCGTACGTCCTCGACAAGCCCGACCGCCCGTACGCGGCGTGGGAGCGGCGGCTGATGGCGCGGCTGCCGGTGCTGCACACGCTGAGCCGGGCGAGCGCCTACCTGAGGTACGAGTCGCGGGGGCTGGGCTTCATCTCGTTCCCGGGACTGATGCGGCGGTACGCGAAGACGTTCGAGAAGGGGCTGGCGGAGCAGATCGCCGATCCCGGGCTGCGCGCGGCGCTCACGCCGAGCCACGTCATGGGCTGCAAGCGGGTGCTCATCTCCGGCGACTACTACGCCGCGCTCACCCGACCGAACGTCGAACTGGTCACCGACCGCATCGAGCGCCTGTCCCGCACCGGCGTGGTCACCGCCGACGGGCGGGAACGGCCGGTCGACGCGGTCATCTACGGCACCGGGTTCCGCACCCACGACTTCCTCGCGCCGATGCGGATCCACGGCCTGGGCGGGCGGGACCTGAACGAGGCGTGGCGGCATGGCGCGCGCGCCTACCTGGGCATCGTGGTGAGCGGCTTTCCGAACATGTTCCTGCTCTACGGGCCGAACACCAACCTCGGCCACAACTCGATCATCTACATGCTGGAGTCGCAGTTCACGTACGTGCTCGGGTGCCTGCGGGCGTTGTCCCGGGTGCGCTACCTCGACGTGCGCCCGGACGTGCAGCGGGCGTTCGACGAGGACGTGCAGCGGCGGTTCCGCACCACGGTGTGGAGCACCGGCTGCACGAGCTGGTACAAGGCCGCCGACGGGCGGATCGTCAACAACTGGCCCGGCTACACCTTCGGCTACCGACGCGCCACCCGCCGCCCGAATCCCCGCGACTTCCGTGTCCGGGTCTGACCCGCCGGCCGTAGGGAGCGCGCCGCGGACGGGCGGGCGGTGACGAGGCAGTAGCCTGCGACGCATGCCCACGGCACTCATCACCGGCGCCACGTCCGGCATCGGCGCGGCGTTCGCGCGCCGACTCGCCGCCGACGGACACCACCTGATCCTGCTCGCCCGCGACGCGGAACGGCTGGCCGAGGCGGCGCGCGGGCTCGGCGACGCCGAGGTGGTCGTGGCCGACCTGGCGACCGAGGAGGGCATCTCCCGCGCCGAGGACGCCGCGCGCCGGGCCGACCTCGTCGTCAACAACGCCGGGTTCGGGCAGCGGGGGCGGTTCCTCGACGTGCCGCTCGCCGATGAGGCGGCCATGCTGCGGGTGCACTGCGAGGCGGTGCTGCGGCTGACGTACGCGGCGCTGCCGGCGATGCGTGAGCGCGGAGGGGGCGGCGTCATCAACGTGGCATCGGTCGCGGCGTTCTTCCCGCGCGGCACGTACGGCGCCTCGAAGGCATGGGTGGTCGCGTTCAGCCAGGGCGTGGCGCAGGACGTACCCGGCGTCCGGGTCATGGCGCTGTGCCCCGGTTTCGTGCACACGGAGTTCCACGAGCGGGCCCGGATGGACGTGTCCCGCATTCCCGAGGCGTTCTGGCTGGACGCCGACGACGTCGTCGCCCAGGCGCTGCGGGACTTCCGGCGCGGACGCATCGTCAGCGTCCCGGGCGCCCAGTACAAGGCGCTCGTCGGGCTCGGCAGGTTCGTACCACGGAACCTCGCCGGACGGCTGTCCGCGCGTACCGGCCGCAAATACCGCTGACAGGGCCGGCACCTCACCGTGCCGCTGCCGCCGCCCGCGCCGGGCCCCGCGCGGCGCGTCCCTCCGCGTGTTCGCCTCCGGTCCGAAGCGCGGACGCGCCGGCGACCCGGCAGGGCCGCCGGAATCCGATCTCGGCGGCGGACCCGGCGCGCCGCCGGAAGCGGGGCCCCTCGCGCTCCGGCCGCGGTTGGCACTAGGTTGATCATTACCGGACGGAGGTGTTCCCCCATGCCCCTGTTCCCGCGTCGTCTCTTGAGCTTGCTGTGCGCGGTTTCGCTGTCCTGCTGCTTGTTCGCGTCTCCCGCGCGGGCGATCGTCGGCGGCACCCCGGTCGCGCCGCCGCCGTGGCTGGCGGCGGTCGGCACGCCGGCCTTCTTCGTCCGCCCCTCCGGCCAGTTCTGCGGCGGCGTGCTCGTCGCGGCCGACAAGGTGGTGACCGCCGCGCACTGCGTCGACTTCCTTCGCGCGGTACCGTCCATGCTGAGCGCCACGTTCGACCGCGCCGATCTGAGCAAGAAGGACGGCCAGAGCGTGCCGGTCAAGAGCATCTGGGTGCATCCGGGCTTCCGCGAGACGGACTTCAAGGGGGAGACCGTCGAACATGACGACGTCGCGGTGCTGACGCTGGCGCGGCCGGTGCTGAACCGCCCTCCGCTGCCGCTGATCCCGCGGTCCGGCACGTACCCGCCGGGCGCGGAGGCGCGGGTGATGGGCTGGGGCACCACCTCCGAACGCGACCTGTTCAATGCGCGGCTGCGCGAGGCCGTGATCCCGATCGACTCCGACGCGCGCTGCACGGCGGCGTACGGCAAGGGCACCTTCGAGCCGAAGACGATGGTGTGCGCCGGGTCGCCGGCGGCCGATACGTGCCAGTTCGACAGCGGTGGTCCACTGATCATCGACGACCGCCTCGCCGGGCTGACGTCATGGGCGTACGGCTGCGCCCGGCCGGGCTATCCGGGCGTCTACACCCGCCTGTCGGCCTTCACGCTGCCGCTGTGACCGCCCCGGCACGCCGGGCGCCGTAGCCGGCGGAGGGCGACTCGACCACATCGCCGGCACCGGGCCGCGAGAGCCCGGCAGCACCCGGCCGCACCCGACGTGCGTCACCTGGACGGCGTCGTCCCTTGCGGCTCGCCCCACGGGTCACCCCCGCGCGAACGGCCCGGCCGCGGCGGGTCCGGAGCGGGCGGCCGGTCCGGCGCCGAGCGGGTGGCCGGGGAGCCGGGCGTCGGCGAGAAGCAGGCACCAGGGCGGTGGAGCGGGCCCTGCGTCACAGGTAGAGGCCGGTGCCGTACTCGGGGCGTTCGTTGGCTACGGCGTGCAGGTCGCGTTCGCGCATCACGAGGTACAGCTCGCCCTGCACCTCGACCTCGAACTGATCGTCGGCGCGGTAGAGGACCTTGTCGCCGACCTTGACGGCGCGGACGTTGTGGCCGACGCCGCACACCTCACCCCAGACCAGCCGGTTGGCCAGTTCGGCCGTAGCCGGGATGACGATGCCCCCTGAGCTGCGGCGCTCCCCCGGTTCCTTCTCGGGGCGCACCATGACGCGATCATGGAGCATCTGGATCTCGAATTTCGGCTCGGCCACGTCAAGATTCTACCGAGGGGGAGAACCTGCGGGATCGGACGGTCACGAACCTCCGGCCCGGCGGGGGTCACGCCGGAACACGGACGGCGAACCAGGTCGGAATGCCGCAGTCCGGCGGGGTCCCGGACGTCCCGCCCTGACGGGCGGCGGCCGTCGGGCCAGGCGGCGGAGGACGCAGCGGAGCCGGTCGCGACAGCGCGCCGGAAGGGAGGCCGGACCGAGCCCGAGGGGCGGACCGGCATCACGATCGGCGCGGCGACCGCGGCCACGCACAGCAGCGAGATCGTGCCCGCGCGCGGCCCGGCACCGCCGTCCGCGCGCTCGGCCGCGATCCGCGACGGCCGCTCTGCCCGTCGTTCGGCGGCGGCTGCGCCCGCGTGCCGGTCGCACCGCACCGGCCGCGCCGGATGGGTGGCGCCGGGCCGGTCGCGAGGAGGCGCCGCCGAGCGGCGTCGCTAGGCGGTGCGACGACGGGCGGGTCGAGCGGTCACCCCTCGCCGACCGTGAGGCGGTCGAAGAGCTCGATCGCCGCCTCGCGCACGTCGGCGGGCACCACGCCCGCGAGCACGGTCCGGGCGTGCGCGAGGTCCCGGGTGGTCGCGCAGGTGACGGCCACCGACCCGGCGGCGGCCTTCTCCAGCGATCCGGCCGGCGCCCGGTCGGCGATGTGCTGCGCGCTCTCGGCGAGGTCCAGGTTGTCCTTGGTACTCGGGCTGCTCAACGATTCTCCTTGCGGTGGCGGCGGTGCGAACCGTCGAGATCGGCCGCCGCGGATGCCCAGACGAGAAAATCGTAGACGAGGGGCGGACACCGCGTCCGGATCGCCCCCTGGTCAAGGCGTCAGTCAGCGAAAGTGTCGAGGTAGGCGGCGTAGGCTGCGCTCTCCTCGGCGAGCTGCGCGTGCGGGCCGGCGTACACGTGTTCGAACAGGGCGGACGGCTCCGGGTCGGGCAGGGTACGGCAGACCTCCCGCACGCGGCGGGCGAGCGCGTCGGCCTCCGCGTCGACGGCCTCGAAGAACTCGTCGCCGGCCAGCTCGCTTTTGGTCAGATACGTGCGCAGGCGTTCGATCGGGTCTTTCAGACGCCAGGCCTCCAGCTCGGCGTCGGAGCGGTAGCGCCTCGGGTCGTCGGAGGTCGTGTGCGCGCTCATCCGGTAGGTGTAGGCCTCGATGAGCGTCGGCCCCTCGCCGCGGCGGGCGCGGTCCAGCGCGTCCCGCGCGACGGCCAGGCAGGCGAAGACGTCGTTGCCGTCGACCCGCACGCCGGGGAAACCGAACCCGGCCGCCCGGATGTACAGCGGCACCCGGGACTGGGTCTCCAGCGGCGCGGAGATCGCCCACTGGTTGTTCTGGCACAGAAAGACGACGGGCGCGTTCTGCGCGGCGGCCCACACGAACGCCTCGTTGACGTCGCCCTGGCTGGTCGCGCCGTCGCCGAAGCAGACGAGCACGGCCTCGGCGGCGCCGTCGCGCTGCACGCCCATGGCGTAGCCGACGGCCTGCGGCACCTGCGCGCCGATCACGAGTGCGTAGCCGGCCATGCGCAGGTCGTGGGCGTTCCAGCCGCCGTGCGCGGTGCCCCGCCACAGGCGCAGGAGGTCGGCCGGCGGCACGCCACGGCAGTAGGCGATGCCGTGTTCGCGGTAGCTGGGGAAGACGAAGTCGTCCGGACGCAGGGCGTGCGCGGTGCCGACCTGCGCGGCCTCCTGGCCGAGGAGCGGCGCCCACAGGCCCAGCTCGCCCTGCCGCTGCAGCGCCATGGCCTCGCCGTCCAGCCGCCGCACGAGCACCATGTCGCGGAACAGGCCCCGAGCCTCCTCCCCGCTGACGTCGATCGGATAACCGGGATGGTCGGTGCGCTCGCCCTCGGGGGTGAGCAGTTGCACGAGGTCGGTCACGTGAGCTGATTGTGCCAGCACGCGCGCCGCCAATGGATCACCTCCCGGGGAGCGGGCCGGCCCCCGCGGCGAGCCCCGTCGGTGGTGGGCCTGGCGGTGCTGCGGCGCGCCTGGTTCAACCTGGACCGGCTCTGGGCGGCCGCGCTCATCGGCGCGGGCGCGGCCACCCTGCTCATCACGGCGTGACGGGCCCGCCGGCGGCGGCCGTCCCGCTCAGTGCGCGCTGGAGGCGGCCCACAGGTTGATGCCGGCCTCCACCGCGTCCCGGTCGATCGCGGCGAGTTCGTCGTCGGTGAAGTCGAGCCGGCCGATCGCCCCGACGCTGTCCTCCAGTTGCCGCACGCTGCTGGCGCCGATCAGCACGGACGTCACGCGCTGATCGCGCAGCGCCCAGGCGAGCGCCATCTGCGCCAGCGTCTGGCCGCGCCGCTTCGCCATCTCGTTGAGCGTCCGCACGTGCGCGAGCGTCTCGTCGGTGAGCAGGTCCGGCGAGAGCGACTTGCCCTGGCTGGCCCGCGACCCCTCGGGGATGCCGTTCAGGTACTTGTCGGTCAGCATGCCCTGGGCCAGCGGCGAGAACGCGATGCAGCCGACGCCCTCGCGTTCGAGCGTGTCCAGCAGGCCACCTTCGATCCAGCGGTTCAGCATCGAGTACGACGGCTGGTGGATCAGCAGCGGGGTGCCCATGTCGCGCAGGATGGCGGCCGCCTCGGCGGTGCGCTCCGGCGAGTAGGACGAGATGCCCGCGTACAGCGCCTTGCCCGACTTCACCGCGTGGTCCAGCGCGCCCATGGTCTCCTCCAGGGGCGTGTCCGGGTCGAAACGGTGGCTGTAGAAGATGTCGACGTAGTCGACGCCCATCCGGGCCAGCGACCGGTCGAGGCTGGCGAGCAGATACTTGCGCGACCCCCACTCGCCGTACGGGCCGGGCCACATGTCGTACCCGGCCTTGGTGGACAGCACCAGCTCGTCGCGGTACGGCCGGAAGTCCTCGCGGAAGATCCGCCCGAAGTTCAGCTCCGCCGCGCCGTACGGCGGGCCGTAGTTGTTCGCCAGGTCGAAGTGCGTGATGCCGAGGTCGAACGCACGGCGCAGGATCGCCCGCTGCCGCTCCAGCGGCGTGTCGTCCCCGAAGTTGTGCCACAGCCCGAGCGAGATGGCGGGCAGCTTCAGCCCGCTGCGTCCCGACCGGCGGTAGACCATGGCGTCGTATCTGCTCTCGGCGGCCTCGTAAACCATGCCAAAGAGTCTGCACCCGCATGGAACGTTCCGCGTGCCGGGGCAGGATGGGAGTGAAAGGAGTGCCAGATGATCGACGACGCGATTCTGGACGGACGGGTGGTGCTGCTCACCGGGGCCAGCGGCGGCATCGGCGGCGCGCTCGGCCGCCGGCTCATCAAGGCCCGCGCGCGGGTGGCGTTCACGTACAGCGCGCACGCCGGCGACGCCGAACGCCTCGCCGCCGAGGCGAAGGCCGCCGGCCTGGACGCGGTGGTACTGGGCGGCGACCTGGCCGACCCGGCCGTCCCGGCCCGGCTGGTGGAGGAGACGGCCGCCGCGCTCGGCCCGGTGGACGTGCTCGTCGCGGGCGCCGGCCACTCCGACCAGCGCGCCTACACCGACGTCGACCTGGAGGCCTGGGACCGCACGCTCGCCGTCAACCTGCGCGCGCCGTTCCTGCTCGCCCAGGCGGTGCTGCCGGGCATGGCCGAGCGCGGCTGGGGCCGGGTGCTGTTCATGTCGTCGGTGGCGGCGTTCACCGGCGGCGTGGTCGGGCCGCACTACGCGGCGTCCAAGGCCGGGCTGCACGGCCTCGTCCACTTCCTGGCCTCGCGCGTGGCCGGCGACGGCGTGACGGTGAACGCGGTCGCGCCCGCGCTGATCGAGGAAACCCGCATGCTGCCCACCGGCTCCGGCGGCGGCCCCGCGCTGCCGATCCCGGTCGGCCGGTACGGGCGCCCGGAGGAGGTCGCCGACCTGTCCATGGCGGTGCTCCGCAACGGCTACCTCACCAACCAGGTCCTCGGCCTCGACGGCGGCATCCACCCCCGCTGACCAGGCTCGTCCCGCGACCGGTGTACCTCGGCGGCCGGGCAGCCTCAACGCCCAGGCACCGACGGAGTTCTTCGCCGTGAACCAGATGGACGTCAAGCTGGGGCGGCGGATGCGGCCGTGTCCCGACGTGCTGGTCATCGACGCCGCCGCCCCGCGCGGCACGGTGACGGAGGCGTTCGCCTGGCTGATGACCGCGTTCGGGGTCGGCAGCGCGGCGAGCGCGGCCCTGGCCGGCCTGGCCGGCGACGCCGACGGCGTGCACGCGGCCTTCGCCGTCGCCGGTGTGGGCGGCCTGCTCGCCCTCCTCATCACCGCCATCGGCGGCCCGATCAGAGACAGCCGCCGCCCCCGCTCGTCCCCGTCAGTCCCGTGACTCTCTCATGTCCCGCCGGGTCGCCGTTTCGAGCACAGCCAGTTCAACGCACTCATGCACAGAGCGCCGGCCGGATGCCGTTCCAGCACCCGGTGAGCGCGAGGGGCAGGGGCGGATCACTACGAGGTGCGGATCTTCTCGGCGTCCTCCACAGCTACGACATCCGACACGACAACCAACTCGACACACATACCATGATCATTACCGCTGTAGCTGCTTTTCCGCCAAACAGCAAGATCCATCAAAGGGACTCCCGGATTTCCATGATCAGACGCGCAGTGTCTACGGCAGGCAACGCCGCACTCCTGATCAGGTCGTAGGTGTGCATCAGTTGATCCACCTTGTCCGGCTGATCGATGAACTGTCCCATACCATTAGGGCCGTCCACGAAGGCGACATCAGCTCGGTCCATGAAGGACATAACGGCAAACCCGGCCGGTAGCCCAGCGTACGCCGCCGTACTGCTAGGCACCACCTGGATTACGACGTTGCTGCGCGCTGCGGCCTCCAACAGCCAATCGAGCTGTGACTTGAACACGGCAGGCCCACCTATTGCCCGGCGGAACGCCGCCTCATCGCTGACCGGCAGGATCCGGGGCGGGACATCGCGAAGAAGGATTCCTTGTCGGCGTTTACGCTCTGCCACGATTTCTTCGACATCGTCTACCCGGAGTCCTGCCGCTATCAGCGCGCGGATGTAGTCCTCCGTCTGCAATAGGCCGGTGATCAGGAAGGGTTCGTAGATCCGGATGGTGCGTGCTGCCGCCTCGCTTTCGGCGAGGCTGCGGGCGGGGGCCGGGATGCGTTCCTTGCGGACCAGGGGGCGTGGTCGCGGAAGTACGTGTCCGTGCCGAACGTCGTGTCGAGCAGCTCGCCCGTACGGTCGTCAGGGCCGGACTTGCCCAGCTCAAGACTGGAGACGGCATCGGCCGACAGCGCGATCCACACTGCGTCACCGTGTGAGCACTCTCCGAATAACCCGATGGGAGCCTCACGTGACGTGCTTTCCCATGGACGTCCCGATCGGCGTCCCGTACCTGGCGACGGTTCTGGCGTGCGACGCGACCGCGCCCCGCACGACCCGCGCCCTTGCCGTGTCGGCGGTCGACGGCTGGGACATGCGAGCGATCCGGGACGACGTCGAGCTGGTGACCTGCGAGCTCGTCACCAACGCGGTGCGGTCCGGCACGCGCATCGCCGTCCTCATCGCGCTGCGGCCCGGCGCCGACCAGATCGAGGTCGCCGTCTGGGACGACGGTCCCGGCGTACCGGAGCCGCGCCCGCAGTGTCCCGACGCCGAGCGCGGCCGTGGCCTGTTCGTCGTGGGCGCATTCTCCGGCGCGTGGGGATGCCGGCCGGGCCGGGACGGCCTGGGCAAGATCACCTGGACGACGCTCGGCCCCAAGCCGCGTGCGAACGGCGATGCGCAGTCCTGAAGGCGTCGTCGCCGAGTTGTCCGCGCGGCACCCGGAGTGGGCGGTGCTCTTCGGCCGGTACAGCCGTGAGCTGATCGCCTTCCCGATCTGGATCGGGTACGCCCATGCGGGGATCGCCGCGGCCCGCAGCCCGGACCTTCTCGACGCCGCGATGGCCTGTGTGGAGGCCGCGTCCGGTCGCCGGGCACGCCCGTGACCCGGCGCCGTGCGGGGCGCTCAGCCGGGGATTCCCTCCCGGTAGCGCTTGTCGCGGGCGTAGATGATCCCGGGTTTTCCGTCGCCGGGGCTGCGGCGCTCCAGCTCGAACAGGGTCGTCGCGGCCATCAGCTCGCTGAGCTTCGGGTAGCCCCAGTTGCGGGAGTCGAAGTCGGGGCGCTGCTTGGTGATGATGTGGCCGACGCCCGCCAGCGGAGCCCACCCGTCGTCGTCGGACGCCGCCTCGACGGCGTTCCGCAGTTGGCTCACCAGGGCGGCGTCGCGCTTGAGTTTCGCCGGCGGGACGGCCGACGGCGGCCGGGTCCCCGAACCGGCGGGCGTGGTCTCGGTACGGGCGTAGGTGAGGTTCTCGACATAGATGAACTTGTCGCAGGCCGCAACGAAGGACTTCGGCGTCTTGCGCTCGCCGAAGCCGTACACGGTGAGGCCCGATTCCCGGATGCGCGCCGCGAGCCGGGTGAAGTCGCTGTCGCTGGAGACGATGCAGAACCCGTCGAAGCGCCCCGAATACAGCAGGTCCATCGCGTCGATCACGAGCGCGGCGTCGGTGGCGTTCTTGCCTCTGGTGTAGGCGAACTGCTGGATCGGCTGGATCGACTGGGTCAGCAGCTGGTCCTTCCAGCCTTTCAGGCCGGTGCCCGTCCAGTCGCCGTAGGCGCGGCGGACGTGGGCGGTGCCGTACTTGGCGACCTCCGCCAGCAGCTCCTCGATGACCGCCGGCTGGGCGTTGTCGGCATCGATGAGCACCGCGAGCTTGGCGGCGTTGTCGCTCACGTGCGCTCCTTTCCGGGACGGACGGACCGTACGATGTCCAGTCTGCCGCTTCGGCCCGGAGCCCGCCTCCCCCGGGCCGAAGCACACGCCGCCGGTCTCCGCGCGCGCAGGTTCCTCTGCCCGCCCAGGGCCGCCGGCGCCGCACAGGCTCCGCCCTGCCGGCTGCCCGGCAGGTTGCCCCACCCCTTGCGGCGGGCGCCGACCTCATTGCGGCCCCGCGTACGCCCCGGCCGAGGCCGACCCGGACCTTCTTCATCGGCGCTTCCCTCAGCAGGAAAAAGTTCCTGCTGAGGGAACGCGCTCGGCACGGCCCCGGAGGCCGGCGCACTCTGGGATTCCCCGGATCCGGGATCCAACGGACTCCGGGGACGATCCGCCGGGGCTATGTGCTCGCCGCGCTATGCGCCGTCTGCGGCGTCCTGTCCCTCGGTCAGGATCACGAGCAGGTGGTCGAGGCGGTCGGCGAACTCGGACGGCTCGTCGAGGCGCGCGCCGAGGGTGAGGACGGACTGGCCGTACAGGACGTGCGCCCAGTCGGCGATGCGCTCCTCGTCGGTCTCCGCGTCGATCCGCCGGATCAGCGGGTGCCCGGGGTTGATCTCCAGGACGGGACGGCGCGGCAGGCCCGAGCCGCGCATCCGGGCGACCAGGTTGATCTCCAGGTCAGGCTCGTCGGCGACGATGCAGGCCGGGGACGTGGTGAGGCGGCTGGTGGTGCGCACGTCGTGCACGCGGTCGCCGAGGGCTTTCTTCAGGCGGGCGACCAGGCCGGTCAGCTCGGTGCCGGCCTTCTCCTTGGCCTCTTTCTCGTCCGCGTCCTCCAGCGCGCCGAGGTCGGCGGCGCCCTGGGCGACCGACTGCAGGCGCTTGCCCTCGAAGTCGGGCAGGCTGGTCACCAGCCAGTTGTCGACGGCGTCGCCGAGCAGCAGCACCTCGATGCCCTTCTTCCGGAAGATCTCCAGGTGCGGGCTGGACTTGGCGGCGGCGATCGTCGGGGCGAGCAGGTAGTAGATCTTCTCCTGGCCGTCCTTCATGCGGGTCACGTAGTCGGTGAGCGAGGTGTCGGGCTCGTCGCCGGCCGACCTGGTCGTGGTGAACCGCAGCAGGCGGGCGATGTCGTCGCGGTTGGAGTAGTCCTCGACCACGCCCTCCTTGAGGACGGCGCCGAACTCCCGCCAGAACACGGCGTACTTGTCGGGCTCCTTGTCGGCCAGGTCCTTCAGGAGCTTCAGCACGCGCTTGACCGCGCTGGAGCGGATGGAGTCGACGACGCGGCTGCTCTGCAGCAGCTCGCGGGAGACGTTGAGCGGCAGGTCGCTGGAGTCGATCACGCCGCGGACGAAGCGCAGGTAGTTCGGCATGAGCTGCCCGGTGTCGTCCATGATGAAGACCCGCTGGACGTGCAGCTTCACGCCGTGCCGCGCCTCGGGCATCCACAGGTCGAACGGCGCCCGCGAGGGGATGAACAGCAGCAGCGTGTACTCGTAGGTGCCCTCCATCTTGGCGTGGAGGTAGGCCAGCGGGTCGGTGAAGTCGTGCGCGATGTGTTTGTAGAACTCGTTGTAGTCCTGCTCGCTGATCTCGCTCTTCGGGCGCGCCCACAGCGCGGACGCCTGGTTGACGACGGACTCCTTCGCGTCGCCCTCCGCGCCCTCGTCCGGCATCAGGATCGGCAGGCTGATGTGGTCGGAGTACTTGCGGATGATCGTGCGCAGGCGGTGGTCGTTCAGGAGGTCGTCTTCGCCCTCGCGCAGGTGCAGCACGATCTCGGTGCCCCGCTCGGCGCGCTCGACCGTCTCCAGGGTGTACTCGCCGCGCCCGTCGGACTCCCAGCGGACGCCCTCCTCGGCGGGCAGGCCGGCCCGGCGGGTGGTCAGCGTGACCGTGTCGGCGACGATGAAGGCCGAGTAGAAGCCGACGCCGAACTGGCCGATGAGCGCGGCATCCTTACGCTGGTCGCCGGTGAGCGCCTGGAGGAACTCGCGGGTGCCGGACTTGGCGATGGTGCCTATGTTGTCGATCACTTCCTGACGGCTCATTCCGATGCCGTTGTCGGAAACGGTGATCGTGCGGGCGTCCTTGTCGAATCGGACGCGGATCTGCAGCGGGTCGTCGCCCATCTCCACGCCGTCTTCGGTCAGCGCCGCGAAACGCAGGCGGTCGATGGCATCCGAGGCGTTGGAGATGAGCTCCCGCAGGAAGATCTCCTTGTTGCTGTAGAGCGAGTGAATCATCAGGTCGAGGAGTTGGACCACCTCGGCCTGGAAACTGAACCGCTCCTCATGCGTCGGCACGCTCATCGGACGGACTCTGCTCCTTGCGATCGTCACTTCTCGGCACGGTTCCGGCGGCCGGTCCTCGGCCCCCGTGACCGGCCATAGCGTACCGATCCGGGACCGCCCGGCCGGGGTGTCCCGGCCGGGCGTGGAGCCCTGCTCAGAGTTCGGACACCCAGTACGGCGAGACGTCCATCCAGCCGTTCCCGGCCGCGCCGTAGAGCCGGCCGCTGCTGGTGGTGGACAGCGTGTACCAGGAGTCGACGTAGTCGGGGTCGTCGGTCCACCAGGAGCTGGGGATGGCCGCCAAGATGGCGTCGACCAGCGGGACGTAGGTCCCGTTGTCGGTGATGGTCAGCAGCGCGTCGGCGATGGCCTGCGCGAGGGATTCGTAATTGGTGTCACCGTCGTCCTCCATCATCACGACGTCGGCCAGGTTGTACTTGTAGGCCGAGAAATGCACGAGAAGCTGGTTCGGGTAGTAGGTGACGCCGTCGTAGTCGAGGTAGGGCATCTGCACGATGTCGACGGTCGGCTTGCCGTCCAGCCCGAAGCCGCCGACGATGCTGTAGATCTCGGCGGCGCCCTTGATCCAAGGCTCCTCGTCGTCGTTCAGCCGTACGGCGTCGACCTCGGTGGCCCAGTAGCCGCCGGCGTCGAGCGCGCGGGCCGTGCGCGGCGCCGCCGCCCCGACGCCGTGCCCGGCCAGCGTCCGCCGCATGAGTTCCAGGCCGAGTGGCAGCGCCTTGGCGACGTCCACCTCCACGACGAGGACGGGCCGCTGCGGCGCCTTGGCCGGGTCGAGGGCGACCGTCCCGCCTTGCGGGTCGTACGCGGTGATCGAAGCCGGCGTGTCGTCGCTCGGCTCCGCCGCGACGACGGGTACGGCGCCGCGCCTCAGGGAGGCGGCGGCCTGCGGATTGGCGAGCCGCAGGCGCAGCAGCGAGCCGCTGCTCGCGGGAAGGCCCTTGAGCCGCAGGACGGCCCGGTTGGCGGAGCGTGCCTGCCGGTCGAGACGCGTGCCGGGCGCGAGCGCGAGCAGATCGGCCGGGCCGCGGGCGGCGGCGGCGTCGACACGCGACCGGAGGGAGCGGTCCGCCAGGTCGCGGGCGAGCCGGGCGGCGAGACGGTCGGTGACGGCGGACACGGTACCGGGGTGCGGGGCGGCGGCCGCGGCGGGCGCCGGCACGGCGGCCGGGGAGCGTACGGGCGAACCGGCCGGTGCGGCGTGGGCGGTGGCGGACGTCAGCGCGAGTGCGGCGAGGGTGGCCGCCGCCGCGGCGACGATACGCGGGACCTGGGTCACAAGCCTTCTCCTTCTACCTCGCCACCGTGCCAGGGCGGGGATCTCCTGGTCAGGACAACAGGGCAAGGCAGATGAATCGTGACATTGAGGGTTTCTAAGTGGAATGTGAACTGTTGCCCATCTCCGGGCCAGGCCAGTACGGGGTGATGCCATGACCCGGCGGGAACAGCGCGGACGTGCCGTCGCCGTCGTCGACGGGCTCGCCGCCGACCGACTTCGGCCGGTCGACCTGCCCGAGGGCTACAACTACGGAAAGGCGACCGACCCCGGCAACCGGCTCCACCCCGAGTACGTCGACTCGGCGCTCAACCTGTGGCTGATCACCGAGAAGGAGCTCTAGCGCGAGCGCGCCTACGACTACTATCTGCGCCAGAAGCGCTGCTCCCGCGTCGCGAACGGCTGGACGATCGTCACCGACGTGACCGCGTCGCCGCCGAAGCTCGGCGACCTGACCTCCGGCTACTGGTGGTCGGAACAGATGAAGTACTGGTTCTTGATGTTCGCCGACTGCCGGCGCTTCGACTACCGGCACAACTACCTGTCGACCGAGGGCAACGTCTTCTGGGGGATCACCCGGTGCTGACGGTCGGGCCGCCCCCGCGCGGCCTGGTAGGCGGCCGTCATGCGGCCTGCCCGGATCACCGGCGCGTGCGCCCTGTCGCGGCGCGGCCCTTGCGCACGGGTGCGCGAGCCTGACCCGGCGCGCACCGGCCGACCGGCTGACCGACGAGCCTGCCGTGGTGCGTACGTCGCCGCTCAGACGCCGGTCAGGGTCACGGCCGAGCCGGCGCGGGTCTTGCGGACCTGGAGCTGGGCGGGGATGCGGGTGCGCAGCTCGGCGACGTGGCTGACGATGCCGACGGCGCGGCCGCCGTCGCGCAGGCCGTCGAGGACGTCCATCACCTCGTCGAGGGTGTCTTCATCGAGGGTGCCGAACCCCTCGTCGACGAACAGCGTGCCGATCTCCACGCCGCCCGCCTCCGCGGTGACCACGTCGGCCAGTCCGAGGGCGAGGGCGAGCGAGGTGACGAAGGTCTCGCCGCCGGACAGGGTCGCCGGGTCGCGCTGCTGCCCGGTCCAGGCGTCGAGGACGCGCAGGCCGAGCCCGCCGCCGCTGCGGGTGCGGTCGCCGGCCTCCTTGTCGGTGGAGTGCCGCAGCGCGTACCGGCCGCCGGACATGCGGTCGAGGCGTTCGTTCGCCGCGGCCACGACCTGTTCGAGGCGGGCGGCGAGCACGTACGCCGACAGGCGCATGCGCAGCCGGTTGTCGGCGGAGGTGCCGGCGGCCAGGTTGGCCAGGCCGGCGGTGAGCCGGGCGGTCTCCGCCGCCGGGCGCCACGCCCGGAGCGCGCGGTCGAGGTCGGCGGACAGCTCCGCGAGCCGGTCGGCGCGGTCCCGCGCCCGTTCGCGCGCGGCGACCGCCGCCGTGTGGGCCTGCTCGGCGGCGTCGCGGCGCTCGGCCAGGGCGGGCAGGTCGGGCGGGCTCTCGCCGGCCGCGACGGCGAGCTCGGGATCGGCGAGCAGCGAGCGCACGGCCGCCTCCTCGTCGTCGAGCGCGCGCAGCAGCCGGGCCGGTTCGTCGCGCGCCGCGCCGGTGAGCACCCCGGCGCGGGCCTCGTCGGCGTCGGCGAACCCCTCGGCGGTCGCCGCCGCCAGCGCCTTCTCGCGCGCGCTCTCCAGCTCGGCCACGGCGATGCGCTCGGCGCGGACCGCCTCGGCCGCCGCGTCGAGCGCGCACGCCTCGGCGGACAGCCGCGTCATCCGCGCCTCCAGCGTCGGGTCCGGCCGGATCGCCGCGTCGAGGCGGCGGCGGATGCCACCGGCCTCGGCGGCCAGCGCGTCGCTGCGGGAACGCGCGGCGGCGAGGGCCTCGATGACGCCACCGCGGCGGTCGACCGCCGTCCGCAGGTCGGCCTCGACGGTGCGCAGCTCCGCCTCGATGCGGGCGCAGCCGGCCTCGACCTCGGCGAGCGCCGCCAGCTCCGCCTCCGCGGCGGCCAGCGCACCGGCCAGCGCCTCGGCCGGGTCGTCGCCGGCCAGCTCGGTGGCGGCGGCCAGCTCGGCGCGCAGCCGTTCGAGCCGCCGGGCGGCCTCTTCGCGGGCGGCCTGCGCCGCCTCATCGGCGTCGGCGGCGGCCTGCTCGGCCTGCTCGTCGACGGCCGCGCCGAGCGGGGCGGCCGGCGCGGGATGGGTGCTGGAGCCGCAGACCTGGCAGGGCCGCCCCGGGACGAGCCGCCCGGCGAGCTCGGCGGCCATGCCGTCGAGGCGGGCCTGCCGGATCTCCTGCAGCCGGTCGCGGCACGCCTGCGCCTCGTCGACGGCGGCACGGTGGGCGGCCTCGGCGGCGGCCAGGTCGCCGGCGAGGGTGTCGCGGCGGCGTGCCGCATCGAGCCGGGACCGCGCCGCCTCGACGGCCGCCTCGGCGGCCGGGCGGCCGGCGGCGCGGGCGCGGGCCGCCTCGCGCGCCTCGGTGAGGGTGTCGCGGCGGCCGGGCAGCGCGAGCAGCGTCGCGGAGATCGCCGCCTCGTCCTCGTCGAGCCGCGCGATCTCCGCGTCGAGCTCCTCGACCTCGGCCTCGATCGCGCGGAGGCGGCGGGCGTCTCCGGCGAGGCCTTCGAGGGCGGCGATCTCGGCGTGGCGGGCGCGCGCCGCCTCGGCGAGCTCGGCGTCGCCGGCGTCCGGGTCGGGGAAGGCGGGCACCGTACGGCGGACGGCCTCGCGGCACTCCCCCGCCCGCGCCGCGGCCTGTGCCGCGATCTCGGCGCGCTCGTCCGCGCCGCGCAGCAGCGGCAGGACGCGGTCGGCGCGCGCGGCGGCGTCGAGGAGGTCGCGGGCCCGTCGGCGTTCGGGTTCGCGGGCTTGGAGCGCGGCCCGGCGGGCGAGCGCGTCGGCGTGGCGGCGCTGCCGGTCGGCCAGCTCGCGCGCGGACTCGAACGTCTGCCGGGCGGCCAGGTGGACCTTCTCCGCGGCGGCGGCGCGTTCTTCGGCGGCGGCGTGCTGCGCGCGGGCCGCCTCGGCCAGGCCGGCGGCCCACCCGGGCAGCGCCTCGGCCGGGGTGTCATCGCGCTCGGCGCCCGCGGCCTCGGCGATGCGGTCGGCCACCGCCAGCACGGCGCGCTCGCGCTCGTCGGCCAGCCGCTGGGTCTCCTTGCGGCGCTCGGCGAGCCACCGCTCGACGTCGGTGAAGACGCGGGTGTCGAACAGCTTCTCCAGCAGGTCGGCGCGCACCTTGGCCTCGGCCCGCAGGAACCCGGCGAACTCCCCCTGCGGCAGCAGGGCGACCTGGCAGAACTGGGTGCGGTCCATGCCGAGCAGGCCGCGTACGAAGTGCGCGGTCTCGTCGATGCGCGTGGAGCGCCCCTCCCAGCGGCCGCCGGCCAGCTCCTGCAGCACGACCTTGGCGTTCCGGGTCGTGGTGCCGCCGCCCCGCTTCGGCGCCTCCCACTGCGGCGAGCGGGTGATGCGCAGGCGGCGGCCGCGGGCGGTGAACTCCAGGACGACCTCCGGCTCGCGGTCGCGCGGGGCGTGGTCGCTGTGCAGCTTCTTGGCGGCCTCGCGGGCGCCGGGCACCGCGCCGTACAGCGCGAAGCAGACCGCGTCGAGCACGCTGCTCTTGCCGGCACCGGTCGGGCCGTTGACGAGGAACAGTCCGGCCTCGGACAGCGCGTCGAAGTCGATCTCTTCGGTGCCCGCGAACGGCCCGAACGCGGTGATCGTCAGCCGGTGCAGCCGCATCAGGCGGTCGCCTCGCGGCACTTTTCGAACGCCTCGCGCAGCAGCGCCACCTCGGCGTCGTTCGCCTCGCCGCGGACCTCGGCGACGAAGTCGCAGGCGATCTGCAGGTCGGAGCGCTCCTTGATGCGGTCGGACCAGCTTCGCTCCGCGCCGGCCGCGCCGCCCTCGGGCTCGAAGCCGAGGACGAGCGTGTGCGGGAAGCGCGCGCGCAGGCGCTCCATCGCATGCAGCGGCCGCGCCGCGTCGGTCAGCGTGACCTGCAGCCAGTGGCCGGTGAACCGCTCGTAGGACGGGTCGGCGAGCAGGTCGTCGATGCGGCCGCGCAGGCGCGCGAGCGGGCGCGGCACCGGCGCGGGGACGAACTCGACGGCGTCGACGCCGCCCGGCCCGACATCGACCAGCCAACAGCCCTTGAGGTGGTCGGCCTCGGAGAAGGAGTAGGCCAGTGGCGACCCGGAGTAGCGGACGGTGTCGGTGATGCGGCTGCGGCCGTGCAGGTGCCCCAGGGCGGTGTAGGAGACCCCGTCGAACACCGAGGCTGGCACGATCGATGTGCCGCCGACGCTGATGTCGCGCTCGCTGTCGCTGGCCTGGCCGCCGGTGATGAAGGCGTGCGCGAGCACGACCGACGGGCCGCCGCGGCGGGCCAGGTCGGCGCGGACGCGGCGCATCGCCTCGGTCAGCGCGGCGGTGTGCCCGCGCTCGGGCAGCCCCCACGGCTCGCGGACCAGCTCCGGCTCCAGGTACGGGATGCCGTAGACGGCGACGTCGCCGACCAGCACCGGCTCGCCGACCTTGGCGGGGTCGGTGCGCAGGTGCACGCCGGACGCGTCGATCAGGTCGGAGACGAAGCCGAGCCGCTGGGCGGAGTCGTGGTTGCCGCTGATGGCGACGACGCGCGCGCCCGCGCCGGTCAGCCGGGCCAGCGCCTCGCCGCACAGCTTCACCGCATCGACCGGCGGCAGCGCCCGGTCGTACAGGTCGCCGGAGATCAGCACGCAGTCGACCCGCTCGGACCGGACGGTCTCGACCAGATGGTCGACGAACGCCGCCTGCGCGCCGAGCATGTCCTCGCGGTGGAAGGACCGGCCCAGGTGCCAGTCGGAGGTGTGCAGGAGGCGCGCCATGGCCCCGGAAGTTAACAGTCCCCGCCGACATCATCGGCCGCACACGCCGAGCATCGTCACATTCGTCCCCGAATTACCTCTGTTCTCCCATGCCGCGCCTACCCACCCGGCGATCCCGCGCACCGGCCATTCACGGGGCGATCCGCTGCCGATCGGCACGCCGGCACTCACGGCGACGTAGGCCGCCCTGTCCGTCGGCATCGCCGCGGACCCGGTCGGCCGCCGGGACGTCCGACGCCCACCGGGAGGACGTTCGGGTCGGCCGGGCCGGGCCCGGCCGACCCGAACGTCAGGGATCACACCAGGTCGAACCGGTCGAGGTTCATCACCTTGTCCCACGCCGCGACGAAGTCGCGAACGAACTTCTCCTTCGCGTCATCGCACGCGTAGACCTCCGCGAGCGCGCGCAGCTCGGAGTTGGACCCGAACACGAGGTCGACGCGGCTGCCGGTCCACTTGACCTGGCCGGTGGCGGCGTCGCGGCCCTGGAAGGTGGTCGCGTCCTCGGACGTCGGCTCCCAGGTCGTGCCCATGTCGAGCAGGTTGACGAAGAAGTCGTTGGTCAGCTTCCCGGGGGTCTCGGTGAAGACCCCGAGCGGCGACTGCCGGTGGTTCGCGCCGAGCACGCGAAGGCCGCCGATGAGCACCGTCATCTCGGGCGCGGTCAGGGTGAGCAGGTTCGCCCGGTCGATCAGCAGATACTCGGCCGGCAGCCGGTGACCCTTCCCGACGTAGTTGCGGAACCCGTCAGCGGTGATCTCCATCGCCTCGAACGACTCGATGTCGGTCTGCTCCTGTGACGCGTCCATGCGGCCCGGCGTGAAGGGGACCGTGACGTCGAAGCCGGCGTCCTTGGCCGCCTTCTCGACGGCGGCGCACCCGCCGAGCACGATGAGGTCGGCGAGGGAGATCTTCTTCCCGCCGGTCTGGGCGGCGTTGAAGCTCTCCTGGATCCCCTCCAGGGTGCGCAGCACGATCGCCAGCGTGTCGGGGTCGTTGACCTCCCAGTGCCGCTGGGGCTCCAGGCGGATGCGCGCCCCGTTCGCTCCGCCGCGCTTGTCGCTGCCGCGGAAAGACGCCGCCGACGCCCACGCGGTGAAGACGAGCTGGGACACCGGCAGCCCCGAGTCGAGGATCCGCTGCTTGAGGGCGGCGATGTCATCCGCGCCGACCAGCTCGTGGTCCACCGCCGGGATCGGGTCCTGCCAGATCAGCGTCTCCTGCGGGACCAGGGGCCCGAGGTAGCGCTGGATCGGGCCCATGTCACGGTGGGTCAGCTTGAACCACGCCCGGGCGAACGCGTTCGCGAACTCGTCGGGGTTCTCCAGGAAGCGCCGCGAGATCGGCTCGTAGATCGGGTCCATCCGCAGCGCGAGGTCGGTCGTGAGCATCGTCGGCGTGCGCGTCAGCGAGCCGTCCTCCGGGTCGGGCACGGTGTTCGCCCCGGCGCCGTCCTTGGGCTGCCACTGCCACGCGCCGGCGGGGCTCTTGGTCAGCTCCCACTCGTAGCCGAACAGGGTCTCGAAGAAGCTGTTGTCCCACTTCGTCGGCGTGGGCGTCCAGGTCACCTCCGGGCCGCTGGTGATGGCGTCCCGGCCCTTGCCCTTACCGTAGGTGCTCTTCCAGCCGAGGCCCTGCTGCTCCAGAGGGGCGGCCTCGGGCTCCGGGCCGACGTAGCGGTTGGGGTCGGCGGCGCCGTGGGTCTTGCCGAACGTGTGGCCGCCCGCGATCAGCGCGACGGTCTCCTCGTCGTTCATCGCCATCCGGCGGAACGTCTCACGGATGTCGCGGGCCGCGGCGAGCGGGTCCGGGTTGCCGTTCGGGCCTTCCGGGTTGACGTAGATGAGGCCCATCTGCACCGCGGCGAGCGGGACCTCGAGCTCCCGGTCGCCGGTGTAGCGCTCGTCACCGAGCCAGGTGTGCTCGGGACCCCAGTAGACGTCTTCGTCGGGCTCCCAGACGTCTTCGCGACCACCGGCGAAGCCGAAGGTCTTGAAGCCCATCGTCTCCAGGGCGCGGTTGCCCGCGAAGATCATCAGGTCGGCCCAGGAGATCTTGCGGCCGTACTTCTTCTTCACCGGCCAGAGCAGCCGGCGCGCCTTGTCGAGGTTGGCGTTGTCGGGCCAGCTGTTGAGCGGTGCGAACCGCTGCATGCCGGCGCCGGCGCCGCCGCGGCCGTCGTGGATGCGGTACGTGCCGGCGCTGTGCCAGGCCATGCGAATGATGAGCGGCCCGTAGTGACCGAAGTCGGCCGGCCACCAGTCCTGCGAGGTCGTCAGCACCTCGTCGACGTCCCTCGCCAGGGCGTCGAGGTCGAGGCTGTTGAACTCCGCCCGGTAGTCGAAGTCTTCGCCCATGGGGTTGGACTCGGCCGGGTGCTTGCGGAGGATGGCCAGGTTGAGCCGGTTCGGCCACCAGTCGCGGTTGCTCGCGCCACCCTCGGCCGGGTGGTTGAAGTGCCCGGCGGCGACCGGGCACCCGCCTGCGCTCTCCTCGTTCATCTCGCCGACGCGGGTGTCGTGACTGTCAGACACGGTAATCCTTCCAGGGTCAGAGGATGTGATCAGGATCTCGTTGTGGTGGAACAGGCGGGGCAGACGCCCCAGTAGATGACCTCGGCCTCGTCGATCGAGAAACCGTGGTCGTCGGATGCGATCAGACAGGGCGCCTCGCCGACGGCGCAGTCGACGTCCGCGAGGACGCCGCACGATCGGCAGACGAGGTGATGGTGGTTGTCTCCGACGCGTCCCTCGAACCGTGCCGGGCTGCCGGGCGGTTCGATGCGGCGCACGAGCCCCGCCGCGGTGAGCGCGTGCAGGGCCTCGTACACGGCCTGGAGGGAGATGTGTCCGAGGCGTTCGCGCACCCCGGAGGCGATCGCCTCGACGCCGGGGTGGTCACCGTCGCGGACGGTCTTCAGCAGCGCGACGCGGGCCGCCGTCACCCGCAGGCCGGCAGCGCGCAGCTCCTCGGCAGGAGCCGACACTCGGGACACGGTCATGAGTCCTAAACCTACCGCCAAAAAGGCGAATGGTTCAAGATAACGAACGTCCCAATTCTAGTGGTGCATCAGGTAACGCCGGGGATCTTACGGTTTGCCGACCCGCTGCCGGCTCCGGACGATCCGTCTCGGACCGTCACGCCCGGGCCATCGGCCCGATTGGCCGCCCGGTCCGCGCTTGTCCACCGTGGCCTCAGTCACCCGCGTGCCCGCGCCGAGCCGGCGGGCCGGGGCACCGAGGCGAGGGGCGAAAGTGTGAACCACCGCGGCAACGCCCGGCGCAGCGCCTCGGGCCCGTCCACCGCGACCCCGCCGGTGCGCAGGGCGTCCGCCCAGGCCACGTCGCCGCGCCACACCTCGACCAGGCGGCGCAGGTCGGCGGTGACCGTCACGGTCACCGGATGGCCGGGGTCGGCGTCGCAGACGTCCACGCCCTCCGGGGTGATCACGAGCCACCAGTCGCGGGTCGTGGCCGGCACGTCCGGGAAACGGAAGCGGACCACTGTGCGCCCGCCCGCCGGGACGGCGGTGTGGTCGACGTGCCGGTGCATGTCCCACAGCAGCAGCTTCGGGTCCAGGTCCTCGTCGCCGAGCTCGCCGATCCAGCGGACGCCCCGCGCGCCGAGCGCCTCCACGATCGGCCGCAGTTCCTCGCCCGCCGGGGTCAGGACGTACCACACCTCGTTGCCGGCTGTCCGCCGCTCCAGGAGACCGGCCCGCATGAACTGCTGCAGCCGCTTGGAAAGCAGTGCGGGCGACATCCTCGGCAGGCCGCGGCGCAGCTCGTTGAAGTGCCGGCTACCGGCCAGCAGCTCGCGGACGAGCAGCAGCGTCCAACGCTCGTCCAGCAGCTCCATCGCCTTGGCGACCGGACAGAATTGGTGGTACGAGGCACCCATTCCCGCAGGCTAAAGGCATGCAGGCCGGGTTTGCCAGCGCACGCGGCATCCCGGCGAAACCAGGTACAGATCTGGTACTGGAGGGCGGTTTCTCCCGTTCCTAGCCTCGATTCCATGACGGCGGCCGTCATGGCCCTGGACGGCGCGCACACCCGGCCGTTCAGGCGTCCCGTGCGGACCGCCACCCGCGCAGAACCAGGCAGGATAGGGGAGAACATGACCGCACCGCTCGACGAGGCCGAGGCCGACCGTGTCCTCAAGGCCGGACACCGCGCGATGTGGGCGCTGGGCGACTACCCGTCCGTCGCGGACGAGGTCATACCCGATCTGGGGGCCGTCCTCGTCGAGGCGTGCGGAGTGCGGGCCGGCGACCGGGTGCTGGACGTCGCGGCCGGAAGCGGCAACGCCGCCATTCCCGCCGCCCTCGCGGGCGCCGACGTGGTCGCCTGCGACCTGACGCCCGAGCTGATGGACGCCGGACGGGCGCACGCCGAGCGGCACGGCGCCGCGGTGGAGTGGCGGCAGGCGGACGCCGAGGCGCTGCCGTTCGCCGACGGAGCGTTCGACGTCGTGCTGTCCTGCGTCGGCGTCATGTTCGCGCCGCACCACCAGGCCGCCGCCGACGAGCTGGTCCGGGTGTGCCGTCCCGGCGGGACCATCGGCCTGGCCAACTGGACGCCCGAGGGCTTCGTCGGCCGGATGTTCGCCGTGATGAAGCCGTACGTGCCGCCGCCACCGCCCGGCGCGCAGCCCCCGCCGCTGTGGGGCAGTCCGGACCACCTCGACGCGCTGTTCGGCGACCGGGTGGTCGACGTCGTGACACGCCGGCAGGCGGTACGGGTCGACCGGTTCGCCGATCCCGTGGCGTTCCGCGACTTCTTCAAGACCCGGTACGGGCCGACCGTCGCCGCCTACCGCGCCATCGCCGCGGATCCCGGCATGGTCGCCGCTCTCGACCGCGACCTGGCCGACCTCGCCCGCCGCAACGACCAGGGGACGACGGCGACGGTCATGGACTGGGAGTATCTCCTGTTCACCGCCCGCAGACGCCCATGATCCCCGCCTGAGCGGGTGCGATCACCCCGGGCGAGCCCGCCGACGGTTGTGCGGCGCCGACGGGCCGCCCGGGGGCGCGGCGGTCCGGCCGGCACGGCCGCCCTCCCGGGCCGGCCCTCGCCCGCCCGCGGCCATTCGCCCCGTATACGTATTGAGAAGCGCTGGTTACCATCGCCGCGTGCCGACCGTGCCCCGCCTGCTCAGCCCGATCCGCGGTCGTCTCATCGTCTGCGGCGACACCTCCCTCGCGCTCCGCCTCACTGACGAGCTCGCCACCCGCTACGTGCAGGACGTGACGGTGATCCTGCCGTCGAAGAAGCGCAACTTCGGGCCGAAGATCGCCCAGCTCCCCCGGGTCCGGGTGTACGAGGCACCCGAGCTGGACGAGGCGACGTTCCGGGCCGTGCAGGCGCAGTGGGCCCGCGCGGTCGCCCTCATCGGCAACGACGAGGTGGCCAACATCCACGCGGCGCTGTGCCTGCAGGAGCTCAACCCCGACGTCCGGCTGGTCATCCGCATGTCGAACACCACGCTCGGGCGCCGCATCCGCACGCTGTTCAAGGACTGCGCGGTGCTGTCGGACGGTGCGATGGCCGCGCCGTCGTTCGTGGCGGCCGCGCTCGGCGACCTGCCACCGAGCCACGTGCGGGTCGCCGGCCGCACCCTGTACGTCGCGCACCGCAGCGACCGGGCCAAGCACATGATCTGCGGGCTCGCCGACACCAGGACGTCCGAGGGCAACCCACGGCTGCTGCCCGTCGACCAGGAGAAGGCGAACCTGGTGCTCGCCGTCGCGGACGGCACCTCCCGCGGCCCGCTCGGCGACCAGAACCGCCGTGGCGCGCGCCTGGCGGCCCTGGCGGCCCTCACCCGCAGCCTCCGCGTGATCCTGAGCCGCCGGCTGCTGCAGGTCGCGCTCGTGCTGCTCGTGGTCATCGTGGTCGGCAGCGCGGCGCTCAGCATCACCGCCGGTAACGACCTCGGCTCGTCGCTCTACCTGATCCTCCTCGACATCGCCGGCGCCGCCAACCCGGACCCGGAGCTCAGCGGTCCTGCCAAGGCCACGCAGGTCGTGGTGACGCTCGCCAGCCTCGCGCTGGTGCCCGCGATCACCGCTGCGGTGGTCGACGCGGTCGTCCGCGCGCGGCTGGCCGGGCCGCTCGGCCGGTTGCGCGGCCCGATCAACGGCCATGTCATCGTGGTCGGCCTGGGGGAGGTCGGCTCCCGGGTCGTGGAACAGCTCACCGACCTTGGCGTGCCCGTCGTGTGCGTGGAGATCGATGAGGACGCGGCCGGCGTCCCGCTGGCCCGCCGGCTGGATCTGCCGATCGTGTTCGGCGACGCCACCCGCGAGGAGACCCTGCGCGCCGCGTGGGTCGGCACCTGCCGTGCCGTCGTGACCCTCGCCCGGTACGACATCACGAACCTGGAGGCGGGGCTGAGCGCCCGCGCGCTGCGCGACAACGTCCGCGTGGTGCTGCGGCTGTTCGACGACGATCTGGCCGCGCGCGTACACCGCAACTTCAAGATCCCGGTGTCGCGGAGCGTGTCGTTCCTGGCCGCGCCCGCGTTCGCCGCGGCCATGCTGGAACGCCAGGTCATCGGCACGATCCCGGTCGGGCGGCAGGTGATGCTCATCGCCGACATGCCGATCGGCGAGGGGTCGGAGCTGGAGGGGTGCGCGCTGCGCGAGGCGCACCTGCCCGGCGAGGCACGCGTCCTGGCCCTGGGAAGGCGAGGCCGCCCGTACTTCGACTGGGAGGCTCAGGACGGATACCGGCTGGTGCGCGGCGACCGGCTGATCGTGCTCGCCACGCGGACCGGCATCGGCCACATCCGGGCCCGCACGATCGGGCCGCCCGAGCCGTCCCGGGCCCGGCACGGCTGACCTTCGGCCCGGGACGGCTCGGCCCCCGCGGGGCCGACCTTGCCGCACGCCGGCGGCACGCCGACCGGCCCGCCGCCGGCACCGCATGCCAGGCGCCCGAGACGCTCCGCCCACGGCGACGCCGACCGCACCGGCAACGCCGCACGGCCCGGCATCGCGCGCCGAAATCGACGCCGGGATTCCAGGATCGCGGTCAGCCGGCCTGGGCGGCGGCGCGTGCCTCGGTGGCGTCTTTGGCGGCCGGCACGCGCTGGGCGAGGCGCCGGCAGGTCGCCAGGTCATGGCGGGCGATGCCGGCGCGGACGGCGGGGATGCTGCGGGGCGCCATGGACAGCCGGGTGATGCCCATGCCGACCAGGACGGGGGCCAGCAGCGGGTCGGCGGCCGCCTCGCCGCACACGCCCACCGACTTTCCGGCGGCGCGGCCGGCGGCCGCACAGTCGGCGATCAGCCGCAGCAGCGCGGGTTGCCAGAAGTCCAGCAGCTCGGGGTGGTGGCCGCTTTGGCGGTCGATGGCCATGGTGTACTGGCCCAGGTCGTTGGTGCCGATGCTGAGGAAGTCGGTGACCTGCGCCAGCCAGGCCGCCTGCAGGGCGGCGGCGGGTACCTCGATCATCACTCCGGCGGTGGTCAGGCCGTGGTCGCGGGCCAGCCGGACGAAGGCGTCCGCCTCGTCGACGGTGGAGATCATCGGTGCCATCACCGCGATGGTGGCGGCGGCCCCGTCGGCCGCCATGGCGATCGCGCGTAGCTGCCGGGCCAGCACCTCGGGGTGGTGGCGGGCGGTGCGGAAACCGCGCAGCCCCAGCGCGGGGTTGGGCTCCGCGGGGAGTGCGAGGAAGGGCAGCGGTTTGTCGGCTCCGGCGTCCAGGGTGCGCACGATGATGGTGCCGTGGTCGAAGGCGTCGAAGACCTGACGGTAGGCGCGCACCTGCTCCTCCAGGCTCGGTTCGGCGGTGCGGTCCAGGAACAGGAACTCGGTGCGGAACAATCCGACGCCGGCGACGCCCGCCACGTCGACGCCGGTGAGGTCGGCCGCCGATCCGATGTTGACCATCACCTCCACCGCATGCCCGTCTCTGGTCACCGCCGGTCCGCCGGCCTCGACCACAGGGGTGCGCTCGGCCGCCGCGCGCGCCCGGACCGCGGCCATCGTGTCCTGGTCGACGCCGAGCTCGACCTTCCCCGTGGCGCCGTCGACCGTGACCAGCGTGACGATCCCGGCCGCGTCCCGGCGGCCACCCATGGCCCGTCGGTGTCGTTCGGCGACGGCCAGCAGGTCGCGGCAGCCGACGACGGCGGGGATGCCCAGCGCCCGCGCCAGGATCGCGGTGTGGCTGGTCGGGCCGCCCTTCTCGGTGACCAATGCCAGGACGTCGGCCGGATCCAGGGCCGCGGTGTCGGCGGGCGCCAGGTCCTCGGCCAGCAGCACGAAGGGGAACCCGGGCGCCGGAACCCCGGGCATCGGCAGGTTCAAAGCGGCGGCCAGCGCCCGGGAGCCCAGGTCGTCCAGATCGGCGGCCCGTTCGGCCAGGTACCCGCCCAGGCCGGCCAGGATCCGGCGGTGCGCGGCAAAGGCCTCGTGCAGCGCGTGCGCGGCGTCGGAGCCGGCCGCGATCTGGTCCCGCACGGCGGCCGACAGCGTCGGATCGGCCGCCATCGCGGCCTGCGCCCCGAGGATGTCCCGGGCCGCGGCGGTGGTGGCCGCGGCGGCGCGCGCCTCCAGATCGGCCCGCACCGCCAGCAGCGCTCTCTCGGCCAGCGCGTTCTCCGCATCGGCGTCGGTGACCGGGCGCGGCGGCGGCAGCCGCGGCGGGGGCGCCATCAGGACGGCGGGCCCGGCGGCCGGCCCCGGGCTGACGCCCAGCCCGCCCAGCACCTCAGGCACCGGCACGCTCCCCGGCTTCTCCGGCCTTCCCGGCCTCCCTCGGCTCCCCGGCGTCCAGGTCACGCGACACCAGGTCCGCCAGGTAGTCCAGCGCCCCGTCGGCCCCCTCACCCTCGGCGTGCAGGGTCACCTCGGTGCCGTACCCGGCGCCGAGGGACAGCACCGAGAGCATGCTGTCCGCGGGCACGGGCGGACGGCCGGCGACGCCGATCCGCACCCGTACGGGCTGCCGCGCGGCCGCCTCGACCAGCAGCTTGGCGGGACGGGCGTGCAGGCCGCTGGGCGATCCGACGGTGACCGAGCGCTGGGCCATGGTGTTGTCTCCTCCGTAGATGGATCGAGGGCGATTCAGGCAACGGTGAGGGCGGTCGGCTGCTGGGTGGCCTCGCCCGGCAGCGCCGGCAGGTCGTCCAGTGCGCCGCCCTCCAGCAGCAGGTCCTGGAGGCGCCGAAGTGCGGCGATGTAGGTGTCCTGCCTGATCTCGACGTCGTCGGTGGTGAGCGCGGCACCGGCCGGGACGTCGCGCAGCAGCCGCCCGCCCACGGCCAGGCCCAGCGGGACGAGGGCCTCTCGCGCCGCGGTCTCGGCGCGGTCGGTCATGCCGTAGACCGTGGTGCCGCCGATGCCGTCGATGGTCTCACCGGCCCGCAGGTCGCGCTTGGCACAGGCGACGACCTCCGCCGACCACGTACGCGGGGCAAGGCTGGGCTCCCTGGTCAGCACCGACTCCGCGACGGTGAGCGGGGCCTCGACGCTCGCCAGGTGGTAGGGCCGGTAGAACGCGTAGTACGGGCCGGACCCCATGCTCAGGTAGTCCATCTCGGACACCACGATCGGGTCGGAGCACCTGACCACGACGAACACGCCGGGCGCGACCGGCCCGGTGCAGTAGTCGACCACGCCGGCTTCGTCGAGGATGCCGCCGTCCGTCTTCGGCCGGAAGACCTCGGCGAGTTCGGGCACCGTCGTACGGGGTCCGTGGAGCCCACGGCGGCTGACCCGCAGCCCGGTGGCGTTGGCGAGCGCGGCCATTTCGATCATGGTCTTGGAGCCGTCGACGAAGCTGGCCAGCATCTTGGGGTTCATGCCCTTGGCCGCGGCCTCGGCGGCCAGATCGTCGGGGGTGGCACTGGGATCGAGCGGATTGTTCTTGCCCTTGCCCGCGCAGACGACCTCGAAGCCGAGGTCGAGCGCGTAGTCGACCAGGCGCTTGCACTCCACCGGCTCGTCTCCCCGGCACACGGTGTAGACCCGGCCCATGCGGCGGGCGAGCGTGGACAGGATCAACCCCACCGTCACGTCGCACTCGACGTTGAGCAGCGCGATGTCCTTGCCTCTCAGCAGGCCCTTCAGGGCGACCATCGCGCCGACCTCGGGAACGCCGCTGGCGTCCACGATCACGTCGACGGGCAGGCGGGTCAGCACCTCGGCGTCGTCGACGGCGACCGGGCGTCCCTCCATCGTCGCCTGCGCCAGTCCGGCCACGTCCGTGCCGCCGACCACGTCGGCGCGTCCGACGTTGCGGAACGCGCTCTCCGCCCGATCGAGAGCGACATCTGCGATCGCCGCCACTTCCATGCCCGGGATTCGGTGGGTCTGAGCGACGAAACCGCTGCCCATCTGCCCGGCACCGACGAGGCCGACCCTGATGGGCCGTCCCAGCCGCCGCTGCCGCTCAAGGATTTGCGGAAGGTATGCCATCGCTGCGTGCGCTCCTCACGAGATTTGCATCTTTGTGCCCATATGCGGATGTATGTCGATGGCGAATGTCGATCGCGAAGATGGTCAGCCGGTGCTGTGCGCGCCCTGGCGGGCAGGACGCCGAGCGGCGTGGCGCCGAGGGGCCTCGGCGACACCCCCCGAGATCATCCGGTGGTAACGGTCTCGGGCGTCTTCGACGGCACGGGCCACGGCGGCGGAGGACGCCCGCGTGGCCGCCGAAGTCAGCGGGCCGTTGAGCGACGGGTGCTCGCGGAACCGGGCGAATACGGAGGCGCCCTGCATCACCAGGGCCCGTTCGACGACCTCGTCGCTCCCGCGCACGAGCAGCAGCACCACGGCGCCGCGGAGCCGGCCGGTGGCCCGACCGGAGATCAGGGTGACGCCGGCCCGGTGTTCCCGGCCCGCCAGCCGGTTCACGGAGCGCATGTAGTAGCGGTGCTGCAGCGCGCCGGCGGCCATCGACGCCACGAAGCCGCCGAGCAGGAGCAGCGCGAGCGGTAGGGATTCCATCGGTCCTCCTCCCGGGGCCACGGGCCCCTCGTTCAGCGGGGATGCGGCTGCGAGCCGGGTCGCCTGTCGAAGATCTTCGGCAGGCGTGGGAACGGGCGAGCCGCACGGGCGGCCACCGCGCCGCGGATCCGTTCGGGATGGCGGGCGCGCAGCCGCACCGTCCCGCAGTCAAGGCACATCAGGGCGGCCACCTCGGTGGTCACTTCGGTGGTGCCGAGCCGGTAGGCGAAGCGGGGCGAGCCCAGGAGGGGCAGCGCCATGGAACCCTCGACGAGCTTCCCGCCACAGTCTCGACAGATGTCCTGGTCAACGGGGCCTTCCATGGACGCTGCTCCTCCTGAATGGGTTCAGCGCGACCGGGTGAGCCGCAGTTGCGTACCCGCGGCCGGGACGCCGAGCCTGCCTTCGGCGTGCAGCGCTCCCGGCAGCAGCCCACCGGCGGGATCGGGGTCGGTGTAGACGACCACGTGCCCGAGCGTGCACAGGTTCTCGTGGGCTCGCTCCCCGACGGCGGTGAGGGTGAGCCGGTTCTCGCCGAACCACAGTTCGTCACCGGGCCGCATCTCCTGGGCCGGGTCGCCGAGCGGGCTGTGCACCACGCTCAGGCTCTCCAGGTCGGGGGGCAGCGGCTCACCGAAGAGGATGAGGACTCCGCCGTTGATCATCTCCTCGGCCTCGTCGCCGACGCGTACGATCGTGCTCTGGTAGTAGAACTCGTTCATCAGTGCAACCCGAAGCTGACAAGCCAGGCGAGCAGTACGGCGAGCGGTGCGGTGATCTGGCGGCTGAGCAGCACGGCCGGCGTGCCGACCGCCACGGTCTCCGGTTTCGCCTCGCCCAGGGCGAGGCCGACGGGAATGAAGTCACAGCCGACCTGGCCGTCGATGGCGAACAGGGTGGGCAGGGCGTACTGGACGGGGAGGGCGCCCGTGGCGATCTGCGTGCCCATCAGCACGCCGATGATCTGGGCGACCGCCGCTCCCGGTCCCAGGATGGGGGACAGGAAGGGAAGGGCCACCACGGCGCCGAGGACGATCAGGCCGATCGGGTTGCCCGCCAACGGCTTGAGTCCCTCGCCCATCTGCTTGGCGACGCCGGTGTAGATGACGAATCCCAGCAGCAGGCTGACGTAGGCCATGAACGGCAGGATGGTGTTGATCGTCAGCGTGATGGCCTGACGGCCCGACGACAAAAGGGTGTTGACCGCGTAGCCGATGCCGGAGCTGAACCGGGTGAAGCCGGTGGAGATCGCTGCGAATCGGCCGCCTCCCCCGCCGTCCGGCCGCGCGGCTTCGGGCGCCGGGGCGGACGCGGCCGCGGTGCCCGCGGTGCCGGAGGTGTCCGTCACCGGCTCCGGCGGGATCTCGGCGTCGTCGCCTTCATACAGGACGATCTCGTCCAGCCCCACGTCGGAGACGAGGAGGTCTTCGGTGATGAACTGGGCGAGCGGACCGCCTGGGGCGCCCGGGTAGACGTCGATGGTCGGAATGCGCTTGCGCGGGTAGACGCCGATCCTCGCGGTGCCGCCGCAGTTGATGACCGCGCAGAGGATCTCCTCGTCCGGGACGGTGGTGCCGAATCCGTCCACGGCCTGCGCACCGGTCAGTTCGGCGATCCGCGCGGCGACCGGGTGGATGCCGCCGCCGGTGACCGACAGCACCTTGTTGCGGGTGGCGGTCCGGCGCAGGGTGAGTCCGGCGCCCCAGCCGTTGGCGCCCCTGCGGACGAGGACGGTCGGATAGGTGCGGGGCTGCTCGAGTTCGGTCATCGCACACCTCCGGTCGCGAGCGCCGGGCCGGTGCCGGCCGTGGTGAACTCCTCATCGAACGTGCGGAATACCTCGGTGCGGCCGGTTCTCTTGATCAGAATCAGCGTGATCCGCTCAGTGATCACGCCCCTGATGAAGATCACCACGATTCCGGTGAAGAGGTAGTAGAGCGCCAAGGGCACGGTGGACACGCCCAGTTTCTGCACGCCGCTGGCGATCCCCAGCCAGACGAACAGCTCGCCGGAGTTGGCATAGGGGAAGAACGTGGTCACGGGGTGAACGAAGGACACCGCCGAGTCGTAGAAGGCCGGTTTGTACCGCTCGGGCAGGAACCGCCCGAACGAATAGCACATCGGGTTGGTCAGCATCAGCACCGCGAGGACGGGCATGACGCTGTAGCGCGTGATCCACCAGCGCGAGGACCATTGGACGGCCCTGGTCACCCGCTTCTCGCCGATGAACGACACCAGGGCGTACATCGCGGTCAGCAGCACGATCAGCGTGGGAAGGATTCCGGTGACGAGTCCGGTGAACTGCTTGCCGGCCTCGTTGAACAGGCCGATGAAGTGGGAACCGGCCCATACCGCGCCGCGCAGGATGGGATTCTTCTCGTCCGTGGACGTCGGTGCCGCCGATACGGCTGCACTGAGGGCGATCATCGGCCCTCCCTCTCTCTTCCGGGTTTGGAAACCGGGGTGAACAGGAGATCGACCGGTCCATGGCTGGATGCCATGGACTCGACGGAACGGGCTCTTGCGGTGGTCAGTGGGATCCGGCCGGTCGGGGGGAGGTCGCGGGGGACGTGGACGGGCATCGGATTGGGGTGGTCGCGACGCCTGGTTTGCACATCCGCTAAATGTTGTTCACTTCTGTTCATAGAGATATAGCACCCCGTGACGGAGGCCACAAGATGCAGCCCGAAACCTCTTCGAAATCGCCCGCCGGCCGCACGTCAGGCCGCGACCTGCTCAGATGCGGGAACCCCCGTGCGCCGGCGGAGGGACGGCACGGGGGCCGGAAAAGGGACGAGGAACGGCCGGGCGTCTACGCGGCCCGGACGAGCAGCGCCTCGACCGGCGGCGCATCACACACGAGAGCGCCGAGACGGCAGGGCTAGGCGGCCCGGACGAGCAGCGCCTTGGCCAGCGGCGCATCACACACGAGGGCGTCGAGATAGCGGCCGCGCAGCGCGCCGAGGACTCCCATCGTCTTCTCCAGGCCGGCGGCGAGCCCGACGACGGTCCGGATCCGGCGCAGGTCGTCGAGGGTCACGCCGAGGACCCGATCCTCGATCGCCCCGCTTACCGGGTTGCCGTCCTCGTCGAAATAGCGGGCGCACACATCGCCCACCGGCTTGGCCTTCTCGAACTGGGCCCGGTCACGACCGCTCAGCCGCAACGAGTCGATGAGCGCCGCCGAGGACCCCACCCCCACGGCGCCGATGCCGACGAACGCCAGGGAGGATCCGATCGCGGCTCGCAGCACCGAGTTGATGGACGACTCCGCCATCAGGGTGTCCCGGGACGCCTTGGTCTCCAACAGGGCGGGCGCGTGCAGCCGCTGGTACGTGCCGCCCAGGCGCCCGGCCAGTTCCCGTACCAGTTCCTCGCCGGTCATCTCCGAGGCCAGCGACGACAGCCCGCCGACCAGGGGAAGCACATCCACCGGAATCGCGCGGTCGGTATGGACGGCGTGGACCATCGCCTGCAGGGTGCGGCCCCATGACAGCGAGATGCCGTCGGCGGGCCGGACGGTCTCCAGCAGCAGTTCGGCGGCGAGCTCACCCACCTTGGCCAGGCCGGATTCGTCCGCGCGGGTGGCGACGACGCGACAGGCCGTCAGCCCGAAGGCGCTCTGCAGCTCGTCTTCCAGACCCATCTCGCGACCGGCCGGATCGTTGATCCGGATCTCGACGATGCCCTGCTCCCGGGCGGCGGCGAGCATGCGCGAGACGTTGGAGCGGCTGACGCCCAGCGCGCTCGCGACCTGCTGCTGCGAGCAGTTGTCCTCGTAGTACAGTCTCGCGGCCTTCACCAGCAGGTCGCGCTCGCGAGCCGCAGGCATCGCGCCCCCTCACCAGCGCCTTCTTCACGTCTGTCGTGATTATTGCACATCCGCCCAGACGCGGTGCTCGCCGTCGGGACGGCTTCCACACCTGGACACGGATCGAAATCCATGCCAGCATCATCACAGAGGTGACACTTTACCTCACATATGTGCAAAACTCCTTGGGGGTTCGACCATGCCACTCCCTCCTGGCGGAACGGTGTCCGGCGGCGGCCGGGACCTTGCCGTCCACGCCCTCGAAACCATGTGGAGGATCCGGCGCTTCGAGGAGGCCGTCGACGAGTTGTTCGCCCGCGGGCTCATGCACGGCACGATGCACCTGTACATCGGCCAGGAGGCCACAGCGACCGGGGCGTGCCTCGCACTGCGACCCGACGACCTGATCACCTCCACCCACCGCGGACACGGGCACTGCATCGCCAAGGGTGCGGACCTCAACCGGATGATGGCCGAACTGCTCGCCAAGGACACCGGCTACTGCCGGGGACGCGGTGGCTCGATGCACATCGCCGACGTGGCCACGGGCAACCTCGGCGCCAACGGCATCGTCGCCGGTGGCATGCCCATCGCCGTCGGCGCGGCGCTCGCCCAGCGGATGCGCGGCACCGACCGGATCGTCGTCAGCTTCTTCGGCGACGGGGCGGCCAACGAGGGCGCCTGCCACGAGGCCATGAACATGGCGGCCATCTGGAGGCTTCCCGTGGTGTTCGTCTGCGAGAACAACCACTACGGCATGTCGTTCTCCACGGACCAGGCCTTCGCCGTCAAGCAGATCAGCGAGCGGGCCGCCGCGTACGGGATGCCGGGGATCACGATCGACGGCAACGATGTCGACGCGGTGTACGCCGCCGTCCGTGACGCCGCCGGCCGCGCCCGCTCCGGCGACGGTCCCTCGTTCATCGAGGCCGTCACCTATCGCTGGAAGGGACACAGCAAGAGCGACAAGAACCTCTACCGGACCCGCGAGGAGATCGACGAGTGGCGCGCCCGCGATCCGATCCCGCGCTTCGAGCGCGCGGCCATCGCGGCCGGAACGCTCGACGAGGCCGACGCGGAGAACGCCCGCACGGCCGCCACGCAGGCCGTCCGCGCCGCAGTCCAGGCCGGCCTGTCCGCTCCCGACGCCGATGCCGGCGCCATCCTCGACGCCGTCTACGCCGTGCCGGCCGGGAGCGTCCGGTGAGCATCACAGCGGAAGCCGCCCCCGGCATCGCCCGGCCGGCCACCCGCGAACTGACCTACTCCGAGGCGGTACGCGAGGCGCTGGCCCAGGCGATGGACGCCGACCCCGACGTGTTCCTGCTCGGTGAGGACATCGGCGTCTACGGAGGAGCGTTCGGCGTGACCGGCGACCTGGTCCACCGCTACGGCCCCGACCGGGTACGGGACACCCCGATCTCCGAACTCGGCATCGTCGGCGCCGCGGTCGGCGCGGCCCTGGCGGGCATGCGACCCGTCGTGGAGATCCAGTTCTCCGATTTCACCTGCCAGGCCATGGACCAGATCGTCAACCAGGCCGCCAAGATCCACTTCATGCTGGGAGGTGCCGCCACGGTGCCCATGGTGCTGCGCGCACCCGGAGGGTCCGGAACCGGCGCGGCCGCACAGCACTCGCAGAGCCTGGAGGCCTGGTTCGCGCACGTGCCGGGCCTGAAGGTCGTGATGCCGGCGACGCCCGCCGACGCCAAGGGACTCCTGCTGGCCGCGATTGACGATCCCAACCCGGTCATCGTCCTCGAACACAAACTGCTCTACAAACAGTCCGGGCCGGTACCGCAGGAGCCGTACCGCACTCCGCTGAGCCGGGCGGCGGTACACCGGCAGGGCGGCGACTTGACGATCATCGCCACCGGCGTGATGGTGTCGCGTGCGCTGGAGGCGGCCGACCGGCTGGCCGCCGAAGGGACGGCGGCCACCGTCGTCGACCCGCGCACACTCAAGCCCATGGACGCCACGACGATCCTGGACGCCGTCAAGGCGACCGGCCGCGCCCTGCTGGTCCAGGAGGCCCCGAACACCTGCGGGTTCATGGCGGAGGTGGCGGCCCTCATCGCCGGTTCCGACGCCCTCTACAGCCTGCTCGCGCCGGTCCTCCGGCTCGGCGGTCTCGACGTGCCCATCCCGTACGCCCCGCAGTTGGAACGCGCGGTGGTTCCGCAGATCGAGGACATCACCGCCGCCTCCCTCGAACTGATGAAGCACTGAGAGACCGCCGATGCACGAAATACCGCTGGTCATGCCGAAGATGTCCATGACCATGACCGAGGGCGAACTCGTGGCCTGGCACATCCAGGAGGGCGACACCGTCGAGGCCGGCCAGGTCGTATGCGACGTGGGCACCGACAAGGTCGACATGGAGGTCGAGGCACCGGCCGCCGGCAGGGTCAGCCGCCTGCTCGCGAAGCCGGGCGACGTGGTTCAGGTCGGGGAGCCGCTGGCGCACATCACGGCGGAGTCCGAGGGTCTGCTCGCGGGCCTGCTCACCACGACGCCGGACGCCACGGCCGGAGCCGGCGCCCAGGAGCCGCCGCCCCCATCCGACGGCGATCGACCGCTCCTGCCGGCCCAGGAGCCGGACCCGCCTGACCTGCCGGATGCGCCCGATACCCGCGAAGCGCCGATCCCGGCGGACGGCCCGGCCGCCGCGGGCTCCGGTGGCGTCGCGGGGCCTTCCAGGGTCTTGGCCCTGCCCGGCGCCCGCCGCAGGGCCGCCGACGACGGTCTGCGTCTCGACCTGATCCCCGGATCCGGCCCGGGCGGCGTCATCACGTTCCGTGATGTCGAGGAGGCCGCCGCAAGGGCACGCCCGCTGGACGACGGAGGAACGAACACAGGCGTCGGAACGAACACATCCGCAGGCACCGGGAAGGCCGCCACGGAAGAGAAGGACACCACGGAGCAGGAGGTCCTGCGCCGTCGGCGGGCCGTCCGCGGCAGGCATGTGGAGCGGCTGCTCGGCGCCGCGACGATCCCGCAGTCCACGATCTGGCGGGAACTCGACCTCGACAGGCTCGCCCGGCGGCGCGGAGGCCTGTCCTGGACGACGCTCCTGCTGCGCGCGCTCGCCACGGCCCTGCGGGAGACTCCGGAACTGGTCGCCGAGCGGGCCGCCGAACGGTCCCCGGTGGTCATCACCCTCGCCGTGGACAGCGTCTACGGTCTGGTCTCCGCGTCGTTCACCGACCCGGATCTGGGCACCGTGGAAGAGACGGACACGGAGGTTCGGCGTACCGTGGACCGCGCCCGGCACGGCCGGGTCGCCCCCTCCCATCTGGTCCCCGGCATGGTCGGGCTGTTCAGTCTCGGAGAGCTGGGAGCCGAACGGTTCACCATGCCCGTCACCCCGCCGCAGGCGGCGGTCCTCACCGTGGGCGCCATCGGCGAACGGGTCGCCGTGACCGGCGGCGGCATACACGTGCGCACCGGTTGCACCGCGGGATTGGCCGTCGACCACCGCGTCGCCGACGCCGCGGACGGAGCCAGGCTCCTGGGAGCACTGGCCTCCGCCGTATCCGATCCGGACCGGCTGTTGCGGCCCCGGCCGTACGACGAACCCCAAGGAGCCGACATTGTCCACCGATAACCCGCAGATCATCTCGCTGGGATGCGAGAGATGCGGCGAACAACTGCACCGGCTTGTCTACGTCCATGACCAGTTGCTCACCATCACCTGTGAGCGGTGCGGCCGGACCACCAAGATGCCCAAGGACCTGGTCCTCGGACGGTACATCCTGAACTTCCCCGGCCGGATCGGGCGCCTGCACACCAAGGTCTTGTCCGGTGTCGCCCACCGACCCGTACGCTTCACGCTCACCCTGCCCATCAAGGCGGTGAACAAGGTCGGCCAGGTGCTGCACGAGATCCGCCAGATCTCCTGTTCGTGAGCCTCCGGCCGGACCGCGAACCGCCCACCCACCGCCGCGCGCGCCGGGCCGGGCGACGCGGCCCGGCCGGGCCGACGCCGGATCCCCGGGCCTGGTTCAGCGGGCGACCAGCTCGCGCCGGCCGTTGCCCTGGCGCGGCGTGACCTGGAACGCGCCGTTGAGCGCGCCGGTGCGCAGCACGACGTGGTTCGCCGACACGCGCGCGCGGTGCGGATCGAGCGGGACGATCAGGTACGACTTGCCGCCGACCGCGCCGGCCAGCACCGACGCGTCGTTCGCCCGCAGCGTGCCGCTGGACAGCCGGAACGTGCCGCTCAGCCGGGCCAGCAGCGGGTAGGGCACGTTGCGGGCGACGTAGTAGCCGCCGGCGTCCAGGTCGCCGTCGGCGGACGCCAGCGGCACCAGCAGCAGCGTGCGGGCGGTGTCGTGGTAGGCCGACACCAGCGGGTTCAGCCGCGGGATCAGGTCGGTGTTCTCTTTCGCCAGCACGTCCTGGATCGAAGAGCGCAGTTGCTCCGACGGCTGCTCGGCCGTCGGCTTGACCCCGCTCAGCACCAGGTCGACGGGCGTCTGCCCGCCCTGGGCGACCTGATTCTTCCAGCCCTTGCGGGTCTCGTCGAGCAGCAGCCCGGCGACGCCGCCGAGCGCGGAGCCCTCGCCGTCGAGGGAGAGCTGCGACATGTCGAGCGGCTGCTTGAGCGGCCGGAACGGGGCGTTCCTTCGCATCTCGGCGTGGTCGTCGCGGTCGACGCCGATCGCCAGGGCCATCGCCACGGCGTCGAAGTAGCCGGCCGCGCCCTCGCCGGAGTCGGTCGGCACCGCCCGCTTGGCCTCTTCGGCGTACTCCTTGTGCCACCGGTCGTTCCAGTACGCCGCCTCGGCCAGCTTCCGGGCGCGCTGGTGCGGGTCGCGGTAGGCGGCCAGCAGGTCGTTGTAGAGCATCGCACGGTACAGCCGCGGCGTCACCGCCAGCGGGAACTCGGTTCCACGGATCTGCTTGCCGTCCTTCCACGCCTTCCAGTTCTGCTGCTGCTGGTGGAACAGCTCGTCGGTCGCGGCCTTGAACAACTCGTTGGCGAGGCTGACGTTGTCGGCCACGGCGTCGGAGGCGTAGGAGGGGTCTGCGATGTTCATGACGACGGCGGGATGCCCGTCCCAGTAGGCGAACGAGGACCCGGTGCTGGGCATCGTGATCTGCGCGGCCGCGAGTTTCTTCGGGCTCACCCGGGTGACGCCGTCGACGCTGACGAGGCGGGCGCCGTGCCCGTCGTCCAGGATGACCCGCCGGTCCTTGAGCACGATGCCCGGCCAGATCTTGTCCGCGTCGGGCCAGACCTTGGCCACGGCGTGCTGCATCTCGTCGGCGACCGGGTTCAGCGCGGTGTTCAGCGACCGGCCGGGCACGCGGCCCGAGTCGCCGGAGCACCCGGCCAGCGCCGCCGCGCCGAGCGCGGCGGCCGCAAGCGTGGCCACGGCCGTGCCGCGACGCCCCGTTCCAACGGCGCGGGCGGATCCACCCGCGCCGGCCGTGCCCCGGACAGAACCGAAGAGCGTCTCGATGAACACTGCCCACCCCCGCGCAGGACATGACCAGGGCCGGGGGGAGCCTCGCCGCCGTTGACGCGGGCGATCATTCCCCGTCAGGCGGCGCGTTAACGTGGGCGTCCGGAAGCGACCTCATCGGTCGGCGATGCCCAGATCGCGGGCTTCTTGCGCCATCTCTCCCGCTCCCGCGACGCCGGCCCGCTGCAGCTCGTGCGCCAGCTCTTCCAGCTCCGCGCCGCCGGCCATCTGCGCGGTCAGCTCGTCCAGGCCGATCTCGCCCTTGGCGTGGTAGCCGACGGACCGCCCGCGGTTGAGGAGGAGGAAGCGGTCCCCCACCGGGTAGGCGTGGTGCGGGTTGTGCGAGATGAAGATCACCCCGAGGCCGCGCTCGCGGGCGCGCACGATGTAGCGCAGCACGACGCCGGCCTGCCTGACGCCGAGCGCGGCCGTGGGCTCGTCGAGGATGAGCACCTTGGCGCCGAAGTACACGGCGCGGGCGATCGCCACGCACTGCCGCTCGCCGCCGGACAGGGTGCCGATGGGCTGGTCGACGTCGCGCAGGTCGATGCCCATGCTGAGGAGTTCGTTCTTGGTGGTCTCCCGCATGAACGGGATGTCGAGCCGCTTGAACGGCCCGGATCCCTTGCACCTCTCCGACCCGAGGAAGAAGTTGCGCCACACCGGCATGAGCGGCACGACCGCGAGGTCCTGGTAGACGGTGGCGATACCGTGCTCCAGCGCCTCGCGCGGGGAGCCGAACGACACCGGGCGGCCCGCGACCTCGTACACGCCCTCGTCGTGCCGGTGCAGCCCGGCGATGATCTTGATCAGCGTGGACTTGCCGGCGCCGTTGTCGCCGAGCACGCAGGTGATCTCCCCGGCGTACACGGCGAGGTCGACGTCGCGCAGCGCGATGACGTTGCCGTATCGCTTGCCGACGCCGCGCAGCTCGACCAGCGGGCGCCGCCCGCCGCCGCCCGCCTCGTCCGCCGGCGCGGTGCTCGTCTCCGCGCCGTTCGCCGGCGCGGCGCTCGTCGCGGCACCACCCGCCGTCGCCCCGCTCGCGCCGTTCGCCGGCGCGGCGTCCCGCTCCTCGCCGCTCGTGCCGACGGCCTCATTCGCCCCGCCGCTCATTTTCCGGCCTCCGCCCGGCGTCGTACGACCAGGTTGACCACGGTGGCGGCCAGCAGCATCGCGCCGAGGAAGAACTTGAACCAGTCCGGGTTCCACTCGGCGTACACGATGCCGTTGCTGGTCATGCCCCAGATGAACGCCCCGATGGCGGCGCCGATCGCCGAGCCGTACCCGCCGGTCAGCAGGCAGCCGCCGACGACCGCACAGATGATGTAGAAGAACTCGTTGCCGACGCCCTCGCCGGACTGCACGGATTTGAAGTTGAACAGGATGTGCATGCCGTAGAACCAGGCCGTGAAGGACACGCCGACGAACAGCGCGATCTTCGTGCGGACGACCGGCACGCCGACCGCGCGGGCGCTGGCCGCCGACCCGCCCACCGCGAAGATCCAGTTGCCGGCCCGGGTGCGTAGCAGGATCCAGGTGGCGATGGCCACGAACAGGATCCACCAGAAGACGCTGATGTTGACCTGCACGCCGCCGATCGTCCAGTTCGCCGCGAAGACGCTGCGCGCCGCGGCGAACCCGTCCATGTTCTCGATCGAGGGCGTGGCCACGTCGTGGGTGACGAGCTTGGTCACGCCCAGGTTGAGCCCGGCGAGCATGAAGAACGTGCCGAGCGTGACGATGAAGCTGGGCAGCCCCGTCTTGACGTACAGCAGCCCGTTGAGGAAGCCGATCGCCAGCGTCACGACGAGCGACACCGCCACGCCGGCCCAGACGTTGAGGGTGAGCTGGTAGCTGAACATCGAGGCGACCAGCGCGGCCGAGGTGACCATCACCCCGGCGGACAGGTCGAACTCGCCGCCGATCATCAGCAGCGACACCGACACGGCCATGATGCCCATCGACGCGCTGGAGTACAGCACGGTGGAGAACGACGACGCGCGCAGGAACGCGTCGGCGACCACGGAGAAGAAGACGAACAGCACGATGGCGCCGATCAGCGCGCCGACCTCGGGGCGGCCGAGCAGCTTGCGCAGCACCGAGCGTTCGGCGAGGCGTTCGTCGATCGCCGCCGGCGGCCGCACGATGACCTGGTTCATGGAGGACTCCTGGTTCCAGGGGTGCGGTCCCTCCCCGTCATGGTGCCGGGGAGGGACCGCCGCTCGGTTAGCGGGTGCCCCGCTCGGCGTATGGGGCGATGGCGTCGACGTTCGTCTTGTCGACGATGGCGGGACCGGTCAGCACCGGCTTTCCGCCGCCGAGGACGTCGCCGTTGCGCTTGTACAGCCAGATGCCGTCGACGGCCTCGTAGCCCTGCAGGTAGGGCTGCTGGTCGATGGCGAACTGGATGGTGCCGTTCTTGATCGCGGAGATCAGGTTCTGGTTCAGGTCGAACGTGGCGATCTTGGCGCTGCTGCCGGCCTGCCTGGCCGCGTCGGAGGCGGTCAGCGCGATCTGCGCGTTCAGCGCGAGGATGCCGTCGATGGCCTTGTCGGCCTGCAGCTTGGCGGTGACCGCGGCCTTGACCTGCGGCATGTTGGCGCCCTGGACGAACAGGTTCTGCATCGTTCCGGAGAAGGTCTTCTTCGCGCCCGCGCAGCGCTGCTCCAGCCCGACGTTGCCCTGCTCGTGGATGAGGCAGACGGCGTTCTTCACGCCGGCCTTGGTCAGCTCCCGGCCGGCCGCCTCGCCGGCGACCTCCTCGTCCTGGCCGAAGTGGGTGAGCGCGCCGAGGTTCGCCGACACGTCGGCGCCCGAGTTGATGGTGATCACCGGGATCTTGGCCTGGACCGCCTTGGTCACGACGTCCTTCAGCGCGTCCGGCTTGGCCAGCGTGACGATCAGCCCGTCGACGTGCTGGTCGATGTAGGACTGGACGAGCTGGGCCTGACGGCCGCCGTCGGGGTCGGCGGCGTAGAGGAACTGCACGTTGTCCTTTGCCGCTGCGGCCTTGGCGCCCTTCTGGACGATGTCCCAGAACGCGTCGCCCTGGGCCGAGTGCGTCACCATGGCGATCTTCAGCCGGGGGCCGCTGGTGATCGCCTTCGTCGCCTGCTCCTCGGCCTTCTTACCCCCCGAGCTGCTGCAGGCGCTGAGCAGCAGCAGCCCCGCCACAGCGGCGGCGGAAATCCAACGCTTCATCCACTGATCTCCTTCCAAGGGCGCCCATGTCAGGCTGCGAGAGGGTATCGGCTCGGCGGCGGATCAGGCCATCCGATCCGCCGCGCCCCCAAAGGCGGCGGATCGCAGGTCACGGGGAGATCACAGGTAGCGTCGCCGGGCCTGTCGGTCCTTGTCGTAGCGGGCTCGCGCCTCCCGCACGCTGTCGAGCCCGGAAACCTCGGCCACGGGCACATCCCACCAGGCCTCGCTGTCGGGCGCCGGCTTGAGGGGATCGGTCACCACGTGCACCACCGTCGTCTCGGCCGCGCCGCGCGCCTCGGCCAGGGCGGTGCGGAACTCCGCCGCGGTGCGGGCCCGCAGTACCCGCGCGCCGAGGCTGGCGGCGTTGGCGGCCAGGTCGACCGGCAGCAGGTCGCCGTCGAGACCGGAGGCGGTGCGACGGCGGTAGCTGGTGCCGAACCGCTGCGTGCCGACCGATTCCGACAGCGCGCCGATCGAGGCGAACCCGTGGTTCTCCACGAGCACCACGACCAGCTTCACGCCCTCCTGCACGGCGGTGACCAGCTCGGAGGACATCATGAGGTACGAGCCGTCGCCGACCATCACGAACACCTCGCGGTCGGCGTCCCCGGACTCGTGCAGCGCCAGCTTCACGCCCAGCCCGCCGGCGATCTCGTATCCCATGCACGAGTAGCCGTACTCGACGTGGTAGCCCTTCGGGTCGGTCGGCCGCCACAACTTGTGCAGGTCGCCCGGCATGGACCCGGCCGCGCACACCACGACGTCGCGCGGCCCGGCGACCTCGCGCACGATCCCGATGATCTCCGACTGGGCGGGCGGCGCGGGCGGGCCGGTGCGGTCGGGGTCGTGCGGGGCGGGCGCGGGCGGCACGAACGCGCGGTCGACGACGGCGTTCCAGTCGGCGACGCGGCGCCGGGTCTCCTCGCGGTACTCGTCCGGAACCGACCAGCCGCCGAGCGCCCCGCTCAGGGCCGCCAGGCCGGCCCGCGCGTCGGCGACCAGCGCCACCCCGGCGTGCTTGGCCGCGTCGAAGGCGGCCACGTTGAGGTTGACGAACCGGGCGCCGGCGTCGAACAGGCTGCGCGAGGCGGTGGTGAAGTCGCTGTAGCGGGTGCCGACGCCGATCACGACGTCGGCCTCGCGGGCCAGCGCGTTGGCGGCCGTGGTACCGGTGGCGCCGATCGCGCCGGCCGCCTGCGGGTGGTCCCACGGCAGCGCACCCTTGCCCGCCTGCGTCTCGCCGACCGGGATGCCGGTGGCCGACGCGAACGCGGCGAGCTCGCCGGTGGCCTCGGAGTAGATCACGCCGCCGCCCGCGACGATCAGCGGCCGCCGCGCGCCTCTGATCAGCTCGACGGCGCGGTGCAAGGCGGCGGGCTCGGGTACCGGCCGCGGCACGTGCCACACCCTTCTGGCGAACAGCTCCGCCGGCCAGTCGTACGCCTCGGCCTGCACGTCCTGCGGCAGGGCCAGGGTCGCCGCACCCGTCTCGGCCGGGTCGGTCAGCACCCGCATCGCGGCCAGCAGCGCGGGCGGGAGCTGCTCGGGCCGGTCGATGCGGTCCCAGAACCGCGACACCGGCCGGAACGCGTCGTTGACCGACACGTCGTACGAACGCGGGTCTTCCAGTTGCTGCAGCACCGGGTCGGCCGCCCGGGTCGCGAACACGTCGCCGGGCAGCAGCAGCACCGGGATCCGGTTGATCGTGGCCAGCGCCGCGCCGGTCACCATGTTGGTCGCACCCGGCCCGATGGAGCTGGTGCAGGCGAACGCGCGCAGCCGGTCGTGCGCCCGCGCATACCCGACCGCGGTGTGCACCATCGCCTGCTCGTTGCGGGCCAGGTAGTAGCGCAGGCCGGGCGTGTCGCCGTCGTCGCGGTACTCCAGCAGCGCCTCGCCGATGCCGGCGACGTTGCCGTGCCCGAAGATGCCGAGGCAACCGGCGAAGAACCGGCGCTCCCGGCCGTCCCGCTCGGTCCACTGGTTCACCAGGAACCGGACCAGCGCCTGCCCCACAGTGAGCCTCATCGTCACCTCTCCTTGACCCACTGCTCGCTCACCCTCCTCACTCACTCCGCGGACGACCTCGTCCCTCGGCCGCCCACTCCGCTCGCTGCGTCGGGTTCGCTCGCGCCCCCTGCCTCGCTCACCCTCCTCACTCACTCCGCGGACGACCTCGTCCCTCGGCCGCCCACTCCGCTCGCTGCGTCGGGTTCGCTCGGGGCGGACGTGAGCGGAAG
>JBEHYF010000003.1:0-101404 GCA_048498315.1 Actinomycetota bacterium
TCTCCGGCCACTCCGCCGGACCGGCGACCGGCGCCACCGTCCTGTCTCACGCCCGCCGATCGCCGCGTTCACCGCGTCCGGCGCGGCGGCCGGCGCGGCGGCCGGCGCGGCCACCGCCCGCTGGCCGAATCACATTCGGCTTCCACGGCCTGTAAGTGGTAAATTACTGCCGTCGGTTGGTTCGATCCGAGGGAGGCCGGAGGGTGCGGCGCGAGATCTTCACCGAAGAGCACGAGGCCTTCCGCGAGACGGTCCGGTCGTTCATCGCCAAGGAGATCGAGCCGTTCCACGAGCAGTGGGAGCAGGACGGCGTCGTCTCCCGGGACGTCTGGCTGGCCGCCGGACGGCAGGGGCTGCTCGGCATCGACGTCGACGAGGAGTACGGCGGCGGAGGCGACCCCGACTACCGCTACTACGTGGTGCTCAACGAGGAGTTCGCCCGGGCCGGCGTCCACGGTCCCGGCTTCGCGGTGCACAACGACATCAACGGCGCCTACCTCAACCGGCTCGCCACGGACGAGCAGAAGCGGCACTGGCTCCCCGGCTACTGCTCCGGCGAGATCATCACCGCGATCGCGATGACCGAGCCCGCGGCAGGCTCCGACCTGCAGGGCATCCGGACCACCGCGGTGCGGGACGGCGACGACTATGTCCTCAACGGCCAGAAGACCTTCATCTCGAACGGCATCCTGTCCGACCTGGTGATCGTGGTCGCGCGCACCGATCCGGACGCGGGGCACCAGGGCATCAGCCTGCTCGTCGTCGAGCGGGGCATGAAGGGGTTCGAGCGCGGCCGGAACCTCGACAAGATCGGCATGCACGCCCAGGACACCGCCGAGCTGTATTTCGAGGACGTCCGGGTGCCCAAGGAGAACCTCCTCGGCGAGGAGGGCCAGGGTTTCATCTATCTCATGCAGAATCTGCCGCGCGAGCGGGTGTCGATCGGCGTCACCGCGCTGGCCGGGGCCGAGCGGGCCTTCGAGGAGACCCTGGAGTACTGCAAGACCCGCGAGGCGTTCGGCCGGCCGATCGGCCGGTTCCAGCACAACCGGTTCACGCTGGCGGAGATGAAGACCGAGCTGGCGGTCGCCCGCGCCTTCACCGACCGGTGCATCACCGAGCACGTCGCCGGCCGCCTCGGCACCGAGGAGGCATCGATGCTGAAGTGGTGGAACACCGAGCTGTGCAACCGGGTCATCGACCGGTGCCTGCAGCTCCACGGCGGCTACGGCTACATGCGCGAGTACCCGATCGCCCGCGCCTACCTCGACGCCCGCATCCAGACGATCTTCGGCGGCACCACCGAGATCATGAAGGAGATCATCGGCCGCGGCCTGGGCGTCTAGCCGCCGGCCGTCCGCCGATGGGTGCAGGTTCAGGTCGTGCGGACGCGTGCGGGCGACGATTCGAAATCGGTGCGCACCTGATCTCCGCCCCGGTCTCGGCCGGGGCGGAGATCAGGTCTGCTCAGGGGCGTACGAGGCCGCTGAGCGCCTCGACCAGGGCGCTCGTCGTCATGACCACCGCGCAGCGTCTGGCGGCGTAGCTCAGGGCCGCGCGGTGTTCCTCGGCATCGAAGTCGGCGACGGCGTCGGCGACGAAGAACCGCCGCACGTCCCGGCTGAACGCGTCGCACGCGGTGACCAGGCAGCCGACGTTCGCGTAGACGCCGCAGACGATCAGCTGATCCCGGCGGGCGTCGGCGAGGATCCGTTCCAGGTCCGTTCGGACGAAGGCGCTGTCCCGCCACTTCGTCAGGACGACGTCGCCCGCGGCCGGCGCCGGCTCGTCCGCGATCTCCCGGTCGGCCGCGGCGTCGGTCATTCCCGGCCCCCAGAAGTCGTGCAGAAGACCGCGTTGCGCTGGCATCATCCGGCCCGGCTGTGCGGTGTAGACGACGGGGACGGCGAGGTCGTCCGCGGTCTTGCGGATCAGCTGCAGGTTCCGTACCAGGTCGGTCCGTGGAGACCGGTCCACCGGGAAATAGCCGAGGAAGTACCGCTGCATGTCATGGATGAGCAGCAGGGCCCGTTCCGGGTCCGGCGTCCATGAGACCCGGTTCTCCGGCAGGTCCGCCTCGGTCGGCATGGGGTAGGGGGCGATCGACGGGATGCTCACTTGGCTGCCTCTCTGTGCGGTCGGTCATCCACCGGGACGCGCCGCCGTCGACGTACAGGTCGTGCATGGTGATGTGCCGGGCGCGGTCGGACACGAGGAACAGCACGGCGGCGGCGATGTCCTCCGGCTCGATGAGGCGCCGCAACGGGATGCCGACGCGGTACTCCTCGGGGACGCCGTCGACGATCGCTTCCCGGCCGTGCCCGTCCCGCCACAGCGCCCGTTGCATGTCGGTGTCGGTGGAGCCCGGCGACACGACGTTGCACCGGATGCCCTCACCGGCCAGTTCGAGGCCGAGGCATTTGGCGAAGGCGACCGATGAGCCGGTCGAAGTCGGCCTCGCTCATTGTCTCGATGGGCCCTCCGGCGACGATCGCCGCGTTGTTGACGACGATGTCCACGGCGTCGTACTCACGCGCCGCGACCGCGTAGAGATTGCGGACCTCGTCCGGTACGCCGACGTCGCCCCGGACGGCGGTGGCCCGGCCGCCGGCGTCGCTGATCGCCTTGATCGTCTCCTCCGCTCCCTGTTCGTCGCGGTGGTAGTTCACGACGACCGCCGCGCCTTCGCGGGCGAGCCGCTCGGCGATGGAGCGGCCGATGCCGCGGGAGGCACCGGTGACGATGGCGACCTTCTCGTGCAGGGTCATGGAACGTACGTCCTTTCGGTGGTTGCGGTGATGTGCCGGTCGGCGTCATCGCGCGGCGCCGACCTTCGCGTCGGCCAGACGGCTGCTCTGCATCTCCGATGCCAGGACGAAGGCCAGTTCGATGGACTGCTTGGCGTTCAGCCGGGGATCGCACGCCGTCTCGTACCGGCGCCCGAGGTCGTCGACGAGCACGCCGTCCGCGCCGCCGACGCACTCGGTGACGTCCTCCCCGGTCATCTCGATGTGGATGCCGCCGGCGTGCGTGCCGAGCGCATCGTGCACCTCGGCCATCCGCCCGATCAGGACGTCGACGTGGCCGTCGCGGCCCGACTCCGGCCTGTGCAGGAGAGCGAACGGCGGTGGATCGGTCCCGATGATCCGGTCGAGGCCGTCCGCCGTACGGCCCTCCTCGTCCTTGCCCGGCTCCTCTATTCCGTGGCAGTGCGCCTCGCTCATCGCCTACCCCCGTGTCGCTCGTCGTGTTCCGCCCGTGCGTGATCCGCATCGTTCATTCGCCGATGTGCGCCCCTCCGCTCACCGCGCTCCCCGGACCACGTCCAGCATCGCGCGCCAGTGGTCCGGGACGGTGTCGCCCCGCCACGCCACGTGGTGGTCGGGACGCACCAGCACCAGGTCGCGCTCCCAGACCTCCCGCACGCCGGGATCGCCGACCGGCAGGTGACGGACGGGAATGCCGCGTGCCCGCGCCTCCGCGGCGGCCGCCGCCCCGATCCGCCCGGCGGTGAAGTCGACCGGGGTCAGGTCGGGGCCGAGCCGGTCGAACAGGGCGGTGCCGTCGCCGAGGAACACGTGCGGCGCTCGCCCGCCCGGCCAGGTGGTGGGCACGATCCGCTGCCAGTCCCACGGCGGTTCCGGTGCGGAGTCGGCGGCGACCACCGGCGATCCGACGTACCGGTGGCATACACGTCGCAGTGGCGCGTCGGCGGTGCCTCGGACGTGAGCGTGATTCCGGTGCGTTCCCGTACGAAGCTGTTGGCGCCGTCGCATCCGACGAGGAAGCGCGCCCGGACGGTCCGCTCGGCGCCCGTGCGGGCGCAGGCGATCGTCGCGGTGACCTCGTCGCCGGACGGGCCGCCGTCCACGGCGAACCCTGTGAGGGGCCAGCCCTCGAGCAGCTCGATCGACGGGTCGGCCCGCGATCGCTCGCGGAGGATGCTCTCCAGGAGGGAGCCCTGCAGCCGCTGGTACGGCTCCAGGGGTGCCGTACCGTCATTCGTCCCGGCGATCCGCTTGCGGACCAGCTCGACCGAGTCGTACTCCCAGGTGGCGACCGGCCGGTCGGTCAGCGCGTGGATCCAGTGGAAGTTGAAGGAGTGTTCGGGCGCCACACCGCGTGCGCGGATCTCCGGGACGAGCCCGAGCCTGCGCATGAGCTCCATGCTCCGGCCGTTGATGAAGCTCATCTTCGGGTGCCGCGAACTGGTCGTGGACCGGTCGACGACCATGGCCTGGACGCCGTGGAACGCCAGTTCCAGGGCGAGCGTGGTACCCACTGGGCCGGCGTCGACGATCAGTACGGGGATCAGCGGCGCGCGGCCCGCGTTGGACGGAGACACGGCGACAAAGCTGCCAGTTCTCCATAAATCGGTGCATCACGCGTTCTCGTGATTCCCGGTGCCGTGCGCCTCGACGAGACTCTTCGTCAGGACGCGGCGCGTCAGCTCCACCCTGTTCGAGACGCCGAGCTTGGCGAAGGCATGCCGGAGGTGGGTGTCGACGGTGTGCGGCGACACCGAGAGCCGGGAGGCAACGGCCTGGTCGGTCAGCCCTTCGGCGACCAGCCGGACCACCCGATGCTCCGCACGGGTCAGGCCGGCCAGGGGCGCGTCCGCGGCCCGCGCCTCGGGCGCTCGGGGACGCGGCGCGCCGGGTGCGGCCGCAAGCCGCCGTAGGGGAGGAGCTTCGGGTGCGGCGGCGGACGCCGCGACCTCATCGCCCGCCGCCGCCCAGCCGACCCAGATCCGGGCGTGCAGGAGTTCCTGCGCCGCTGCCGGCACGCGGTCGAACGACGCGTCGCGCACCACGTCGTACCGGAACGTCAGCCCCGGCCCGCTCCACTGGACCAAGCCGGCCGCGAGCACCTCGCTCTGGGCGCGCACGAGTTCCGCACGCGCGTGTCCGGTGAGCGCCGCGGCGTCATCGACGGTGAACGGACGGGTCAGGGCCGCCCCCGCCGCCAGGAGCCGCTGTGCCTCGCACGACAGCTCGGCCAGGCGCATGAGCGCCGTCGGCATGTCGCCCACGTTCCCCGGCTCCGCGAGCCCGGCCGTGCCGTTCCGCGGCGCGAGGCCACCGGAACCGCACAGCAGCTCGCGCAGGACTAACGGGTTCCCCCGCGCGCGGGAGATCAGCCGCGACCTACTCGGATCCGGCCGCGCGCCGAGCAGAAGCGCGCCGAGGCGGGCTGCGTCCTCCGCTCGGAGCGGGCCGACCGGTATCCGGACCGCCCCCCGGCCGGCCAGCCATTCCACGGCGTACTGGCCTGCCGACCGCACCGGCAGGAGCCGCCGGGCCAGGATCCACAGCACCGGCGGACCGTTCTGCTCGGGCACCAGGCGGCACAGTTCCCGGGCGGTCGGCGTGTCGGCGCGGTGCACGTCGTCGAGGCAGACCACCACCGGCGTGTCGGCACGGTACAGGTCGAGCAGGTCGCGTAGCCGGATGGTGGGAGACGATCGCCCGATCTCCGGGGCGGCGACGGCGAACCCGCGACGGCGGGCGAATCCAGAGCGCCGCCGTCACGATGACGCAGTCGCCCGCCGAGGCGACCAAGGCCGTTCTTCGTCACCGACGAAGCGATCAGGAACGCCGGGCGGCAGGACATCGTGGAACTGATGCGCGGCCGATTCGCCGATCAGGCGGAATCAGTTTATGACCGGTATCGGACACAACGGCCTGACCTCATGCCGGTGCAGGTGTTGACCGCCGCTCTGACGGATGACGAATTCCATCGTCCGTCGGAGGAACTGGCGTGCGCGTGGGCGCGCGCGGGCAGGCGCGCCCATCTTTACCGGTTCGACTGGCAATCGCCGGCGTGGGACGGGCTGCTCGGCGCCTGCCATGCGATCGAGCTGCCGTTCTTTTTCGCGAATCTGGATGCCTGGCCGGACGCGCTGATGCTGCGGGGCGTCGACCGCGACCGGCTCCGGCCACTGGCCCGGGCGTACGGCTCGGCGCTGGCCGCGTTCGTCAGGAGCGGCGAACCCGGCGGTGCCGGGCTGCCGCAGTGGGAGCCCTGTACACCGGAGCACCCGGTCCGGATGCTGTTCGAGTGACCGGCGGTGCATCACGCTCGATCTCGTCAGGCGGGCACGACGAGTGCCCGCCGACGGCCGGTGGACCGCCGCGGCGTGCCGCATGTTCCAGATCCGGTGGTTGAGCGGCCGTGGCGAGGGTCAGAACAAGGGTGACGCCGTACACCGCCCGGTGGGCGGTACGGGCAGGTCCGGGCAGGAAGGGAACCCATGGGGCGGGCAGGGCGCGTGCGGCCGACGCTGGAGAGCGTGGCGGTGTACGGGACGCAGCGCGGCACCCCGTACGGCTACTCCCTCTGGGAGTTCCAGGTGTACGGCTCGTGACCACGCCGCCCGCCTGACCACGGTTCCCGCCTCCCGGCGGTGCTCGCTCACCGGTGGGAGGCGGGCCGCCGGACCTCCGCTCGTCCGCCGGGGCGGGCGACCCTTCGCCGCCGCCCTCGGCGAGGGTGCCCGGCGGCGCACGCGCGGCACGTCCCCGGCCGCCCGGAAGCCGGGCATGGCCGGCGTTCCGGGGGCGCCGGGGGCACCGACGCGGCGCCGCGTGGGTTCCGGCGCCCGGGTCATCGGACCAGGACCTGGTTCGCGGGGGCGTTCTTGTCGCGGGTCCAGCCGGCGTGGCCATCGGACGCCCGCCAGTGACGGCCCGCGTAGCGCACTTCGCGCAGGCCGTAGGTCTGGGCGTGCGCGACCATCCACACCGCCATCGTCCAGCCGGCCCGGGTGTTCGGTGCGCTGATGCCGTTGCCCGTGCCCGGGCGTTTCAGTTCCGCCCGCAGGTCGGCCAGCGCCCGCGCCGCGTCGGAGTGCTTCTTGCGCTTGTTCGGCGGATACCAGCAGCGTACGGCGCCGGGGAGACGGCCGGTGTAGGCGGCGGCGAGGACGCGGGCGTCCGCCTCGTGCCGGGCGTAGGCGGTGCCGTCGGCGCTGCGCTGTACCTTCTGCGCCGCCTCGTGCACGGACATGCCGGTGTAGTCCTTCACCTTGACCAGGGCGCTGAAGAACTTGCCCGACGCGTACGCGGGATCCCTCAGCTGCTGGGCCGTGCCCCAGCCCTGGGACGGACGCTGCTGGAAGAGACCGACCGAGTCGCGGTCGCCGCTTTGCAGGTTGCGCAGGTGCGACTCCTGCAGCGCGGTCGCGTACGCGATGACGGTGGCCTGCTCAGGCAGCCTGCGGTGCAGCGCGACGGCCGCGATCGTCGCGGCATTGGCCGCCTGGTCGAGGTCGAGCGGCATCACCTGGGAGCCGTCGCGTGCCTCGCAGTTCGTGCCATGGAGGTAGGGGCGGAAGTGGATGTACAGCGCGACCGTGCTGCCGGCGATCACCAGCAGCGTGACCATGGCCATGACGGCGAGCCGCAGCCGCCTCGCGCTCCTCCAACTCACGGTGAGAAGGTACCGGCTCGGCGGCCCTGCCCGACATCTCGTCGCCGCGCCGCCGCTATTCTCGGCGCCATGACCGACACGTTCACCAGCCCGATCTCCAGCGCCATCGATGAGCTGTGGGAGCGCCGGGCCGAGCTGAGCCCGGCTGACGCCGACGCCCGCGCCGTCATCGTGGCCGCCGTCGACCTGATCGACGAGGGACGGGCCCGGGTGGCGGTCGTCGACGAGGCCACCGACGAGGTCGTCGTCGACGAGCGCGCCAAGCGGGCGATCCTGCTGAGCTTCAAGGTGCTGGGCATGGCCCGCGCCCAGGTGGGCGACTTCCACTACCACGACCGCATCCCGCTGAAGACGCGCCTCGACGGCGTGCGTGTGGTGCCGGGCGCGATCGTCCGGTGGGGCTCCTACCTCGCGCCGGGTGTGGTGCTGATGCCGTCGTTCACCAACGTCGGCGCGTACGTCGGCTCCGGGACGATGGTCGACACGTGGGCCACGGTCGGGTCGTGCGCGCAGATCGGCAAGAACGTCCACCTGTCCGGCGGCGTCGGCATCGGCGGCGTGCTGGAGCCGCCGAACGCCAAGCCGGTCGTGATCGAGGACGAGGCGATGATCGGCAGCCGCTCGATGATCGTCGAGGGGGCCCGCGTCGGCAAGGGCGCGGTGGTCGGCTCCGGCACGAACCTGTCGGCCTCGATGCCGGTCATCGACGTGCAGACGGGCGAGGAGATCTCCCGCGGCCGCATCCCCGACTGGTGCGTCGCGGTGGGCGGTTCGCGGCTCAGGGAGTTCCCCGGCGGCACCTTCGGCATGCCGGCCGTCCTGGTGATCAAGCGGCTGGAGCCGGGCGTGCGCCACGACAAGTCCCAGCTCAACGACGTGCTGCGGGATCACGGCCTGAGCGGCTGACCGCCGCGCCGGCGCGGCGGTCAGCCGCCGGTGGCCGTGGCCCGTGCGGCCGCCGCGCACCGACGTAACCGGAGCGTAAGAGGCGCCGGGACCCGCGCGGCCCCGGCGCCTCGTCAACGGGTCAGGGGGTATTGTCGGCGAGGGCCAGCAGCCGGGCCGCCGAGCCGTTGAACACGTCCTGGTCACCGGGGAACGTGCCGCTGTCGGCGTACTGCCAGAAGGTGTAGAAGCTCCAGCCGTACGGCAGGGTGCCGGCCGAGCTGGAGTACCGCGCGATCCACAGCGGGTCGTTCTGCGCGAAGGTCGCGTCGTTGTTGCCGGTGCACTGGGTCCACCAGTCGGTGGTCGTGTAGATGACCGCCCAGCGGCCCGTCTTGGCGTGGTACTCGTTGACGAACGCGTGGATCCAGCTGCGCATCGCGGCCTGGCTGAGCCCGTAGCAGGTGGCGCCGTAGGGGTTGTACTCGATGTCGAGCGCGCCGGGCAGCGTGTGGTGGTCGGCCGACCAGGCGCCGCCGTGCGCGGCGAAGTAGTCGGCCTGCGCCGCGCCGCTGGAGGTGTTCGGGGTGGCGAAGTGGTACGCGCCCCGGATCAGGCCGACGTTGTACGAGCCGACGTACTGCTGGGCGAAGTACGGGTTCTGGTACGAGGTGCCTTCGGTGGCCTTGATGTAGGCGAACTGCGCGCCGTTGCTCTTGACACTGCTCCAGTTGACGTTGCCCTGGTAGCTGGAGACGTCGAGGCCGGGCAGGCCGGAGACCATCGGCGTGATTCCGCCGGAGGAGCCGCTGCGGGCGGCCAGGCCGGAGCCGGCGTGGTCCGCGCCGGGGTGGGTGATGGGGTTGGGTGCCGCGCCGGCCGCGGGTGCGGTGGCGAGCGCGCCGCCGGCCAGGGCGAGCGCGGCGGCGGCCGTGACGAGCCGTCTGATCAGTCGAGATGGGGCCACGATTTCCTCCTGGATCGGTTGTGGCAGGGCAAGAGGAGTTCCGCCGGGCCGGGCGGCCTGGCGGGTAGGGGATGGGAGTGCTCGGGCGGCCGGCCGGCGGCCGGCCAGGGGGCCGGGATGCCGGATCCGGCGACCGAGCGGTACGGGCGCCGACGACGTCGACGGCCCGGGCTCAGGGGTGCGGGGGACGGAGCGGAGGAAGCAGGGAAAGGGGCGGTACGTGCGGTCAGGGGCGGGCTTCGCCCGGGCCGACGGCGGGGCCGTGGTCGCCGGGGAAGCGGGGGCCGGGCAGGTTCGCCCGGGTGAAGGCGGTGGCGCGCTCGGCCGGGGCGAGCAGGCCGAGCGCGTCCGCGACCTGGTTGCGCAGGTCGGGCAGCTTGGCGTACAGCGCGTCGCCGGGGCACTCGGTGTTGTTGTAGTCGCGGTGCCCGACGATCGCGGTGTGCGGGTCGAGGCCGTAGTCGTCGCACAGCCAGGCGAGGGTCTGCACGAGCGCGTTCCACAGCGCCGCGGTGGGCAGCTCGGTGGTGTAGGTGCCCTCGTTCTCGATGCCGAGGGTGTGGTCGTTCTCGCCGGCGACCTGGGCGCCCATGACGTTCGCGCCCTTGCCGATGGCCTCCAGCGAGCGGTTCCGGCCTTCCATGACGTACCCGCCGCGGCTGATGGTCAGCTGCTGCCCGGTATCGCTCCAGCCGTTGGTGTCCATGTGCAGGTTCTGGCAGTCACGGGACAGCTGGAAGGCGTGGCTGAGCGAGTAGTCGGTGGAGTTCGGGAACGCCATGTGGTGCACGACCAGGTGGTCGGGTGCCTTGATGATCGTGGCCGGCGTGGTGGGGGGCCTGGCTCCCCAGTCGGCGCGGGTGTAGACGCGGGGGGCGGTCGCCGCGCGGGCGGTTCGGGGCCGGGCCAGGTCGGTCGCGCCGCCGATCAGGGCGGCGCCACCGGCGGTGACCGCTGCGCGCGTGAGGAGCTCGCGGCGGCCCAAGACGGGGATGTCGGGCATCGCGGGGGTCCTTCGGTCGAGGGATGGAGTTCCGCTCCCGACATGTAAATATCCTACTTAGTAATGTCATAGAAGGTGGAAAACTATCCTAACCTTTGCTGTCCGCGTTGGCAGATCGCACCGTCCACGCAGCTCAGGCGGCATCCGGGCGCGCCGCGACCGGGCCGGGCGCTGGCCGGATCCGGGCACTCCTGCGTAGGCTCAGGGCCCATGCGGCTTGACTTGACCCAAGACGTCGCGTCACTCACCGCGGCGATCGTCGACATCGAATCGGTCAGCGGCGGCGAGAAGGCGCTCGCCGACGCCGTCGAGGAGGCGCTGCGCGCCCAGCCTCACCTGACCGTCGAGCGCGACGGCGACACGGTGATCGCCCGCACCGCCCAGGGGCGGCGGGAACGCGTCGTGATCGCCGGCCACATCGACACCGTGCCGGTCAACCACAACCTGCCCTCGCGAGTGGAGGGTGACCGGCTGTACGGCTGCGGCACCGGCGACATGAAGGCCGGCGTCGCCGTGCAGCTCAAGCTGGCGACCATCCCGGAGACCAACCGCGATGTCACGTACATCTTCTACGAGTGCGAGGAGGTCGAGGAGGCGCGCAACGGGCTCAAACGCATCGCCCGTACCCGTCCGGAGCTCCTGGCGGCCGACTTCGCGGTCCTGATGGAGCCCTCCGGCGGCATCGTCGAGGGCGGCTGCCAGGGCACGATCCGGGTCGAGGTGAAGGTCGCGGGCGAGCGCGCGCACAGCGCGCGGGCGTGGATGGGCTCCAACGCCATCCACAACGCCGGCGCGGTGCTGGACGTCCTGCGGTCGTACGAGGCGCGGCGCCCCATCGTCGACGGCCTGGAGTTCCGCGAGGGCCTCAACGCGGTGTACATCAGCGGCGGCGTGGCCGGCAACGTCATCCCGGACGAGTGCGTCGTCACGATCAACTACCGTTTCGCGCCGGACCTCACCCTGGCCGACGCGGAGAAGTACCTCCACGAGCTGTTCGACGGCCACGAGGTGACCGTGGTCGACGGCGCGTCCGGCGCCCGGCCGGGCCTGACGCATCCGGCCGCGGCGGCGTTCGTCGGCGCCATGGGCGGGCAGGTGCGCGCCAAGCTCGGCTGGACCGACGTGGCGCGGTTCTCCGAGCTCGGCGTCCCGGCGGTCAACTACGGCCCCGGCGAGCCCAGCCTGTCCCACACCCGCGACGAGTACGTCGAGATCCCGCGCATCTTCGCGAGCGAGGAGCGGATGCGCGCCTGGCTCACCGCATGAGCGCGCGGCCGGCGTGACGGCGTGGGCGTCCGGGCCGCCGCGGCGGCGCGTGGCGGCAGCCGCCGCGGTGCCGCCGACGACGCGGCGTCCCGGGGCGGCCGGGCGCCCGGCGGCGGGTCAGGCGCCGACCTGGTGCGGCAGCGGCTCGCCGCCGGAGAAGGTGCCGGTGCGCCGGATGACGTGCCAGCGCAGCCGGGCGCCCAGCATCGCGGTGACGAGCGACTGGATGACGACGAGGTACATCAGCTGCCGGTAGACGAACTGCTGGAGCGGCAGCACCCACAGTGTGCTCAGCCGCTCGCCGTCGAGCCGCAGCGCGTACACCGCGGCCGCCGCCTGGGCGGCCGCGAACGCCACCCATGCGACCGCGACGGTGACCGGGTTCAGGAAGACGATGCCGTAGAGGGCGAAGACGTCCACGGCCGGCGCGAACAGCGGCAGCACCACCTGGAAGATCGTCAGGTACGGCAGGCAGCGCCGGCCGAAGCGGCCCGAGCGGCCGCGCTCGAGAACCGCCCTCTTGTGCTTCCACATCGACTGCAGCGTGCCGTAGCACCACCGGTAGCGCTGCCGCCAGAGCTGGCGCAGCGACGACGGCGCCTCCGTCCAGGCGATGGCGCTCTCCTCGTACACGACGCGCCAGCCGGCCCGGCAGATCGCCATGGTCAGATCGGTGTCCTCGGCGAGCGTCTCCTCGCTGAGCCCGCCCACCGAGTCCAGCGCCTGCCGCCGGAACGCGCCGATCGCGCCCGGCACGGTGGGCATGCATTCGAGGACGTCGAACATCCGGCGGTCGAGGTTGAAGCCGATGACGTACTCCAGGTGCTGCCAGCGGCCGATGATCCCCTTGCGGTTGGCGACCTTGGTGTTGCCGCTGACCGCGCCGACCCGCGGATCGGTGAGCCGGCCGACGAGGTTGCCGATCGTGTCGCGCTGGAAGACGGTGTCGCCGTCGACGAGGATCAGGATCTCGGCGCGCGCGTACGCGATGCCGGTGTTGAGGGCGGCGGGCTTGCCGCCGTTCGGCCGCGACACGAACCGGACGTTCGGGTACTCCCGCGCGAGGCGGTCGCCGATGATCGGGGTGTCGTCGGTCGACCCGTCGTCGACGACGATCACCTCGATCGGCGCCGGATAGTCGCTGTGCACGAGCGATCGCACGGTCGCCGCGAGGCCGGCCTCCTCGTTGTACGCCGGAACGATCACTGATACCGGCGGCGGGACCTCGCGCATCCCCATCGCCCGGCGCCGTCTCGTCCGGCGCCGCCCGCGCCTGACCCGGGCCACGTGCACGCGGGCGAACAGCGGAAGGGCCAGGAGCCGCACCGCCGTGAGCAGGGCGAAGACGATGAACAGGCTGGAGAGCGCACCGGCCGCCCAGCCGGCCGAGCGCTGCCCGTCGACCATCGCCGTACCGGCCACGCGGTCGGCCATGGAGGCGGGCACGTCGGCGCGCGGAAGGCCCAGCGCCTCACTCAGCGTGGTGAACCGGTATCCCTTGGCGGACAACCGGGTCAGCAGCGTGTCGAGCGCCTGGACGGTCTGCGCGCGGTTTCCGCCGGCGTCGTGCATCATCACGACCGCGCCGGTGCCGTGGGTGGGCGTGGCCGCCCGGACGATCCGCGCGACGCCGGGCCGTCGCCAGTCCTCGGTGTCGCGGTCGGCGAGCACGACGACGTACCCCTCGCGACCTGCCTCACGGGCGGCCTGGTACTCGGCGGCGGTGAGGCCGCCGGGCACCGAGGAGTAGGGCATGCGCAGGAGGCGGGTGTTGACGCCGGCCGCGCCGGCCAGCGCCCGCTGCGTCAGGTCCAGCTCGAAGCGGATCCGCCAGGGCGGCGAGCTCGCCATGTCGATATGGGTGTAGGTGTGCGAGCCGACCTCGTTGCCCTCGCGCAGCGCGCGCCGTACGAGGTCCGGGTGCTCGGCGGCGTGCGCGCCGACGACGAAGAAGGTGCCGTGCGCGCCGTGCCGGCGCAGCACGTCGAGCACCTGCGGGGTCCAGCGCGGGTCGGGTCCGTCGTCGAAGGTCAGCGCGATCGTGCGGGCCGGCGGGCGCAGGCTGCGGGGGGTGCCGCCGGACAGGTTCAGCACGGGGCCGCCGCCGGTCACGGCGGTCGGCGCGGGGCCGCTCGCGGAGTGCGCGTGCTGGGCCGACTCGCCGACGGCGCCGTGCGCGTAGCCCTGGAAGAGGAGCCCGGCGGTCAGCGTGACGGCGCCCAGGAGCAGGAGGATCCAGTGGCCGCGTGGGTCGCGGCGGCCGCGGGGGCGGGCCATCAGCCCTTCTTGGGGTGCGGCGCCTTGGCGAGCCCGTACGCGCGGCCGCGGCCCGGATGCGTGGGCGTGGGACTGGCGGAGGCCCGGGCGGAGCCGGCCGGAGCGGTCGCGCGCGCCGTTGGCGAGGCTCCGCTTGCGGGGGCGGTGGTCCGCGACCGGGTGCGTGGCGTCGTGGCCGTGTGCACGGGAGCCCGGCGGAGGACGTCATCGTGGCCGGGCCGCGCGGCGCGGGCGGAGGGCCGGCTCGCCGGCCAGGGGGTGAGCGGCACCCGCGAGCCGGTGACGACGCCGAACGCGACGGTCGCCAGGTAGGCGGCGAGGAGACAGCCGACGACGATCCCGGCGTTCCGCGCGATCCGTCGTCTCCGCCCGCTCGGGTCGACGAATACCGGTTCGGAGTCGAGAACGTCTATAGCTTCGTTCACGTCGGAAGTGTAGGCGATCGGCGCGGATCGCATCCATTGGTCTTAAGCGGCATGCCGCCTCATCGACGTAATCGAGTTGTGCAGCGTGGCTACCGTATGGACATGCCATCTGAAGAAGCGCCTCCCGAGGAAACGTCACGCCGGCGACGGCAGGGCCCGGCGACGCTACGCGGCAGGGCGATCCCCCCGACGACCACCGACCAGCGCCTGCTCGATGCGCGCGGTCCCTCCGACTGGCTGCACACCGACCCCTGGCGGGTGCTGCGCATCCAGGCGGAGTTCGTCGAGGGCTTCGGGCTGCTGTCCCAGCTCGGGCAGGCGGTGAGCGTCTTCGGCTCCGCGCGCACCAAGCCGGGCTCGGAGGAGTATGAGCTGGCCGAGCGCATCGGCCGCCTGCTCGCCGAGGCGGGCTACGCCGTGATCACCGGCGGCGGGCCCGGGATCATGGAGGCGGGCAACAAGGGCGCCAGCGCGGCCGGCGGCGCCTCGGTGGGGCTCGGCATCGAGCTGCCCTTCGAGCAGCGGCTGAACGACTACGTCGACATCGGCCTGGAGTTCCGCTACTTCTTCGTCCGCAAGACGATGTTCGTCAAGTACTCCCAGGCGTTCGTCGTGCTCCCCGGCGGCTTCGGCACCCTCGACGAGCTGTTCGAGGCGATCACGCTGGTCCAGACCAATAAGATCACCCGGTTCCCGATCGTCCTCGTCGGCACCGACTACTGGAGCGGTCTGCTGGAGTGGATCAAGGATAAGATGCTGCCCGGCGGCAAGATCTCGCCAGAAGACTTCGAGCTGGTGCACCTCACCGACGACCCCGAAGAGGTCGTCTCCCGCATCCGGCGCGCGCACGAGTCTCAGGAGCGCAGGCTGGAAGAACAGGCGGCGCAGCGGGCGACCAGGGAAGCGGGAGGCAACGGAAGCTGATGCGGGTCTGCGTCTTCTGTTCCTCCAGCGGCCGCATCGAGCGCCGCTACCTCGACCTCGCCGCGGAGGCGGGCGCCGAGCTCGCCCGGCGCGGGCACACCCTGGTCAGCGGCGGCGCGACGGTCTCCTGCATGGGCGCCGTGGCCCGGGCCGCCCGCGAGGGCGGCGCCGCGACCATCGGCGTCATCCCGCAGGCACTGGTCGACGTCGAGATCGCCGACGTCGCCTGTACCGAGCTGATCGTCACCGGCGACATGCGCGCCCGCAAGGGCGAGATGGACCGCCGCTCCGACGCCTTCCTCATACTCCCCGGCGGGCTCGGCACGCTGGAGGAGCTGTTCGAGATCTGGACGTCCCGGGTGCTCGGCATGCACGAGAAGCCGATCGCGATCCTCGACCCCTACGGCCTGTACGAGCCGCTGCGGGAGCTGATGAAGCACCTGTTCGACGAGGGGTTCGCTCGCCCGCGCATCTTCGACGCCGTCGGCTGGGTGACCACGGTCGGCGAGGCGTTCGACCACCTGGAGCGCCGGCCCGTCCGCATGCAGCCCACCGCCGAGGACTACGTCGAGTCCGAGCCCTGACCGGCCGGCCCGGCGCCGCACGGGCCGCCCGGCGCCTGGTACGGCGGCCGTGTCCGCCCGCTCGTCGCACAGCCGCCCGCGCGTGCCGGTACTGCCGTTTTCCAGCGGTAGGGCGGAGGCGGCGGTGGCGCACCGGCGCGCGACGGGCCGGCGTACCCGCCGGGTGGCCGCGACCGGGGCATGACGCGAGGTCGACCGACCGCCCGCGCGCGACGCATGGGCGGCGGCCACCGGAACGCGACGGCACGGGCGGTGGGGCCCGACGACACGGGCGGCGGCCACCGGGCGCGGGCGGCGGCCACCGGGCGCGGGCGGCGTACGGTACTCCGTTTCGCGGCTTTCACCGGCGTTCTCCCGCGAGCAGGCGAACCCGCTGATCAGGTGGCGTGCCGCGCGGAAGATCCCGGGCTCACACGCCAGGTCACGTCCGTGTGGCACGATCGGTTCATGGTCGTCACCATCATCCTGGCGGTCGCCGCCGTGGCCGTGCTGGCCGCGATCGTCGTCGTGGCCACGGGCGGCGGCGGGGAGCTGTCCGTCGAGCACCCCGACCATCCGCCGCTGGCGCTCCCCGGCCGCCGCTCGGCCGGCGGGACGGACGCCGCGCTGCTCCGGCTGCCGATGGGCCTGTGGGGATACCACAAGCAGATCACGGACGCGGCGCTGGAGCGGTTCGCGCACGAGCTGACCGAGCGCGACACCCGCATCGCGGTGCTGGAGCAGGAACTCGCCGAGGCACGGCAGCGCGCCGGTGGAGACGACCGGTCCGAGGCCGGTTCCTGGCGACCGGCCGTTCCGGCGGCCACGCCGCCGCCCGACGCCCTCGGAGCGCCTGACACGCTGACCGACATGCCGGCCGGCGGGCGGGCGGACGAACGCGGCCCCTCCCCGGGCGGTGACGAACCGCGTGCGCTGCCGCCGCCGCCCACGACGATCCAGGACCGCGTCGTGTTCGATCCGCGGCAGGCCGCGCGGCGCGACGAGGCCCGATCCTGGGCGAATCCCGGCGAACCGGCCGCGGACGACGCCGCGGGGCCGGAGCGGCACGAGCCGGACGCCGCCGCGCCGTGGGCGCGGCCGGGCGAGCGCGCCGACGACCGGTGGCCGGAGCCCGGCGGGCACACGCAGGGCGAGCCCGAGGACGGCTGGTGAGCTCTCGCCCGGCCATCTCCGGCGACGCCGTCCCATCCCGGCCCGCCCGTGGCGGGTCGCGAGATCGTACCCCGGGAGCGCCCGATGCGAAAGGACGGTAGTGCCGTCGGCCGCGTCGCCGTCCACGCCTCCGCCGATGTCTGCGCGCCGGCGCGTGAGGTGTGGGACGTCCTCGTCGACTGGTCGCGGCACGGCGAGTGGGTGCCGTTCACCCGTGCCGAGGGCGGCGCGGGCAAGGGCGAGGGCCTGCGGGCGTGGACCGGCGTGGGGCCGGTCGGCTTCCTCGACACCATGGTGATCACCGAGTGGCGGCCGCCGCACCGGGTGCGGGTCCGCCATACCGGGTCGCTGATCCGCGGCGAGGGCCTGTTCGACCTGCTCGACCTGCCCGGCGACCGGTGCCGCGTGACGTGGGCGGAGCTGGTCGACCTGCCGTTCGGGCCGGCCGGCCGGGCGGCCTGGTTCGCGGTCGGTCCGGCCGCCCGCCTCATGCTGCGGACGTCGCTGCACCGCCTCGCTAGGATGTTCGATTAACGTCCTCCTCCGCACCGTGGCGGGGGGCGTGCACCGTCCCGCCGACGCAGAGGCGAAACCTGATGACGATGATCGGCCCTGACGGCTTGGCGCGCTGCCCGTGGGGCGCGTCGGCGCCCGACTACATCGCCTACCACGACGAGGAGTGGGGCCGCCCGGTCCGCGACGACCGTGGCCTGTACGAGCGGCTCTGCCTGGAGGCGTTCCAGTCCGGCCTGTCGTGGCTGACGATCCTGCGCAAGCGCAAGGGCTTCCGGCGCGCCTTCGACGGCTTCGACCCGGAGAAGGTCGCCGCCTACGGCCCCGGCGACGTCGAACGCCTGATGGCCGACGCCGCGATCGTGCGCAACCGGCGCAAGATCGACGCTGCGATCGCGAACGCGCGGGCCATGCTGGACATGCCGGTCGGCCTGGCGGAGCTGGTGTGGCGGTACGCCGACCCCGACGCGCCCGCACCCAAGACGCCTGGCGACGTGCCCGCCACCACGCCCGGCTCCGCGGCGCTGGCCAAGGAGCTGAAGGGGCACGGCTTCCGGCACGTCGGCCCGACCACCGTGTACGCCCTCATGCAGGCGTGCGGCCTGGTCGACGACCACCTGGCCGGCTGCTTCCGCCGCGGCGCCTACCGCTGACCTCCGGTCGCCTGATGTTTCCGGCGTTCGCACGTTCCGGCCCGGTGGCCGCGCCGGACCTGGAGCTCCGGCGGACCAACCGGCCGCCGCACCAGGTCAGGGGCGGACCCCTGCCCCGGCGTCGGTCCCCGCCGGCGCAGGCGGGCCGGCGACCACTACGGCGTCATGGCCGACCTGGACCCGCCCGGCGCCGGCTGAGGGCCGCGCCGGCCCGAACTACCGTGCCTGAGGGGCAGGATCGTTGCGGGCCATCTGGGCGGCGCGCAGTTCAGCCTGCATCTCCCACGGCGCACGCGGTAGCACGTGGCCGGTTTCCAGCAGGGATTTGAGGTTGGCGCACACGGCGGGCCATCCGGCGGAGACCGCCCGGAGCGCGTCATCGTCGGCGAGGTTCTCGTGCGTGACGCACGCCGATGCCGCCGTCCACGTCGAACCTGGAGTCGTCGGGCGTCGCGCCGGCCCGCGTCGACAGGGCGTACAGCTCCTCGCGGTGCTCGCGCAGGTACGACGCCAGCGACTTCAGCAGCGCCGCCCGCTGGTGGAACGTCAGCTCCCGCAGCGCCGGACCACCGAGGCGGCGGCCGTGGTCCAGCGCGGCGGCCATGTCGATCCCGGCCGAGGAGACGCGTGCGGCCTCCTCTCCCGTCACCGCGTCGTTCAGCGGGACACCCTCGTCCGTCGGCGTAACTGCGCAGTGCGGTCATCGAGGCCGTCCTCCTCGGAAGCCGCCACGGTCGAATTACCGACCAAACGTTCAGGAATTCATGCTGGCGCGTCGGTACGGCCGGCGGAACGTGTCGGGAGCACGGCCGTCCGCGAGATGCCGGCGTGCTTACCACCGGGATGTACCGATCCGCCACGGAGGCGGATCGGCGTGGTGATAATGGAGTTCGGTTTTAGTCCCCACCGCAAAGGAGAGGCCCTTCCCCCGTGACCGACGACGCTTCCCCCGATCCCCAACCGTCGCCCAAGCTCGACACGACCGTGCCGCACTCGGCGCGGATCTGGAACTACTGGCTGGGCGGCAAGGACAACTTCCCCGTCGACCGCGAGGCTGGTGACCAGTACAAGAAGGTCTTCCCCGGCATCGTTGACATCGCCCGCACCGACCGGCAGTTCCTGGGCCGCGCCGTCCGCTACCTGGCCGGCGAGGCCGGCGTCCGCCAGTTCCTCGACATCGGAACCGGGCTGCCCACCGCCGATAACACCCACGAGGTCGCCCAGCGGGTCGCGCCGGAGTCCCACATCGTCTACGTCGACAACGACCCCCTCGTGCTGGGGCACGCCCGTGCCCTGCTGACCAGCATGCCGGAGGGGGCCACCCACTACATCGACGCCGACATGCGCGACCCCGACGCGATCTTGGACCGTGCCACCGAGCTCCTGGACTTCTCCCGGCCCATCGCGCTCATGCTGATCGGGGTGCTGGGGCACGTCACCGACGACGACGAGGCACAGGCGATCGTGCGCCGCCTGATGGACGCCCTGCCCTCCGGCAGCTATCTGGCGCTCAACGACGGCACCGACGGCGACGAGGCGTTCAACGAGGCCCAGCGCGCCTACAACGAAAGCGGCGCCGTCCCCTACAAGCTGCGCTCCCCCGAGCAGATCGCCCGTTTCTTCGAGGGGCTGGAGCTCGTCGAACCCGGCGTGGTCCGGTGTAACCGGTGGCGCCCCGACCCCTCCGACCCCTCCGTTGATGTGGAGGCGTACGGGGGCGTCGGCCGCAGACCCTGACCAGGCGCGGGCCGCGGTGGTACGGGCGGCTGCGGGCACCCGGTCGGCCTCGCCCGGGCGATGTACCGACGCCGCCCCCGCCGACCGGACCACGCCCAGGCAGGCGAGGCGCGTGAGCGGGGCTCAGACGGCCGTGCGCATCGGTCCGCCGTTGAAGGTCACCGAATCGGCGGCGGCTTGGACGAGATCGAAGGGCTCGCCCGATGCGTCGGCGTAGGCGCGGTGCAGGTTGAACACCAGTCGCTCGGAGTCGGCCCAGGAGGCGAACTCGCCGAGATCGCAACGCTCGGCCGCGGCCAGCGGCGACACCCCGTCGCGGCGCCCCTCGGCGGCCGTGTCCAGCACGAACCGGTAGTAACGCTCGTGGGCGGCCAGCACCTCCGGGGTGGCCTGCGCGTCGAAGATCGGGCCGTGGCCCGGTACGATCAGCTTGGCGTCGAAGGAGGCGATCCAGTCGAGGGCGCGCAGGGCCCCGTCGACCGAGCCCATGGCGACCAGCGGGGTCAGACCGTTGAAGATGAGGTCACCGGTGAACAGCACCCGCTCCTCGGGCAGCCAGACGACGACGTCCCCGGGGGTGTGCGCGGCGTAGCCGGGATGGCGCAGCTCGATCCGGCGCCCGCCGACGGTCACCGCCAGCTCGGAGATCATCGTGATGTCGGGAGGTCGGCGGCTGACGTCTCCCCAGTCCGGCACGGGCGTCCAGAACGGCGGGTACCCGTCGATGAGGGGGTCGGCCATGATGCCCTGCCGGGTCTCCTCGTGCGCGATCAGGACGGTGGTGTCGGGCAGCAGGCTGTTGCCGTACGTGTGATCACCGTGCAGGTGGGTGCTGACCGCGAACCGCAGCGGCGCGTCGGCGGTGGCAGCGCGCAGCGCCCCGAGAAACCGGCGGGTGCGGACCTCCGTGGCACACGTGTCGATCACGACGGTGCCCTCCGGCCCGGCCACCGCGCCGGCGTTGTTGATCCACCAGGACCCGTCGGGCTGCACCCAGGCGAAGACCCCGTCGACCAGCTCGTGCAGGGCCGCCCTCTCCGGGGCCGCGTGGGTCTGCGACGTCGTCATGATCGTGAGTGTACGGCGGACGCCCGGGCCTTCCCGCACGGAGTGCACGGCTGCGGGTGACCCGCGCCCGCGGTGGCGTCGGGAGCGAGACGGCGGCCTGGCATCGCTTTCTACAGGTAGGCGGGTGGCGACGGCCCGAGGCCGGCTGCCGGCCTGCTGCCGTCGGCGGTCGATCCACGCACCCCGCCGCGGCGCGGGGCCCGAGGCGATCGGCACCCGCGGGCCCCGGACGCCGTCAGCGCTCGGCCGGTTCCCCGGCGTCCTGGTCGCCGATGGTGTCGCGCCATGCGCGTTGCCGCTGGACGATCTGCCGGAAGAGGCGCTTGAGCTCGATGTAGGCGTCGGCGCCGACGGCTTGGGCATGGCGGTGCTCGATGGCGGCCGGGATGGCGTCGGACCGGGTCATCTCGTCGAGGCCGAGCGGGGTGGGGACGATGAGCTTGGCGCGCCGGTCGCTGGGGGCGGGGCGGCGTTCGACGTAGTCCGTTCGACCAACTGCGTGAGGAGCGCGGCGAGTGTCCGCAGGTCGAGGTCGTTGTCGGAGGTCGCGAGTTCGGCCTCGTAGTGTTCGACCTCGCGCTGGAGCCGAGCGTGCAGTCTTCGGCCGCGGGCACTGGAGAAGACGAGGACCCGCCGTCGGTCGTCCGGGTCCACGCGACGGTAGACGAGGTTGTCAGCGATCATCTTGTCGATGATCCGGGTGAGCGTCGGTGGGGGCACGAAGGCGAAGTCGGCGATCTCCTTCATGGGGTGACCACGGCCGTCGGCGAGCAGGGTGAGGATCCGCCACTGCTCGACCGTGCTGCCGTGCGCATCCACGAGCTCGGCGAGTTTACGCAGAACGGAACGCTCGGCCTGGCTGAGGATCTGGGCGAGGGTTGGGTTGGTGTGGGGACGAGTCATGGTCGCCCTGTCATTGTGCACGATGGGGGAGGGGGCCGACGAGACGATCGGCTCGGGTCTGCCCTCCGCGTCAGCCGGATGGGTATTGTCGGCAACATCGCTTTCGCGGCCTGCTCCGTCGGAGGTGGCTCCATGACGGTGGCGGTACCGATACTCGATCGACATCCCGAGCTGCGGACGTGTCCCGCCGCGACGCTGCGGCTGGGGTTGGTCATCCCCCTCCAGGGTCCTGCGGGGATCTTCGGGCCCTCGTGCGAGGCATGCGCTGAGCTGGCAGCGGAGGAGTTCAATCTCGGGAGCGGGGTACTCGGTCGCGAGTTGCACCTGGTGGTGATCGATGGCGGGGGTCCGCCGCGGCAGGTCGCCGCGGAGGTGGACGCGTTGGTGTCCGCTGGGGCTCTGGATGCCGTGACGGGATGGCATCTGTCCTCGGTGCGCCAGGCGATCGTCGACCGGATCGCGGGCCGGGTGCCCTATGTCTACGCCCCGCTGTACGAGGGAGGCGAGGCCGCGCCCGGGGTGTTCCTGGCCGGCGAGACGCCGGGAATCCAGGTGCTGCCCGCATTGCGCTGGCTCGTGCGCGAACGTGGCGTGCGCCGTTGGTGCATAGTCGGGGACGACTACGTCTGGCCGCACGGCACCGCCCGCGCGGCTCGCCGTTATATCCGCGAGGTCGGTGGGGAGCTCTGTGACACGTACTTCCTGCCGCTCGGGACGCAGGACTTCGAGGCGGTGCTGCGCCGCATCGAACGCAGTGGCGCGGACGCCGTCCTCATGTTGCTCGTCGGCCAGGACGCCGTGATCTTCAACCGCGCCTTCGCCCGCGTCGGCCTGGACGAGCGCTGTCTGCGGTTCAGCCCGCTCATGGAGGAGAACATGCTGCTCGGCAGCGGAGCGGACAGCACGCGCGGACTGTACGCCGCCGCTGGCTACTTCGACGCTCTTCCCACGGGCGACAACCTGGATTTCCACAACCTCTACGTGCGCAGGTTCGGGCCGGACGCGCCGACTCTCAACAGCCTCGGGGAATCCTGCTACGAAGGCGTGCGGTTGTTCGCTGCCCTGGCACAGCGCGCGGGGAACCTCGACGCGATGCGCATGTGCCGGGTCGCCGACACCGTCGGCTATGACGGTCCGCGCGGCGCCGTCCACCTGCGGGATCGGCACCTGCGCCAACGCGTCTACCTCGCCGAGGCCAATGGCCTCGACTTCGAGATCATCACCGCCCTGTAGGCGGCTCGGGCACCATCGAGGCCGCGACGCGTCCCACCACGGAGGGACGTGCCGGTTCACGTCGGCTCCGCGTTGGCGGCGACATACGTGAGTGAATATGCAGGTCAGCATCGCCATCTGTTGACATTGATCCGTTTCCAAAATACTTTCATTTGGAAGCGAACGCCCTCGGGGTTCGCCTGGCCGACCCGACCGGTTGGAGGTAAGCCGTGGCTGCGGTGGGTCTGCTGTACGTCGGAGCCGTCCTGTTCCTCAACGGCGTCATGCTGCTGGGACGCGTCGATCCCAAAGCGGGGGCCGTATTCAACCTCTTCGTCGGTGCGCTCCAGGTGGTGACGCCGACCTATCTGATCTTCACCGCGGGCGGCGACCAGAATGCGATCTTGTCCGCCTCAGGCATCTACCTGTTCGGTTTCACCTACCTGTACGTCGGCATCGGCGGCCTGGCGAACCTCGACACAACGGGGGTGGGGTGGTTCTCCCTCTTCGTGTCGATCCTGGCCGTGGGCTACTCCGCCATCAACTTCACCAGGCTGCGGGACACATCGTTCGGCGTCATCTGGCTGTACTGGGCTGTCCTGTGGTTCCTGTTCTTCCTGCTGCTCGGGCTGAAACGGAGTGAGCTCACCACCTACGTCGGCTGGGTGACCGCGATCGAAGGGTGGGTCACCGCGGCCATCCCGGCGATGCTCCTGCTCACCGGCCACTTCGACCACCAGGTGCCGCAGGTGATCGCCTTGGTCGTCCTCGCGGTCATCGTGTTCGGCGGCTTGTGGCCGCTCACCCGCCCGCACGAAGCCGGCCTTCCGGCCGAGGCTCTCTCAGCCTCGGCATCGGTCGGAAGCGGCGCCACCTGAGCCCGAACCCGGGTGCGGGCACGAAAACGTCCATATCCCTGTCAAAGGCCCATGGAGAGGAGCCACCATGCGTCACGGAGACATCAGCAGCAGCAAGGACTGCGTCGGCGTAGCCGTCGTCAACTACCAGATGCCGCGGCTGCACACCCGTGCGGAGGTGCTGGACAACTGCCGCCGCATCGCCGACATGATCGTCGGCGTGAAGCAGGGCCTGCCCGGGATGGACCTGATCGTGTTCCCTGAGTACAGCACTCACGGGATCATGTACGACCGGCAGGAGATGTTCGACACCGCGGTCTCGATACCGGGTGAGGAGACCGAGATCTTCGCCGACGCCTGCCGCCGCGCCGGAGTGTGGGGGGTGTTCTCCCTGACCGGTGAGCGGCACGAGGACCACCCGCGCAAGAACCCGTACAACACCCTGATCCTGATGAACGACCAGGGCGAGATCGTGCAGAAGTACCGCAAGATTCTGCCCTGGTGTCCGATCGAGGGATGGTACCCCGGCGACAAGACCTACGTCAGCGACGGCCCCAAGGGGCTGAAGGTCAGCCTCATCATCTGTGACGACGGCAACTACCCCGAGATCTGGCGGGACTGCGCCATGCGCGGGGCCGAGCTGATCGTGCGTTGCCAGGGGTACATGTACCCGGCCAAGGAACAGCAGATCATGGTCGCCAAGGCGATGGCGTGGATGAACAACGTCTACGTGGCCGTCGCCAACGCCGCCGGGTTCGACGGGGTCTACTCCTACTTCGGCCACTCCTCGATCATCGGCTTCGACGGGCGTACGCTGGCCGAGACCGGGGAGGAGTCCAACAGCGTGCAGTACGCCGAGCTGTCCACCTCCCTCATCCGGGACGCCCGGGCGAACTGGCAGTCGCAGAACCAGATGTTCAAGCTGCTGCACCGCGGCTACACCGGGGTGCTGGCCTCCGGGGACGGCGACAAGGGCGTAGCCGACTGCCCATTCGAGTTCTACCGGACCTGGGTGACCGATCCGCTCGCCGCCCAGCGGCAGGTCGAGGCGATCACCCGCCCGTGCATCGGCACCCCCGAGTCCCCCGTCGACGGCATTCCCGTTCCCACCGAGGCGGAGATGCGCCAGCCGGCCGGCGCGCGGTGACGGCTGTTCATACGCCGGCTCTCCGGCACCTTCGACAAGCCGCGGTGGCCACGTCCCAGGGAGCCTGACGGGCCTCATGCGCATCCGCCGGGAAGGACGCCGTCCGACCCGCAAGGGCGCGGGACTCCAACGGTCGGGCGGCCCCACACGGCGTGCGGCCGTGCGGGGCCGCCCTGGCGGCCTTGCGATACGATCACAATGATCGTGATGGCGTCACCGCGGTCGGCGTGGCCCGGCACCTGCCGGTGGACCACCGATGTCCGCGACGAGCAGTCCCTCGCCCTCGGCGCACTGGAGACCACCGCGACCGCCTACCTCATCCACCCGAACACGGTGGCACCGGCATCGCGCCAGGTGCGTACGTGGTCCGCCGCCAACGCGAGCGTGACCACCAGGCCCCCGCGACCGCCTGGTCGCGGGCTGACAGCGATGACGTAGATGAGCGCCTTCCGCCGGGGTCTGACCGGCCCACCGGCCGACCCCGGCCCTTTTTCGACGTCGCCGACCACCGCGCCGACGGCGGCGATGGCCGATGCCGTGACCGCGCCGCCCGCGGCGCCCGTTGTCTTCTTCCCCCTGCCCCGGCCACGCCACCGACCCGGCCGAAGCCGCCTCATGCCGTCTCCCGCCCACCGTCCCCGCCGTGGGATCGTGCGTCCGGCACGCGGGGCGTGTCCGGCCCCATCCCGGTAACGAGAAGGCCCGCGAACTCCTCCCCGGCCAGAAGGACACCCACCACGGCGACGGCATCCCCGCGGACGAGCTGAGACCAGGACCGCCCCACCGACAAGATGTCACCTCCTCGGGTCGCACCCTCCTCAGACGGGTCAGTCTCCTGCGGCCAGCCGAAGCGGTACGCGTCCTTGATGAATCGCCGGCACGCGACCTGGCTGCTCAGCCGCAGCGCGGTCTGCAGGCGGTCCAGGCTGTCCCCGGCCCGCGCCGTGTCCTCGCCGATCCGCGCGTACAGATCGGTCAACGGCAGCCAGTCGGGTTCGTCCTGCCCGAGCGAGTCGACGAACAACGCGACGGTCGTGGCCACCCGGTGCTGTAATGCGTGGTCGGCCTCCGAACCCTCGACGTACTCGGGGATGTGCCTGCGGGCCTCGCGCACCATCTCGGCGATGGCGGCGTCCTGCGACGGGCGCAGCAGGTCCCGCAGGGACTCCTTCCGCAGGGCGGTCATCTCCGCGGCCTCCACGACGGCGAAATTCCCATGACGTTAGGCGAACGCGGCGACCGGCACAACGCGCACCCCGACAACCGCCGTCCGCTGTGTGCTCGGTCATATGACAAGGCGCCGAGATCGGCCGGCGACCGTCCGCGATCACAGGCCGGTGCTACGTGCGGCGGGACGCTAGGGAGACCAGGGCGGACACGGTCACGACGACGGCCGCAGCGAGCGCGACGTACACGCCCGGGGAGAGCGCGATGTGGAACGTCATGCCCATGGCCCGCAGCTCGTCGGCGCTGAGCTTCCCGTAGTCGGGGCTCTTGCTGTGCAGATCCTGCCGCCGGAGCATCAAGCCGGCGATCGACAGGGCGGCCAGGCCCCCCGGGATCGCCGCCCACCCGAGGGCCATGCGCCGGGTGAAGCCGTGCGTCATCGCGACGTTGACCGCCACCACGGCCATGATGAGAGCGACGATTCCCCACACGGTGTGGATGCCCGTCACATCGGCGGCGCTCATTCTGACATGCCCGGACGATCCGATGGTGAACACGCTGACCTGCGCCCACGGCAGGAAGGCCGCCACACCGAGAACGACGGCGGCGACGGCCACCGCGATCGCCACCGCACGGCCCGGTCCGGGCGACCGGTCCCCCGGAAGGGTCACGGCCGGCCGTTCGGCTCTGGTCGCGGGCGCGCCGCCCTGGAAACCCGGGGCGGCCCCGCCCACGATTCCGTGCGCCGGCGGGGCGGAGGCCGGGAGGCCGCGTGCGGGCGGCGGCCCCGCCAGGGTCGTGGCGTGCAGGTCGACGGACGCCCGGGCGCCCTGGGTCAGCAGCGTCTCCGGCGCGGCGGCGGACTCGGCCGCGCCCAGCAGGCGCAGCAGGACCTGACGTGCGGTCGGGCGCCTCGCCGGGTCTTTGGCGAGACAGGCGGCGACCAGGGCACGCAGCGGCCCGGTCAGCCGCCCCAGCTCGGGTTCTCCGTGTAGGATGCGGTGCATCACCGCGGGAATGGAGTCCTGCCCGAACGGTGTGGTGCCGCTGGAGGCGTAGGCGATCGTGCAGCCCCACGCGAAGATGTCGGCGGCGGGCCCGATCTTCTGCCCGGCGATCTGTTCGGGTGCCATGTAGGCGGGAGTGCCGATGACCGCGCTGGACAGCGTGCCGGTGGCCTCCAGCGCGCGGGCGATCCCGAAGTCGATAACCCGGGCGCCGTCGGCACCCATGATGACGTTGCCGGGCTTGAAATCGCGGTGCACGATCCCGGCCTCGTGGATCGCGGCGAGCGCGGTCACCGTCGCGATCGCGAGCCGCTCCAACGCGGGCCCGTGCGGAATGTTCCCGGCGGCGATGACCTCCGCCAGGGACGGGCCGTCGATGAACTCGCTGACGATATAGGGCCGGTCGCCGTCCAGGTCAGCGTCCAGCACGCGCGCCGTGCAGAACGGCGCGACGCGTTCGGCCATGGCCAGTTCCGCCGCGAATCGCCCGCGCGCCCTGGCGTCCCCGCTGAATCGCGCGTGCAGCAGCTTGACCGCGACGCGTTCGCCGTTCTGCGCCTCGCCTTGGTAGACGGCACCTTGGCCGCCTTCTCCGAGCAGCCCGACCAGCCGGTACGCGCCGATGCGCTCGGGATCGCCGGGACGGAGCGGCGACGGTGCCCGCATGTTCTCTCCATTTTCCGCTGACGCTGGGCCATTGCCGGATCGGCGCCCACTTCGGGCGTGGACGGCGGTTCGGCAGTGTACGCGCATCTGGCTGGCACCGAACGCGGCGCACATTTCGGTCACCGCGTTACCGTGAACTCGGGCCGGTGTGAATGGAGGCGGGCGACGTCGCCGCGGATGACGTGGCGACGGCCGCCTCCCGAGCCGCCGATCGGCCGATGACCTTCCGGGCGGCCCGCGGTCTCAACGGGACGGATCGCGCATTCGATGGAGGAGACCATGGCGAAGCTCCTGTACTCGGCCACGATGTCGCTGGACGGCTTCATCGCCGGCCACGGCGGCGACATGTCCTGGCTGACCCCGCACCTCGGCCCGAACCCGATCGTCCCGGAGATCATCGGCAGGATCGGCGCGCTGCTCGTCGGCAACCGCACCTTCCGCGGCGACGACCCGCACCGGGGCACCGACAAGGAGGGCAAGCCGTTCGGCGGCGGCTGGGACGGCCCGCAGTTCGTGCTCACCCACAACCCGCCGGACGCTCCGGTCCCGGGCGTCACGTTCGTCGGCGACCTGCGGGAGGGCGTCGCCGCGGCCACCGCCGCCGCGGGCGAGAAGTACGTCAACGTGCTCGGCGCGCACGTCGCCCGCCAGTGTCTGGAGGCCGGGCTGCTCGACGAGATCCTCGTGCTGATCGCGCCGGTGCTGCTCGGCGACGGCGTCCGGCTGTTCGACCAGCCGGGCGGCGCCGGTGTACGGCTCGAACGCATCGGCCTGAGCGAGGCGCCCGGCCCGACCAACCTGTGGATGCGCGTCGTCAGGTGACCGGGCGCGCCCCGGACTCCAGGTACCGCAGGGCCGACTCGGCGGCGTGGTAGCCGCACATGCCGTGCACGCCCGCGCCCGGTGGCGTCGCCGCCGAGCACAGGTACACCCCCGGGATCCCCGTGCGGTACGGGTCGATCGCCGGGCGCGGGCGCAGCAGCATCCGCAGGCCGGTATTGGCGCCGATGGACACGTCGCCGCCGACGAAGTTTGGGTCGTAGTCCTGCGTCCGCAGCGCGGACCGGACGTGCCGACCGAGCACCCGGGCGCCGAAACCGGGCGCGAACCGCTCGATCTGCGCCGTGACGGCGTCCGCGACGTCGCCCGGGTGGCCGTTCGGCACGTGCGCGTACGCCCATACCGGGTTGATGTTCCCGGCCGAGCGCGAAGGGTCCGCCAGGTACTGCTGTCCGACCAGCACGAACGGCCGCGCCGGCATGATGCCGCGCAGAATCCGTCCCTCCGCCGCGGCGATCTCCTCGAACGCGCCGCCGACGTGCACGGTGCCGGCCCGGCGGCAGAACTCGTTCCGCCACGGCACGTTCCCGTCGACCGCGAAGTCGACCTTGAACGCGGCCGGCCCGTACCGGTAACGCCGATACGCCCGGCCCACCCGCCGGGGCAGCCGGTCACCGGCCATCCGCGCCACGGCGTCGGGGCCGACGTCGAGCAGCACCACGTCCGGCCGACCCAGTGCCTCCAGCCTGTCCACGTACACGCCGGTTTCGATCACTCCGCCGAGCGCGGCGAGCCGCTTCGCCATCGCCGCGATGATCGCCCCGGAGCCGCCCTCGGCGACCGGCCATCCGTACGCGTGCCCCGCTGCCGTCAGTATGAGGCCGACGGCGCTGCTCAGCGGCGCGTGCAGCGAGGTGAACGCGTGCGCCGCCACCCCGCCGAACAGCGCCCGGGTCTCGGGCCGGCGCCACCGGCGCACCGTCACCGACGCGGGCGCGAGCGCCTGCGCGCCGAAGGCCGCCAGCAGAACCGGATGCCGCGGCCGGTGCGTGATCGGCCCCAGGACGTCTTCGGCCAGCGCGTCGAACCGCCGCGCGAGCGGCCCGAACGTCCGCCGCCACGGGCGGCCGTCCGCGCCCATCGCCTCGGTCGTGCGGTCCAGGTCGCGCCACAGCACGCCCGCCGACCCGGAGTCCAGCGGATGCGCCAGGTCGATCTCCGGCCACCGCCACCGCAGGCCGTGCTCTTCCAGGCGCAGCGAGCGCAGGAACGGCGAGGCCACCCCGGTCGGGTGGAACGCCGAGCAGTCGTCGTGGATCAGTCCCGGAACGAGGCGTTCTGATGATCGGGCACCCCCGCCGATCCGGTTCTCGGCCTCCAGCACCCGGACCCGCACGCCTGCCTGGGCCAGCCGGATCGCGGCGGCCAGCCCGTTCGGCCCGCCCCCGACCACGACCGCGCTCGTCACCTCGTGCCCTCTCACACCCGTTGCCGCGCCACGGAACGGGTCTTCCCGGCATCCTCCGCTTCGAACGGCCGAGGCGGCGGCACCGGACCGGGAACGGCCCGGGGCGCCGCGCGAGCTACGGCATCGGCACGGCGCCCTCCGCCGAGCCGCCGTGCGCGACCGACGCCGTCAGCGGCCGATCGCGTCAGCCGCCGGGCCGGCCGTGGGCAGGTACTCGGTCCGCCCGGTGCGGCGGGCGCGCCGGGCACGGGGCAGGCGGTGGGCGAACGCGGAGGCCAGTAGTCCGGTGCCCTCCTCGACCGTCACGAACGCGTGGCCGTCCAGTTCCTCCTCCTGCAGCGTGATCGGCGTGCCGTCGTCGACCTGCCCGCCGTCGAAGAGGAAGTAGACGCTCGGGCGCGGCCGCCCGGCGTCGGCGGGAACCCAGTCGACGACCAGGAGCCGGCCGATGGGCAGGTCCAGCCCGGTCTCCTCCAGCACCTCGCGCGCGCATCCCTCGTGCGGCGCCTCACCGGCCTCGACGATGCCGCCGGGGAAGCCCCAGTGCGGCCGGTAGTTCGGCTTGACCAAGAGGACCCGCCCGGCGGCGTCGGTGATGTAGGCACCGGCGGAGATGTAGACCGTCGGCAGCGAGGCGTACCAGGCCTCGTCCGAGAGCCGTTCGCCATTCGTCACGCTCTGACGCTAGCCCCTCGGCGGACCGCGGGGCGCCGGAGCGCGCCGCCAGAACCTCGGCAGGCTCATCCTGAGCCGGCCCGGTCGCGGACATGACGCGAGTCGGCGGGCACCCGGTGCCGGCGTGGGAGGGAGCACATCCCGGGCCGGGTCCGGACGTCGGCCGGCGCGCAGTCGTCCACCGCGCCGGCGCGTCTCACCGGTTCCGGCCTGGGGAGCGGCGGGAGCGGGCTCCGCACCCCGCGGGCGCGGAGCCGGAGCTCGGAGCCGTGTCAGCGGCCTTCGAAGACGGGCTGTTCCTTGTTGAGGAAGGCCTTGGTGGCGGCGGTGTGGTCGGCGGTGGCGACGAGGGCGTTCTGCAGTTCCTCCTCCTTCGCCAGCGTGCTCGCCAGGTCGGCGGTGGCCGCGTGGTCGAGGGCGGCCTTGACCGCCGCGTACGCGGTGGTGGGGCCGGCCGCCAGCCGTTCGGCCAGCGCGCGCGCCTCGTCGGCGAGCCGGTCGGCGGGCACGACCCGCGACACGAGGCCCAGCCCGTGCGCTTCGTCCGCGCGGATCGGGTCGGCGAGCAGCAGCAGCTCCGCCGCCCTGGCCCGCCCGACCAGACGCTGCAGCGTCCACGACAGGCCGCTGTCGGGGGCCAGCCCGATCTTGGTGAACGCGGTCGCGAACGTCGCCTTGTCGGCGGCGATCCGTATGTCGCAGGCCAGGGCGAAGGAGAACCCGGCGCCGGCCGCCACGCCGTTGACCGCGGCGATGACGGGCTTGGCCATGCCGGCGAGGGCCAGCACGGTCGGGTTGTAGTGGTCGTGCAGGGTGCCGGCCAGACCGCGGCCGGCCTCCAGGTTGGCGGCATGCTCGCGAAGGTCCTGGCCGGCGCAGAACGCCCGGCCGGATCCGGTGAGGATCACGGCTCGCACGGCGTCGTCGTCGCGGGCGCGTTCGACAGCCGCGCGCAGTGCCGCCTTCGTCTCCGCGGTCAGTGAGTTCATCGCGTCCGGGCGGTTCAGCGTGATCGTGGCCACGCCTCCCGCCCGGTCGTACAGCACGCTCTCCTGCACGGTCCGGCTCCTTTTCGGCGCCCGGTGGTACGGGCGCTGGATCAGTTCACTTTCCAGTAGACCATCGAGGACGCGGCACGCCGCGGGCAAGTGGCACCCGCACGACCTCCGGACCGGCCGCCCTGAGCCGCCGGCCGTTCCCGGCCGGCCGCAGGGTCGCGCTGCCGCGCCGCGAGCCAGCGGTGTGGCCGGAGACGGCCGCTCGGGCTCGGAGACGTCATGTGCCGCTTGGGGAAGCTGGGATCGGATGGATTCGAGGCGCCGCTTGTCCCCCGGGGACGGCGGCCCGCACCCTTGAGCCCGGCACCGTTCTAGGAGGCCGGAGGCCCTTTCAGAGCGGCGATTCGGGGACGCCGGCGGTGCTGCTCGTTGATCGTCGGGCCGGTCCAAAACGGCGGAAAGGGCGTTCCCGGATCACCTGTCTGACGATCTCGGAGCCGATCGTTACCACTTAGCGCCCGGAAAACGGGATAATGGGCCACCACCAGTTGACGTTGATGCGGCAGACGGGTCAGCGGCCGAAGAAGCCCGGCGGCCCCACGCGGCCCTAGGCAGGAAGGGGATGCACGCATGGCGGCGATGAAGCCGCGGACAGGCGATGGTCCGCTCGAAGTTACCAAGGAGGGGCGCGGAATCGTCATGCGTGTCCCGCTCGAAGGCGGCGGGCGTCTCGTTGTCGAACTGTCGGCAGAGGAGGCAGGCGAGCTCGGCGACGCCCTGAAGGACGTCGTCGGTTAACGGCGCCCGCGTCGGGGGTGTGGTCATCCACGCCACGAAGAGTCACGGGCGAGGGCCCCGGCGCAGGCCGGGGCCCTCGCTGTTTCGTACAGGAGAGCCAGTGCCAGTACAGACCCAGCTGCACACCGTCGACGGCATGATCCGGGACGTCGCGACGGCCGCGGAGGTCGTCGCGGTTCCGGTGCGGTCCGGCCCGGAGATCGACCCGGCGTACGCGGACGACCTGGCCGGGCTGTTCGCCCTCAGTGCGGGCGACCTGCTCGCCCACCAGGAGGCGAAGGGCGAGCCGGGAGAGATCGTCAGCGCGCCGATGCGGCTGGGCGACGGCCTTACCGAGCTGCTGTTGTTCGGGGTCGGCGACGGTGGCACGGACGCGCTGCGTACGGCCGGCGCCGCCGTGGCGCGCCGCTGCCGGGGCCGCGCCGACGCGGTCGCAGGTGTGCCGTCGGGGTCCGACGACGACGCGGTCGCGGCGTTCGCCGAGGGAATGCTGCTGGCCTCCTACGACTTCCGGATCGGCACCCCGCCCAAGCGGCCCGGTGCCGAGAAGATCACGATCGTGACGTCCGCGGAGGCCGCCGTTGAGCGCGGCGCGACCGTGGCCGGCGCGGTGGCGGTCGCCCGTGACCTGGCCAACACGCCCTCGCGGGAGAAGAGCCCGCAGTGGCTGGCCGAGCAGGCCGCGCGGCTCGCCGCCGAGTCGGGGCTGACGGTACGCGTCCGGGATGAGGAGGAGCTGGCGGCCGGGGGCTTCGGCGGACTCATCGCCGTCGGCTCCGGCTCCGCCCGCCCGCCACGGCTGATCGAGCTGGCGTACGAGCCCGCCGCCGGCGCGGCCGACGCCGCGGGCGCCGCCGGGCGGCACGTCGTGCTGGTCGGCAAGGGCATCACGTTCGACTCCGGCGGCCTGTCGCTGAAGCCGAACGACGGCATGAAGACCATGAAGACCGATATGGCGGGCGGCGCGGCCGTCATCGGTGTCATGACGGCGCTGCGGGCGCTGGGCGTGCCCGTGAAGGTCACCGGGCTCATTGCGGCGGCCGAGAACATGCCGTCCGGCTCGTCGATGCGGCCCGGTGACGTCATCCGCCACTACGGCGGCACCACGTCCGAGGTGCTCAACACCGACGCGGAGGGGCGTCTGGTCCTCGCCGACGCGCTCGCCTACGCCGACGCCGCGCTGGACCCGAGCGTCGTCGTGGACATCGCCACGCTCACCGGGGCGGCGAAGATCGCACTTGGCCTGCAGTACGCCGCGATGTACGCCACCGACGACGACCTCGCCGCCCGTCTTCGGGCGGCGGGCGAGGCGAGCGGCGACCGGGTGTGGCGGATGCCGCTGGACGCCGAATACCGCCAGGCGCTCGACTCCGACGTCGCCGACGTGGCGAACATCGGGCGGGGCGGCTTCGGCGCGGGCTCAATCACCGCCGCGTTGTTCCTGCGTGAGTTCACCGGCGACCGGCCGTGGGTGCACCTGGACGTCGCCGGTCCCGCGCGGGCCGCCTCCGACGATGGGGAGATCACCCGCGGCGCCACCGGCTTCGGCGTCCGCCTGCTGCTGCGCTGGCTCGCCGGCTAGGTTCACCATGCTTTCCCGCCCGCGGAAACGTGACCGTGCGGCTCACGGGCCGGGCATGATGTTGGGCCACTTCCGTTGGCGCGCCGGTACTCCCGACCGAACGGTCGCCGTCGTGGTCAGGCGGCGCGGATGGCGGCCCTATCGGTGCCACGTCCGCGCGCTGCGGGCTGGCTGTCGGCGCGTGCGCGCCGCGCATGGTGCACGTCGGCGGCTTGCCCGTGGTGAGTGACGAAGCGTGCCACCGGGTGATGGCTCACCGTTTGAAGCCCCCGAACCTGGAGAAGTGCGATGCGTCTTCATGGAGGCCCGGGAGCAGATGGCGGCGACGCACGTGGGCGGACTCCGGCCGGCCCAACCCTTCATGAAGATGAAAATCTTCATCATCGTATTGACGTTGAAGGTCCTGACATTAAAATGAAGCGCATGGCGAACGACGGCACTCCTGAATCACTGGCCGCGATGCTCGATGCCGTCGGTACCCGGATCCGCTCCCTGCGCAAGGAGCGAGGCTTGACCCTCGACCGGCTGTCAGAGCTGGCCGGGTTGAGCACAGGGATCATCAGCCAGGTGGAGCGAGGGATGGCGAACCCGTCCTTCTCCACGCTGGTCCAGTTGGCACATGGGCTCGGCATCCCCGTCGGGATGCTGTTCCAGCTGCAGGAGGAACACCGGTCGCCGCTCGTCCGCAGGTCGGACCGGCGGCGTCTCGGTGGCCATGGTGTCGACGATGATGCCGTCTACGAGTTGCTCGTCCCCGACCTCAATGGCGCCCTGGAGGTGACATGGGTCGAGACCCGACCCGGTCATGACACCAGTGCAACGCCCTTCCGGCACAACGGGGAGGAGGTAGGGATCGTCCTATCCGGGCGCAAGGACGTTTACCTGGATGGGGTCAAGTACGAACTCGGACCCGGCGACGCCATTCGATACCCGTCCACTGTTCCCCACTGGTACGTCAATTCCAGCGACGAAGTCTGCACAGCGATCTGGGTGATCACTCCGCCGACCTGGTGACCTCGGTCGGGCCTTCCCCCCGAAAGGCGGATCGTCATGTCCGCAACCGTTACCTCGACCTTCCCTGCCAACGATCTTTCTACCACACGTAGGGCGCTGCTGGGCCTCGGCCTCGGCAATACCCTCGAGTGGTACGACTGGATGCTATTCGGACTGGTCGCGGCCTACATAGGGCCGCAGTTCTTCCCCTCGCACGATCCCGTCGCCGCGACGCTCAGCGCGCTGGCGGTGTTCGCGGTCGGCTTCGCCATGCGGCCGTTGGGTGGCGTGCTGCTCGGCACCGTTGCCGACCGCATCGGCCGGCGGTCGGTCATGCTCCTGTCGGTCACGCTGATGGCCATCACCACACTGGTGATAGCGATCACGCCGACGTATGACTCGATCGGCGTGTGGTCCGGCGCCATCCTGCTGGCCTGTCGTCTGCTCCAGAGCATCTCCACCGGAGTCGAGGCGCCACTGTCGACCGCCTATGCCGTGGAGGTCTCCCCAAAGGGGCGCGAAGCGCGCGCCGCGGGCTATATCAGCGTCTACGTCAACCTGGGCATGCTGCTCGCGTCGGTGGTCAGCTTCTTCACCAGCCTCGCGGTCGGCAGCGCGGCCATGGAGGACTGGGGCTGGCGGATTCCGTTCGCGGTCGGCGCGGTGATCGGTCTGGTGGTGCTGTACCTGCGCCGCTCCCTGCCAGAGACTCTGTACGAGAGTGAGCGAGCCGAGGGCTCGGCGTCCACGGTGTGGCGCGGGGTGGGCAGGCACTGGCTCGGCCTCGTTGCGATCATTTTCGTGGTCGGCGCCGTGCAGGCCTACAACTACGTCTGGGCCGTTGGCCTGCCGAGCCTCGCGCGCAGTGTCTTCCAGGAGAACCCGTCCAGCGTCTTCGCAGCCTCCAGCGCACTCGGCGTCGTTATGATCATCGGCTCCGTGGTGACAGGCTGGCTCGCCGACCGGGCCAAACTATCCCGTACGTTCATCGTCACCCGGCTGCTGGCCGTCCCTTCGGTGTTCGTCATGCTCCTTTACCAGGACCCTGGCCTAGGCAGGCTGTTCGGCGTGCTCCTCGGCGGGTCCGTGGTGCTGGTGCTCAACATGACCCTCTACAACCTCGTTGCGGCGTCCCTGATGCCGAAGAGCAGCCGCGCCACCGGCGTCTCCCTAGGTTACGGCATCGGGGTTGCGCTCTTCGGCGGTACCGCGTCGTATCTGTTGATCTGGCTGCAGAGCCGGCACGAGTCGTGGTTGTTCGCCACCTATACGGCAGTGCTTTGCCTGATCAGCGTTGTGCTCTATCTGGCCGCGCGCAGGTCCAGCGGCACCTACGCGGGCGAGTGAGGAAGTTCTATAGATGCAGCTATCGGATCTCAAGGTCACCTCTGACGAGTTGCGCGCGCCCGTGGTGCGCCGCAGCGACGTCGTCGTCGTGGGCGGCGGGCCCGCGGGCGTCAGCGCCGCCGTCGCCGCCGCCCGCGCCGGCGCCAGTGTCACTCTGCTGGAGAGGTACGCCGCGCTCGGCGGGCTCGCCGCCGGCGGCATGGTGCTGGTGCTGGACGACATGGTCAACGGCCAGGAAATCAGCGTCACCGGCCTGGTTTCGGAGTACGTGGAGCGGATGGCCAAGCTCGGCCTGGCCGTCTTCCCGCCCGAGCATGAGCGGATCGCCTCAGTCGAGATGTGGAACAAGTGGAGCCGCTGGGGCACTTTCGACTTCCACTCCCACACGAACCCCAAACCGATCTGCTACGCCGTCGCCTTCGACCCCGATGGGTGGAAGCGCGTCTCCAACGACCTGGTCCGTGAGGCAGGGGTGCACCTGCGGCTGCACTCGTGGTTCTCCCAGCCGATCGTGGACGACGGCAGGCTGCGCGGTGTGGTGGCCGAGACCAAGGCGGGCCCGCAGGCGATCATGGCCGAGGTGGTCATCGACACCACCGGTGACATCGACGTCGCGGTCCGCTCGGGCGCGGACTACGTACACGACAGCTACCTCACCACGCTCGTGTTCAGGCTAGGCGGCGTGGATACCGCGGCCGCCGAGCGGTTCGAGCAGGAGAACCCGCGCGAGGCACGGGCGATCAACCGCAAAATCAAGCGGATCCTCGGCGGTGCGTGGGAGCTATGGTGGCTGAAGACACCGATCCCCGGCGTCGTCTGGTGCAATTGTCCCCATATGTCGGGTTATGACGGGGTAGATCCGGAGTCGCTAACCCGAGCCGAGTTTGACGCCAGGGCCCGTATCGCGGCTGCGGTCGACGAAGTGAGGCAGAACCTGCCCGGCTTTGAGAACTGCTATCTGCTCGATGTCGCCGAGCAGATGGGCGTCCGGCAGACGCGCCTGCTACAGGGCGAATATGTCGTCACCAAGGACGACATCACCGCCCGGCGGCACTTCGCCGACTCCGTCGCCCGCGGTCGCGACTACTACACCCCCTACCGGGCGCTGCTTCCCCGCCAGGTCGACCAGCTCCTGGTCGCGGGCCGCCACTACTCGGCCACGCCGGACGCGCAGCGGATCTCCCGCGAGATTCCGCCGTGCATGGCGATGGGACAGGCAGCCGGCGTGGCGGCGGCGCTGGCCATCGACAAGGACGTGACGGTCCGGCAGGTCGATCCGGCTGCCATCCAGCGCGGGATGCGCGACCAGGGCGCCGACCCCGGAGACGTACCAGCCCCTAACGCGGAGGTCGCAGTATGAGGCCGCTCGAAGGAATCACCGTCGTGGATTTCACACAGGTCTTCATGGGGCCGAGCTGTACCCAGCTGCTCGGTGACTACGGCGCGGACGTGATCAAGATCGAGCGTCCCGGCGTGGGAGACCTGTCCAGGAGCTCCATCCCCGACCGCGACGGCCTGGACAACCCGATCTTTCTGTCCATCAACCGCAATAAACGCAGCGTCAGTATTGACACGCGCCGCGAAGAGGGCAAGGAGGTCATATACCGCCTGGTCAAGGACGCCGATGTCGTCGTGAGCAACTTCAGGCCTGGCGTCATGGAACGGCTCGGCTTCGGCTACGAGCAGCTCCGCGAGGTAAATCCGCGCATCATCTGGGCGTCGGGCAGCGGCTTCGGCGCCGAGGGTCCCTACAGCCACAAGGGCGGACAGGACGCCATCGCGCAGGCGTTCTCCGGCGTGATGTGGCGGCGCGCGTCGCCCGACCTGCCGCTGTCGATTTACCCGACCACGCTGGCCGACTACACCACGGGCATGCACCTCATGCAGGGCATCCTGCTCGCCCTGCGTATGCGCGACCTGACGGGGGAGGGGCAGAAGGTGGAGGTCGCCATGTACGATTCGATGCTCCACATGCAGATGCAGGAAGCCTGCATGCAGCTCAACCGGGGCCGTGAAATCAACTGGGCGGCGATGCCGCTGAGCGGCGTCTTCACCACCACCGACGGCGCGATCTGTATCGTCGGCGCGTTCAAGGAGAATCCGCTACGCGATCTGTCCGAGGTCCTGGAGCTGGCGGAGGACCTCTCCCAGCGAGAGGAGTTCTCCACTCAGGAGGCGCAGCTCGCCAATCGCCCGCAGCTTCAGGCGATCTTCCGTGAGCGCTTCGCCACCAACACCACCGATCACTGGATCAAACGTCTTGAGGCGCAGGACATCTTGTGCGCTCCGGTCCGCACGATGGAGCAGACGCTGGCGGACGAGCAGACCGTGGTGAACCGGATGATCCTGGAGATGGACCACCCGGTGGCGGGCGCCGTCAAAGCCCTGGCCGCGCCCATCAGGCTGTCGTATTCACCTTGCGAGGTGCGGCATGCGCCACCCCGCCTGGGCGAGCACAACGTCGAGGTGCTGACCGAGCACGGCTACTCGGCCGAGCAGATCGAGGCCCTCGTCGCGGCGGGAGTGCTGCGATGACAGTCCACTTCGAGATTGAGGACCACGTCGCCCGGGTTACCATCGATCGGCCGCACGTCCTCAACGCGGTGGACGAGGCGACCCACCGCAAGCTCAGCGAAATCTGGCAACGCATCGAGGACGATCGCGACGTGCGGGTCGTGGTGGTGACCGGCGCGGGAGAAAAGGCCTTCTGCGTGGGCGCCGACATGTCCGCCGAAGCGATCGGCAAGACCGGGCTGCAGTACTGGGCCGATCTCGATCCCAACGGGTTCGGCGGCCTTTCGCTGCGTACGACGCTCGACGTTCCGGTGATCGCCAGGGTGAATGGCTATGCGCTCGGCGGTGGCATGGAAATGGTGCTGGGCTGCGACATCGTGGTGGCGGCCGAGCACGCGCAGTTCGGGCTGACAGAGCCCCGCGTGGGACGCATTGCACTGGACGGTGGCGTGACCCAGCTGGTCCGCCGTGTGCCGTACAACCAGGCCATGGGGCTGCTGCTTACCGGACGGCGTGCTCGCGCGGACGAGCTGGAGCGGATGGGGCTGGTCAACGAGGTGACCCCAGTGCGCGAGCTGGACGCTGCCGTGGATCGGTGGGTGGCCGACATCCTGGCCTGCTCCCCGCCCTCGCTGCGCGCCGTCAAGCAGATGGTGCAGCGCACAGCCCACTTGACCAGCCAGGAGGCGCGGGCGATACGGCTGCCGGCCCTCATGGAGGCCTTGGACAGCGAAGACAGTAAGGAAGGTGTTCGGGCCTTCCAGGAGAAGCGCAAGCCCGTCTGGAAAGGGCAGTGATGCTGCAGCCGGGTGTCTGGGGTGTCGTTGCGACACCTTTCATGGGGTCCACCTTCGACCTCGATGAACAGAGCCTCTCCAGGCTCGTCGAGCACTACGGGCGGGCCGGGGTCACCGGACTGACCGTGCTCGGCGTCTTCGGGGAGGCGGCGCAGCTGTCTACCGAGGAGAGGCGGGCCGTACTGGAGACCGTGGTCGACACGGTCGACCTTCCGCTTGTGGTGGGAGCGACCTCGCTGGGCACCGCGCCGGTCGTCGAGGAGGTACGTCTCGCCCAGGAAGTGGCGGGCGAGCGGCTCGCAGGCGCGATGGTCCAGGTGAACTCGCCGAACCCGCACGTCCTATCCAGACACCTGCGGGCCGTGCATGAGGCGACCGGAGCACGGCTGGTCGTGCAGGACTATCCGCTGGTCAGCGGTGTCGACATCAGCGCTGAGGCGCTGGCGGCAGCGCTGCGCGACCTGCCCTTCGTGGTCGCGGTGAAGGCGGAGGCGCCGCCGACGCCGGTGGCCGTGGCGACGCTGACGGCCGCGCTGGACGTTCCCGTCTTCGGCGGGCTCGGTGGGTTGGCCCTATTGGACGAGCTCGCCTGTGGTGCGGCGGGCGCGATGACCGGTTTCTCCTTCCCGGAGGGGCTCGTCGCCTGCGTCGAGGCCTGGCGCACGGGTGGTTACCAGGCTGCCAGGGAGGCGTGGTTGCCCTACCTGCCACTGGTGAATTTCGAGCAGCAGGCCAGGATTGCGCTGGCCATCCGAAAGGAGTGCCTGCGCCGGCGCGGCTTCTTCCTGGAGTCCTCGGTACGTCCACCGGCCGCCTCCCTTCCCGAGTCGCTGCACGAGCAACTCGACCGGCACCTTACGGCGGTGCGCTGATGGATCTCGGACTGAAGGGAAGGACCGCCCTGGTCGGCGCGTCCACTGGCGGGCTCGGCGAGGCCACCGCTAGGGCGCTGGCCGCCGAGGGCGCTCGCGTGGTGGTGGCGGGCCGCAGAGGCGAGCGGGCCCGCGAGATCGCGGCACAGCTACCGGACGCGATCGGTGTCGAGGCCGACCTGCTGTCTGCCGACGGCGCCGAGCGGATGGTGGCCGTGGCGGGAGAAGTCGACATCCTCGTGCTCAATGGCCCGGGCCCCAGACCTGGCACCGCCGCCGCCGCGACCTCTGACGACGTGATGGAGGCTGTTGATGCGCTGCTCCTTCCGCACCAGCGGTTGATTTCGCTGATCCTGCCCGGCATGCGGTCCAGGGGCTGGGGTCGCATCCTGGCAATCGGATCGAGCGGCATCGTCGCCCCGCTACCGAACCTCGCGATGTCGAACCTGGGCAGGGCCGCGCTCGCCGGATACCTCAAGACGCTCGCCGCCGAGGTGGCCGCCGATAACGTCACGGTCAACCTGCTGCTGCCAGGGCGCATCGCACCGAGCGGGTCGCCGAGCTCGACGCGGCCGCCGCAGAGCGCGCGGGTACGTCGGTAGCCGAGGTCCAGGCGGCCTCGCGCGCCACCATACCCGCGGGCAGGTACGGCAGGCCGGAGGAGTTCGGCCGGGTCGCGGCCTTTCTCTGTAGCGAAATCGCCTCCTACGTCACCGGCGTCGCGCTGCGCTGCGACGGCGGTCTCGTCCGAACCCTCTGAATGGAGCCCTCATGACCACTGTCTTGAACCTCGTTGGGGGCGAGCGCGTCGGCGAACCCGAGCTTGCCAGGTACAACCCCGCCGACCCCAGCGAGCTCGTGGCGGTGACGCCCGCCTCCGACGTCGTCGCCATGGACGCCGCCGTCTCGGCGGCCGAGGAGGCGCAAGGTGCGTGGGCGTCGCTGCCCGCGCCCGCGCGTGGCGCGGTCTTGCTCGACGCCGCTGACCTGCTGCGTTCCCGGCAGGTCCAGGTGGCCGAAGACGTGAACCGCGAGGAGGGCAAAACCCTCGCCGAGGCGATGGGCGAGGTCCGCCGCGCTATCGACGTGCTGCGCTTCTTCGGCTCGCTGGCCTGGCGAGCCTCCGGTGAGGTACTGCCGAGCGCTGTGCCGGGTACCACGATCTTCACCAGGCGGGAGCCCGTCGGCGTGGTCGGGCTCATCACCCCGTGGAACTTCCCGATCGCGATCCCCGCATGGAAGATGGCCCCCGCTCTGGTGAGCGGCAACGCGGTGGTCATCAAGCCCGCCGAGCTCACCCCGCTGTCCCTGTACCACCTGAGCAATGCTCTCGTGGAGGCCGGGCTGCCCGCCGGAGTCCTGAATGTCGTGCACGGCAAGGGATCCGTCGTCGGCGACGCACTCGCCCAGGATCCGCGGGTGACGGCGCTCTCTTTCACCGGCTCGACCGCCGTGGGTTTGGGCCTGCACACGATCCTCAGCGAGCGCAGGGCCCGCGTGCAGCTTGAGATGGGCGGCAAGAACGCCTATCTCATCCTCGACGACGCCGACCCCTCGGCCGCCGCAAAGGTCGTCGCCGCAAGCGGCTTCGGCCTCACCGGTCAGGCATGCACCGCGACTTCGCGTGTGTACTGCACGCCCGGTATCAAGGAGCCCTTCCTGGCCGCGCTCGCCAAAGAGGCCGAGGCCTTCACGACGGGGCCGGTGGTGAGCGAGCAGCAGCTCGCCACCGACCTGGCCGCGATCGAACAGGCCCGCGCCGAGGACGCCACGGTCGTTGCGGGCGGCGACGTGTCCTCCGGGCAGTTCCTCCGGCCTACCGTACTTACCGACCTGGCGCATGCCTCGCCGGTGGTGCGCGACGAAATCTTTGGACCTATCGTCGCCGTGCTGGGAGTGGATTCCTACGAGGAAGGGCTGGCCAGGGTCAACGACTCCAGGTACGGCCTGACCGCGGGCATCTGCACGCGCGACCTGACCGTCGCTCACCATTTCGCCGCGCACGTCAAGGTCGGCGTGGTCAAGGTCAACCGGCCGACCACGGGTCTGGACCTGAACGTGCCGTTCGGCGGGGTGAAGGACTCCTCATCCAACACCTTCAGGGAGCAGGGGACAGCGGCGCTGGACTTCTACACCTGGGGCAAGACCGTCTACCTGGGGCACGAATGAACCTGCTCGCCCTGCCCAAGGCCGAGCTGCATCTGCATCTGGAAGGCGCGATACGCGCTTCCACCGCCGCCGAACTGGCCGACAAGTACGGCCTGCCCGTCCCATCTGGCGGGCCGTACGTCGGTTTGAGCGAGTTCGTAACCGCCTACGAGTGTGCCCGCGAGCTGATCGGAGACCTGGACGATCTCCGTCGGGTCGCATGTGAGCTGGTCGATACCGCCACCTCACAGGGCGTCGTCTGGACCGAGGTGCACGTGTTCCCGTCGACTTATGCCGGTAGGCTCGGCCCCGCCGAGGGCGTGCTGGAGGCGGTGCTCGACGGCCTGCGATCGGGCTCTTCAACGGTGAGTGGCGCAGGCGTCATCGTCGGCGTCAACCGCGGCTTGCCCCTGGAGGAGGCCGAGCGCTCCCTGGCCCTGGCCATCGCCTACCGCGACACGGGCGTGGTGGGGTTCGGGCTGGCGGGTGACGAGGCGCGGTTCCCGGCCTCGGTCTTCGCCGACGTGTTCGCCCGTGCCAGGGATGCGGGCCTCGTCGCCGTCCCGCACGGCGGCGAGGGCGCGGGTGCTGACAGCGTTCGCGCCTGTGTGGAGATGCTGGGTGCCCGGAGGGTGAACCATGGGGTCAGAGCCGCCGAGGAGCCGGCCTTGATCAGGGAGTTGGCCGAGAAGCAGATATGCCTCGACGTGTGCCCATCCTCCAACTTGCAGTTGCGGGTCGCTCCTTCCCTGGTCGAGCATCCGCTGCCTGTGCTCATGGCCGCCGGCGTGCCGGTGACCGTCAACAGCGACTGCCCGCTCTTTTTCGGTAGCACGCTGATCGAGGAGTACGACCTGGTCAGGCGCGGGCTTGACCTCGATGCCGCGGCGTTGGCCGGCATCGCGGAGACCTCGCTGCGCTTCAGCTCGTGCCCCGCCGACCGGCTCGAGCGGGCCATGGCGGACCTGGAGCGCTGGCGCGGCCAGGTTCACCCACCCGGGGATTTGACGACACGCCGAGGTGGGTGACCGTCGGCGGCGCGCGGGCACCGGCGCGCGATCGGCGACGCCGGGTGCGAGGACCGCCGGGTGTCGGCGATCGGTCGGGGCACCGCCGACCCGGTGCTTTCACGCCGGCGTTCCCGGCCACGTCCAACGGACCTCGGTGCGTGCAGCGATCAGTGGTCGCGGGCGTCGACGACCGGAATTCCGCCCAGATGGCGTACCTGGGCCAGCAGCGCGTCCAGGTCGGCGTCCGCGCCCGGCGGCAGTGTCACCGACCAGCGGAGCGTCGCGGCGCCCGGCACGCCCTCCAGCCGCAGCGCCAGCAGCTCCGGGCTCGGCGGCGGCAACGTGCGCGCCGCGTACTCGGCCGTCGGCAGGATGCTCAGATGCACTCCCGGCGTCCGGCGGCCGTGCGGCACGCCCTCGCGCCACACGACGGCCGCCGCCACGTCCGGCCAGGCCAGTCGGCGGTCCCGTGCCCGCGGCCGCGGCCACGCGGCCGGCAGCCGCACCTCACGCTCGTCCATCTCCAGCAGCGGGCGCCCGCTCGCCGCCCGGCCCGTGACCACGACCAGACGCCCGGCGAACAGCACCGTCCCGGCCGCGCCCACGGTGAGCAGGAGAATCCCGCCGAACGCGGGCAGCCCCCGCACGCCGCTCACCGCGAACGCCACCGACACCGCGAGCAGGACGGCCGCCCACGCCGCGGCCTTCACATCGTGCGGCCATGCCCGCTGCCGCACCGCGCGCACGGGCCGTCAGCCGCTCTTCACGGCCGTGAGCAGGCCGTCGCCGACCGGCAGCAGCACCGGCGTGAGCCGGTCGTCGTCGCGCACCATCTTCTGCAGGCCGCGGATGGCCAGCGTGGCCGGCTCGCGGTTCGCCGGGTCGGCCACCCGGTCGTGCCACAGCGCGTTGTCGAACGCCATCACGCCGCCGGGCCGCAGCAGCCGAAGCGCCGCGCCCAGGTAATCGGGGTATTCCTGCTTGTCGGCGTCGCAGAACACCATGTCGTACGCGCCGTCGGTCAGGCGCGGCAGCACATCGAGGGCGCGCCCGGCGATGAGCCGCGCGCGCGAGGTGGGAAAGCCGGCCTCCGCGTACGCCTCGCGCGCCATGCGCTGGTGCGCGGGCTCGACGTCGACGGTCGTCAGCACGCCGTCGGGCCGCATGCCGCGCAGCAGCCAGATGCCGGACACACCGCACCCGGACCCGATCTCGACGACCGTGCGGGCGCTGATGGCCGCGGCCAGGAACCGCAGCGCCGCGCCCACGCTCGGGCCGATGGGGGTCGCCCCGGCGTCTTCGCCGCGCCGCCGGGCGTTGCGCAGCGGTTCGTCCTCCGGGAGGTACTGCTCCACGTAGGCCAGGCTGGCCTTCACCGCGTCGATGACTTCCTCCTTGGGACGCACGAGCCTGCAGGGCAAACACTAGTACGGAGGGGGAACTCCGCCGCGTACCGTCACGTTCTTCAGGAGGGCGCGGTGACGGGTAGGCGGGAGAGGAGAATCGGGGCAGTATGGCGGTGGCAGAACTCGTACGGGAAAGGGGAGCGTCGGTGCGCGACCCCGGCATCGCCTGGACTCCTCCGACGTGGGACGAGATCGTGCGCGAGCACTCGGCGCGCGTCTACCGCCTCGCCTTCCGGCTCACCGGCGACCCGCACGACGCCGAAGACCTCACCCAGGAGGTCTTCGTGCGGGTGTTCCGGTCGCTGGCCAACTACCAGCCCGGCACGTTCGAGGGCTGGCTGCACCGCATCACCACGAACCTGTTCCTCGACCAGGCGCGGCGCCGCCGGCGCATCCGGTTCGAGGGCCTGGCCGAAGACGCGGCTGAGAAGCTGCACGGCCACGAGCCGACACCGGCGCAGGCCTACGACGACAAGAAGCTCGACGCCGATGTGCAGGCCGCGCTCGACGCTCTGGCGCCCGACTACCGCGCCGCCGTCGTACTCTGCGACATCGAGGGGCTCTCCTACGAGGAGATCGCGGCGACCATGGGCGTCAAGCTCGGCACCGTCCGCAGCCGCATCCACCGCGGCCGGGCGCAGTTGCGCGCCGCGCTGGAGCACCGCGGCCCGCGGCGCGCGCCCGCGGGCCCGGCCGCCGACGGCGGGGAGCCCTCATGAGCCACCTGGGGGAGCGCCTGACCGCGCTGGTCGACGGCGAGCTTGAGCACGATGAACGCGAACGCGCCCTCGCGCACCTGGCTGGCTGCGCGGAGTGCCGGGCCGAGGCCGAGGAGCTGCGCCGCGTCAAGCGGCGGCTGAGCGCGCTGAGCGACGTGATGCCCTCCGCGGCGCTGATGCGGCGCCTGCACGCCATGGGGGAGCCCGGCGACCCGCTCCCGCCCCCGGTGCGGCGGCTGCCCGGCCAGGCCAGGGTCCCGGCGGTCGCCCGCCCGCGCGACACGCGGCCCGCGCGCACCCGGCCCCGGTCTGCGGCCGCCCGGCTGCCGCGCGGCCGCTACCTCGTGGCGGGCGCGGCGGCGCTCGCGGTGCTCGGCCTGGGCTCGGCGGCGTTCGCCGCCGGCTCCGACACCGGCTCGGTGCCGCGCGTCACCCCGTCCGTCGAGCAGTTCGCCGTGGAGCACGCGCTCACCTCCGGCGACATCCCGGTCACCGACCCACGGGCGGCGCAGGCCGCCGGCGACCACCCGTGAGGCGGCGGCTCTCCCACAACGCGTGGCTGGCGGGCGGCCTCGCCACCGCGCTGTTGATGCTGTGGTTCGTCACGACGGGCGACATCGCGGCGGGCGACCGGTTGCGCTCGGACCCGGAGGCGCTGCGGCTGCTGCGCGGCGCCGAGGGCGCTGCCCGCGACACGCCGTTCGAGGGCGTGCAGTACATCACGTCGTGGAGCCGTACCGGCCTGTCGACGACCTCGCTCATCAACGTCGCGCACGTGCCCGGCCAGGGCACCACCATCCGCGTGCAGCGCACCACCGCCGAGCAGGGCGGCCAGATGTACGAGGCCGAAGACCCGCAGCAGGGCCGCGGCGGCCTCACCGGGTACACGCCGCGCATGCTCGACCTGCTCGCCCGCAACTACGCGGTCGTCCGCGCCGGCCAGGGCCAGGTGTGCGGGCGGCCGACCACCATCATCGAGGCGCGCCGCGCCGACGGCACGCCGGCCGGCCGCTTCTACATCGACCGGGCGACCGGCCTGATGCTGCGGCGCGAGCTGCTCGACGGGCAGGGCCGCGAGGTCAACGTGACGTTCTTCACCGAGATCGAACCGTCCGTGCCGAAGACACGGCTGATGCTCGCCGCCGCGCCGGCGAAGGTGGAGGCGCCGTGGCGGCACGAACTGGCCGCCGCCGACCTCGGCGCGCTGCGGTACCAGGGCTGGCCGGTGCAGGAGGAGCTGCCGGGCCGCCTCAGCCTGTACGACGCGCGGCAGAGTGACGGCCACGGCACCGTCGTGCATTTCAGCTACTCAGACGGCCTGTCGGTCGTGTCGGTGTTCGTCCAACGCGGCACCCTCGACCCCAGGGCGTTCGCCGGCTGGCACCGCACCACCCGCGGCGGGCGCACCGTTTACATCGAGGACACCGTGCAGCAGCGCGTCATGTGGGCCAGCCGCGGCTATGTGTACACGGTGCTGGCCGACGCCCCGCCGTCCGTCGTCGACCAGGCGGTGGCCGCGCTGCCGCACGGCGACCTGGGGTTCTGGAGGCGCATCGCACGCGGGCTGCGGCGCATGACGTCGTGGGCCGACCCGTTCGGCTGATCCATCGGGTGTCGCGGATCTTACGGACCGGAGGCCTACCACGCTGGGTCACCGTGACACAGGCGGTTTCGCCCGTCCGGTCGCTTATGCTCACCACATGCCTCGCGCGCCAGTGTGGGAACCCCGAAACGAAGTCCGGTCCATGCGCGGTATGCAAGGAGCTTGCCTATGACGGAAGACAGCCGCGCGCACGGGGACCCCCCGTCCGACGACGCACGCGAGCCCGACCGCCACGACGACGCGACACCGAGCCCGGCGGACAGGCTGCTCGTCTCCGGCCCACCCCGGCAGGAGGGCATGGCGCCCCCCGACCCGGGCGTTCGGTCCTTGTACGGCGCTCCGCCACCCGCCGGCCGTTCCGGCCCCTACGGCGGCCCGCCGGCGACCATGCCGGAGATGGCCGCGCCCGGAACGGCCGCGCCCGGAACGGCCGCACCGGGCGGCCCCGGCGGCGGCCCCGGCCCGCGTGAGATGAGCGGCCGCTTCGGCGGCGGCACGAACCCGGGCGATTCCGGCGGCTACGGCGGCTACCGGCGTGATGACCTTGGCGGCGGTTTCGGGAGCACGGGTCAGGGTGACGCCGGCGGCTATGGCGGCGGTTTCGGCCAGGACGACATGGGCGCCGGCCCCGGAGGCGGTCCGGGCCAGGGCGGCCGAACCGGCAAGGCCGGCCCGTCGCAGCCGGCCTTCGCCACGCACCACCAGCCGCGGCCGGCCTCGGTTCCGTACGGCTGGGGCGGCGAGCCGCCGAACGGCGGTCCGGCCGGCCCCGCGGGGCCGAACTGGGCGTCCATACCGCCGATGCCGCCGGGCCCCGAGCGGCCCGCGCCGGCCATGAGCGTCTTCGTGGTCGTGTCCGTGATCGTGGCGCTGATCGCCGGGGCGCTCGGCGCCGGCATCGGCGTGCTCGCCACTCGCGGCGACGGCGGCGGAACGGTCGACCTGGGCGGAGGTGGCGGCGCCAGCACCACCGGCGCCACCAACCGCGCCCCCGACTCGGTCGCCGGGATCGCCCGCCGTGTCGTGCCCAGCGTCGTGATGATCAAGGTGACGAACGGCACCGAGAGCGGCGCCGGAACCGGCTTCATCGTGAACGGCGGCTACATCGTCACCAACAACCACGTCGTGGCCGCGGCCGCGGACGGCGGTACGATGCAGGTCGTCTACAACGACGGCCGCACCACCTCGGCGACGATCGTCGGGCACGACCCGAACTCCGACATCGCAGTGATCAAGCCGGGCACGCTCGGCAACCGTCCCGCGCTGGTCCTCGGCAACTCCGACGGGCTCGCCGTCGGTGACCCCGTCATCGCGATCGGTTCACCGCTCGGCCTGGCCGGCACGGTGACCACCGGCATCGTCAGCGCGCTCAACCGCCCGGTCACCACCAGCGGGGAGGGCGGCGAGTCCGCCTACATCAGCGCGATCCAGACCGACGCAGCGATCAACCCCGGCAACTCCGGCGGGCCGCTGGTCGACTCCCGGGGCCGCGTCATCGGCGTGAACTCGGCGATCGCCACGCTCGGCTCCCCCGGCCTCGGCGACAAGCAGCAGAGCGGCAACATCGGCCTGGGCTTCGCGATCCCCAGCAACCAGGTCAAGCGGGTCGCCGAGCAGCTGATCAAGAACGGCAAGGCCACCCACACGGTCATCGGGGCATGCCTCGACATGTCATACCAGGGCGGTGGTGCCCGCATCTCCACGGCCGGGTCGGCGACGCAGTGCAAGAGCGGCCCCATAGTCCCGGGCGGCCCGGCCGACAAGGCCGGCCTGAAGCCGGGCGACATCATCACCGCGTTCGACGGCAAGCCGATCGCCGGCACCGACGAACTGATCGTGGCGATCCGGGCGATGGCGCCGGGCGATACGGTCCAGATCACCTACACCCGCGCCGGGCAGAGCAGGACCACCTCGCTCACGCTCGCCGCGGGTGACTGACGGACCGACCGGGCCGGTCCGGCCGTATGGGATCGGCCCCGGCACCGCGGCGTCCGCCGGCGACCGCCGATCCCGGCCGCGGTTAAGCTGGGACCAGCGGCCGGCCGGCGACCGGACGGCCCGCGGGCCACCATCGGGAGGACGGGTGTTCGACGTAGGCATCGGCGAGGCGGGCGTCCTCGTGGTGCTCGCCCTCATCATCTTCGGCCCCGACCAGCTTCCGAAGGTCGCGGCCCAGGCGGGCCGGGCGCTGCGCCAGCTGCGTACAATGGCCAACAACGCCCGCCGGGATCTCCAGGAGGGCCTCGGTCCCGAGTTCGCCGACTTCGACGTCGCCGACCTCAACCCCAAGCGGTTCGTCCGCAAGCACCTGTTCGAGGAGATCGACGGGGTGGCCCACGAGCCGCCGCCGTTCGTCGAAGAGCCCCTGCTCCCGTACGGCGAGCGCCCCCCGTTCGACCCCGAGGCCACCTGAGCCCGCCCGGGTATCGGTGTCATCGGCTCCGCGTGGTGGTGTGGCGCGGTTTCGTCCCGGCGAGCGGCGCGCTCGCAGCGCTGACGCCGGTGCCCGGCGATCAGGGTTCCGGCCGCGAGCGGACGGCTGATCGTCGCCAGGTCGAGCCTCTGTCACACCGCGGTCGGCCGAGCGGGGTTCGGCTAGCGGGCGCTCGCGGGGGCGCGGAAGACGCGCACCCAGTCGACCTCCATCGTGACCCGTTTCGGCGTGGCCGCCGTGCGGTGGAAGCCTTCCCTGACCTCGTTGCGCAGAAACAGGTGCATGTCGGCGCGCTGCGGCACGAACGGGCCACGGTAGGTCCACAGCGCCTTGCCATCCACCCAGAAGGTCAGGTGGGACGGCAGCCAGTCGACCGCGACCGTGTGCCAGTGGGTGAAGTCGACGTGGGCGGTCCGCTGGACCTGGCGGTCCTCGCGGCCGTGGTGCACGAACAGGGCGCCGGTGTGCCGTGTCGGGTCGAGGATCTCGGCGAAGTCGACCTCCGCCCACTCCGGTATCCCCGGCCGGGTCGGCCACAGGAACGCGGTCGCCGAGTAGCCGGCACCCGGGTCGGCCCTGATGCGCGCCTCCCACCGGCCGTAGGTCTGGGCGAGGCGCGACACGACGCCCGCCGACTCGTCCCGGCCGTCGTACAGGCCGCCGACGAGCACCAGCCGACCGCCGGAGACGTGCACGCCCGCCGGCGACCCGGGATGGCTCGCAGCGTACGGCGCGTCGTAGACCTGCCACTTGGCCGGGTCGAGCCGATCGCCGTTGAAGCCGTCGGCGAGCACGGGCCTGCCCCAGCGGCCTTCCGCGGCGGTCAGGCCGGGGCGCGACCGCGGCCGGGTCGCGCTCGGCGCCGGCTCGGAGGGGACGGCCGTGCCGGCGGCCGCGGCCGGCGGTGCCGCGGCCGTGCGGCGCGGCGCACCGGGTCGGCCTCCGATTCCGCAGCCGACGGCCGCCGCTAAGACGAGAACGGCTGCGAGGCGTGCGGCACCGCGACGGTCCATGGCCTTACGAAATCACGTCCACGCCGCCGGTCAAGCCGGACACGGGCGCCTTGACCCACCGCTGAACGTGTGCGGGTTCAGCGGCGGCCGGGGCTGAGGCCGAGCTGGCGGCCGCGCAGGCTGGGGGCGCGGCCGGCGAGCGTGTCGGCGATGGACCGCAGCTCCTTGGCGGCCGGGGCGTCGGGGTCGTCGAGGACGATCGGGCGGCCGGCGTCGCCGCCCTCGCGCAGGCGCACGTCGATCGGGACCTGGCCGAGCAGCGGCACCGTCGTGCCCAGCGTGCGGGTCAGCGCCTCGGCGACGGTCTGGCCGCCGCCGGAGCCGAACACGTCGACGCGCTCGCCGCAGTGCGGGCACGGCAGGTACGACATGTTCTCGATCACGCCGACGACCGTCTGGTGGGTCTGCGCGGAGATCGCGCCGGCCCGCTCGGCGACCTCGGCGGCGGCCTGCTGTGGCGTGGTCACCACCAGGATCTCCGCCGACGGCAGCAGCTGGGCGACCGAGATGGCGATGTCGCCGGTGCCGGGCGGCAGATCCATGAGCAGGACGTCGAGGTCGCCCCAGTACACGTCGGCCAGGAACTGCTGCAGCGCGCGGTGCAGCATCGGCCCGCGCCACACGACGGGCGTGTTGCCCTCGGTGAACATGCCGATCGAGATGACCTTCACGCCGTTGGCGTTCGGCGGCATGATCATCTGCTCGACCTGGGTGGGCCGGTTCGTGACGCCCAGCATGCGCGGTACGGAGTGGCCGTAGATGTCGGCGTCGACGATGCCCACCTTGCGGCCCTGCGCGGCCAGTGCGGCCGCGAGGTTGACCGTGACGGAGGACTTCCCGACGCCGCCCTTGCCGCTCGCGACGGCGTAGACGCGGGTCGAGGAGGTCGGCTTGGCGAAGGGGATCTCCTTGGGAGCCTGGCCGCCGCGCAGCTTGGTCTGGAGCGCCTTGCGCTGCTCCTCGCTCATCACGTCGAGGTTGACGCGTACGCCGGTGACCCCGGGAATCTTCGAGACGGCGGCGGTGACGTCGCGGGTGATGGTGTCGCGCAGCGGGCAGCCCGCGATGGTCAGGTAGACACCGACCGTGACGCTGCCGTCGTCGGCCACGTCAACGCTCTTGATCATGTCGAGCTCGGTGATCGGACGGCGGATCTCCGGGTCGTTGACGGTGGCGAGCGCCGCGGTCACCTGCTCGATCGTCGGGGAGGCCATGGCTCAATCGTATTGAGGCACCCGGCCGCCGACGAATGTGAGGTGCCGGTGCGGCGAAAGTCATATCCTCCGTGCGCCGCGCCCCGGCCGTCCGGCCTGCGTTCTCCGGCCCGGTGCGGGTGGTCGCCGGGTCAGGGCTGGGAGCGGCCGCCGGTGCGGGGAAGGTCACCGGCGGGCGGTGGGGTGCGGTGGCCGTCGAACTGCTTGACGAGGTGCGTCAGCTCGTCGCGGATCCAGTCGCGGGTGGCGACCTCGCTCATTGCCATGCGCAGGCTGGCGATCTCCCGGGTGAGGTACTCGGTGTCGGAGACGTTCCGCTCGTTGCGGGCGCGGTCCTGCTCGTATTGGACGCGGTCGCGGTCGTCCTGGCGGTTCTGCGCCAGCAGGATCAGCGGCGCGGCGTACGACGCCTGCAGCGACAGCATCAGGGTCAGGAAGATGAACGGGTACGGGTCGAACCGCACTGTCGGCGGGGCGAACACGTTCCAGGCCAGCCAGACGGTGATGAACACCGTCATGTAAACCAGGAACCGCGCCGTCCCGATGAAGCGGGCGATCCGCTCGGAGAACTGGCCGAACGCCTCCGGGTCGTAGTAGAGGCGCGGAGCGATGGTGCGGCGCACCTCACGCGGCTGGTCGAGGCGGCCGAAGCGCCGCTCTTCGCGGCCGCGGCCGACCGCGCTCACCGGTCCTCCACGACTTGCGCCCGGCGGGACGCGAGGGCGCCGGCCGGGCTCGCCGGGCCGGGGCGGTACGCGGTGTCCGTGCTGGTCCGACTCATCCTGCACCTCCCTCTTCGCGCGCCCGCGCGGTCTCGGCGCCGCGCAGGGCCTCTTCCTCGTCGTCCGTCTCGTCCGCGGTGCCGCCGGTCTCCATGGTGTTCTCGCGCCAGTCGGCGGGCAGCAGGTGGTCGAGGACGTCGTCCACCGTGACGGTTCCCAGGAGATGACCGCCCTCGTCGACGATCGGCACCGACACCAGGTTGTAGGTCGCCAGGTAGCCGGCCACGTCGTGCAGCGGCAGCGACGGCCGCAGCGGGTCCAGCTCCGTGTCGCAGATCGCGCTGACCAGGGTGGCGGGGGGCTCGCGCAGCAGCCGCTGGAAGTGCACGGTGCCGAGGTAGCGGCCGGTGGGGGTCTCGGTCGGCGGGCGGCACACGTACACCTGAGCGGCCAGCGCCGGGTTCAGGTCGGGGTTGCGGATGTGCGCGAGGGCCTCGGCGACCGTCGCGTCCGGCGACACGATCACCGGGTCGGTCGTCATCATGCCGCCCGCGCTGCGCTCGGCATAGGCCAGCAGCCTGCGCAGCGGTGCGGCCTCCTCCGGCTGCATCAGCGCCAGCAGCCGCTCGCGCTGCTCGGAGGACAGCTCGCCGAGCAGATCGGCCGCGTCGTCCGGCCCCATCTCCTCCAGCACGTCGGCGGCCCGGTCGATGTCGAGCTTGCCGAGGATCTCCACCTGGTCTTCTTCGGGCAGCTCCCCGAGGACGTCGGCGAGGCGCCGGTCGTCGAGCGCCGCGGCGACCTCGGCGCGCCGCTTGGCCGACAGCTCGTGCACGACGTTGGCCAGGTCGGGCGCGCGCATCTGCTCGAACGCGGCGAGCAGGTTGTCGGCCCCTTGACGTTCTTCCGGCGCGAACAGGCCGCTGATCGCTTCCCAGTCTGCGACGAGGGTCTCCCCGCGCCGGCGGCGCAAGGTGAGGCCCGTCCGGGCGCCGGCCCCGGGTTTCGTCCGGCGTACCGCGACCTTCGTGATGAACCAGTCACGGGTGCGGCTCTGCTCCATCGCCAGGTCCAGCACGGTCGCCTTCTCGCCGGTGGAGGTCAGCTCGACCGTGCGGTCCAGGAGCTCGCCGATGACGAGGATCTCGCTGCCGCGTTTCTGGAAGCGGCGCATGTTGATCCGGCCGTCGAAGATCACCGCGCCGGCGTCGATGTTGGTCACCCGCGTGATCGGCAGGAAGACGAGCCGGTGCGGCGGTACCTCGACCACGAGCCCGAGCACCCGCGGCGCCCGCGGGGCGGGGCGGAGCGCGACGACGACGTCGCGCACCCGGCCGATCTGGTCTCCGGCCGGGTCGAACACGGCGATCCCGGCCAGGCGTGCGACGAACACCCGCGACGGCGTTCCGGTCATGTTCGAAGGCTATCGATGCGTTCGCGACCAGCGGGTAAAGCATGGCCTCCGCCGCACGGCACGCCCGGTGCCCCGTGGAGAGCCCGCGGCAGAAACGTGCGGGGCCGGCCGCCGGTCCCCGCCGTGAAGACCCGTCGTGAAGGCCCTTCGTACGGACGGGAGGACGCCTCGGGCCGGCGGGGGCGGAGGGGGGAGGCGGTGCCTTCCGTACCGGGCGGCGGCGCCCGGGAGCCGGCCGGCGTGCGTGCCGCCGTGGTCTTCGGACGGGCCGAAACCCGAACACCCCGGGCCCCGCAGGTCGCGCCGGTGACCGCGAATTGTCATCTGCCGGGCGAATGGCCGGTATCGCAATTCTGCACTGTGGAACGTGGGGGGTGCTTGGCGGACGCTGCCACTGGCGGCGCGCTGGTGCTCTTTCCGTCGCGCGCCTTTGGCGGCCCAGGCAACGCCGGCCGGGACTCGACTCCGGTGTTCACCTCGACGCCCAGGCCGTATCCGGGACCGGTGCCGGCGGTCGTGCATCTGCACGGCGGGCACGGTCTGGAAGACAGCGACGGCTATCCGGAGGCGTGGTTCTTGCCTGCGGCGAAGAACATACCATCCGGCTTCGCCAAGGTAGGGACCTATTACGACCGGTTCCGGGCGGAGTTCGCGGGCCGGACCGGTATCCATTGGAGGCCGGGTAGCGCCACCTTCCAATACGCCAACGACCAGCGCGCCGCCACCTTCTGATACCACGATCACGCGCTCGGTGTGACGCGCGAAAACGTCTACGCTCACCGGCGGCCACCAGGCGCCGAGTCCGCCCGATCAGCAGACCCGGCGGGTCTCATCAGCGGTCGGGGCGGCGGCGCCGGGCGCCGATCATGAAAGGGGAGCGCCCGGTCGTCGTCGCGGGGCTGGGCGCCGGGCGTACGGCGGCGTAGTCGGCGGGCAGGCGGCCCGGCGCCTCCGCGACCTCTCCGGTCGGGGCGAGCCGCAGGACGTACGCCTCGTCGGCCCAGCGCTCGGTCTGCGCATCGCCGTCGGGGGCGTTCAGCCGCTCCTTCGCCAGCAGCGGCACGACGGCCGCCCACTCGTCGGAGCGGGGCTTGACCTCGGTCACCTCGGCGACCCAGGAGACGATGCGAGCGCCGTTGTCCTTGCTGCGGACGATCACCGTGACCCGCTCGGCATCCGGCAGGCCGGGCAGCGGCTGCTCGATGCCGCCCGTGACGACGTACGCGGCACCGTCGTGCCACACGTGCCAGGCGGCCCGCGGGCCGGCGAGCCCGAGCAGGTCGAGCCAGATCAGGCCGGACCTCTTGGTGGCCTCCTCGACGAGCGCGGCCGTGGGATCGCTCATGGACACCAGCCTCTCACGTACGATCCGGTCCATGCGCGCCCGCCGGAGCACCCTCGCCGTCCCCGCCAGCAACCCCAGGTTCGTCGAGAAGGCCCGCGGCCTGCCGGTCGACGCGTTCTTCCTCGACCTGGAGGACGCGGTGGCGCCGTCGGCGAAACAGGAGGCCCGGCGCACGGCCGTCGCGGCGCTGAACGAGGGCGGCTGGGGAGACCGGGTCCGGGTCGTGCGGATCAACGATGTGACCACCGCGTTCGCCTATCGTGACGTGATCGACGTCGTCGAGGGCGCAGGCGCGAACCTCGACTGCCTCATGCTGCCCAAGGTGTCCGCGCCCGACCACGTGGTCTGGCTCGACATGCTGCTCGGCCAGATCGAGCGGGCGACCGGCCTGCCGGAGGGGCGCATCGGCATCGAGGCGCAGATCGAGGACGCCCGCGGGCTCACCCGCGCCGACGAGATCGCGGGCGCGTCGCCGCGCCTGGAGACCCTGGTGTTCGGGCCGGGCGACTTCATGGCATCGATCAACATGCGCACGCTCGTGGTGGGGGAGCAGCCGCCCGGCTACACCGAGGGCGACGCCTACCACTACGCGCTGATGCGCATCCTGCTGGCGGCGCGGGCGCACGACCTGCAGGCGATCGACGGGCCGTACTTCAACGTCCGCGACGTCGAGGCGTTCACGCGGGCGGCCCGGCGTAGCGCGGCGCTGGGCTTCGACGGCAAGTGGGTGCTGCACCCGGCACAGGTCGAGGCGTGCAACGCGGTGTTCTCCCCGGCGCAGGACGACTACGACCGCGCCGAGCTGATCCTGGACGCCTACGACCATGCGACACGCGTCGAGGGCCGGGGCGCGGCCATGCTCGGCGACGAGATGATCGACGAAGCGTCCCGGAAGATGGCGCTGGTGATCGCCGCGAAGGGCCGTGCCGCCGGGCTGCGCCGTACCCGCGTGTTCGAGCCGCCGGCCTGACGGGCGTCCCGGTCGAGGCGTCGGAGCCGGCCCGTGCCGCCGGGCTGCGCCGTACCCGCGTGTTCGAGCCGCCGGCCCGGCGCCCTCCCGGCCGGGCGGAGGCGGTCCCGGCCCGTGCCGCCTGGGTTGACCTCGGTCGCCTCCCGACCCGAGCTTCCGGGCGGCCGGGGCGGCGATTTCGAGTGGTCCATAACCTTGACGTGGCCGTGAGTCCGGCGAGACGGTGGGTAATCATGAAGGCCGCGCCGACATGCCCGCGCTGCCGTGGGCCGCTCATCCCGCCGGGCCCCTGGACGAGCGCGTGGAACTGCGCTGCGCACGGCGAAGTGAGCCCGTTCGGTCCGCCCCGCCCGCCCACGCCCGAGGGCCTCGCGGCGGTCCGCTCCGCGGCGCGGGTGCCGATCTGGGTGCCCTGGCCGCCGCCGCACGGATGGCTGGTCACCGGGTTCGCCACCGCCGGCGACGAGCGGTCCGGCGGGCGCGCCGTCGCCGTGGCGCTGTCCGGGCCGGCGCCGCTGGGCGGCCCCGCCGATATGATCCTCGTCGCCGAGGAGCCCGGCATCGGACTCGGCGCCTCGTATTCCGGGCTGCCGGGCCCGGACCCGGGAGCCGGGCTGTGCGGGCGGATGCCCGACGCCAAGGTGGAGATCGACGGCCATCCCGTGGCGATGTGGGCGGTGCCCGGGGACACCGCCGCCTTCGCCGGTGAGGCGCTCGGCAACTGGCTGTGGGCGGTGCTGTGGCCCGGGACGGCCGGCGCGCTGATGATGGAGAACCTGCGCCTGCGCGACCTGCGGGAGGCGGACCTCGACCTGTCGTACGGCGCCGCCTGCCCCCGGCTCGGTGCCTGATCCGTCCCGGTGCATGATCGTGTCATGCGCGTGGACCTGCATTCGCACAGCTCGGTGTCCGACGGCACCCAGCCGCCCGCCGACGTCGTGCGCCGCGCGCACGCGGCCGGTGTCACGGTGCTCGCCCTGACCGACCACGATACGGTCGCCGGGCACCCCGAGGCCGTCCGCGCGCTGCCGCCCGGGATGACGCTGGTCCGCGGCATGGAGCTCTCCTGCCGCCTGCGCGGGCGCGGCGTCCACCTGCTGGCGTACCTTTTCGACCCGGCCGAGCGCGCGCTGGCCGCCGAGGTCGCGCGGGTACGGGACGACCGGGCGCAGCGCGCCCGGGGCATGGTGGAGGGACTGGCCCGGCTGGGCGTCCCGATCACCTGGGAGATGGTCGAGCGGATCACCGCCGACTCCGTGCCGGGCCGCCCGCACATCGCCCGCGCGCTGGTCGAGGCCGGTGCGGTGGCGAGCGTCGAGGAGGCGTTCACGCCGGAGTGGATCGGCGAGGGCGGCCGGGCGTTCGTCGACCGGTACGCCGTGGACGCCGAGCGCGCGGTGCGGCTGGTCCGCGACGCCGGCGGCGTGAGCGTGCTGGCGCACCCGCGATCGCGCGGCTACGAGGTGCCGGACGAGGGGATCGCGCTGCTGGCCGCCGCGGGGCTGGCCGGCGTCGAGGCCGACCACCCGGACCACCCGGAGGACGAGCGCCTGCGGCTGCGCGGCCTGGCCGCGGAGCTGGGCCTGGTCGTGACCGGGGGCAGCGACGACCACGGCGCGATGACCGGCCACCGCCTCGGCACCGAGACGACCGCACCCGAGGTGTACGAGGCGCTGGTGGCGGCCGCGACCGGCACGGCCCCGGACACCGGCTCCGGCGGCTGATGCCGGGACACCCCGATCTTTCACGCGATGCGCGCTCGGGGCCTGGAGTCGATAGTGTTTCCGTGTGGACGCGCGTATCGACAAGGTGGTGACGTCGGGCAAGGTCACCATCGATGACACCGAATACGACATCGAGGCCAACACCTACGTCGTCGGCGACGACGACGCGGTGATCGTGATCGACCCGGCCAACGATGCCGAGCCCATCCTCGAGAAGATCGGGGACCGCGAGGTCATGGCGGTGATCCTCACCGACGGCCACGAGCACCACCTCAGCGCCGCGCTGGAGGTCGCCGAGGCCGACGAGGACGACCCGGCCCCGATCGCGCTGCACTCGCGCGACCGTCTCATGTGGCGCCGCTACTTCCGCGAGCTCGCCGAGAAGGACGACGACTCGGCCTTCATGAAAGACCTGGAGCCCGACATCGACATCGAGGACGGCGGCATCTTCGAGATCGCGGGCGCGCAGCTCGAGGTGATGCACACGCCCGGCCACACGCCCGGCAGCATCTGCCTCCTCTCCGACCAGCTCGGTGTGCTGTTCACCGGCGACACCCTGCACAAGGGCCGGCCCGGCATCGTCGGCGACGAGTACCCTGACCTGCAGGAGCAGCTCAACTCCATCGGCTCCCTGCTCGGCCCGCTCGCCAAGGACATCCGCGTGCTGCCCGGCCAGGGCGAGGAGACCACCGTCGGCGAGGAAGACTCCCAGTGGGAGAGCTGGTTCGCCCTCGCCCAGCAGCCGAGCTCCGAGGACTGACGCGGATGGCCGCCGAGCAGCTCGGGTTCGAGGGAATGCCGAGGCGGCTGTATCCCTGCACACCCTCGCGGCTGAACGCCTGGCTCGACTGCCCGCGCCGGTACCGCATGACCTACCTCGACCGGCCCCGCCCGGACAAAGGTCCGCCGTGGGCGCACAACAGCGTGGGGGCGAGCGTCCACAACGCCCTCGCCGGCTGGTGGCGGCTCCCGGCCGAAGAGCGCACCCCGGAGGCCGCGGGCCGGCTGCTGGAGCGCTGCTGGCTGACCGACGGCTTCCGCGACGAGGCCCAGTCGGCCGAGTGGCGCGAGCGCGCCCGCGAGATGGTGCGGCGCTACGTCGCCGGCCTCGACCCGGACGACGAGCCGGTCGGCGTCGAGCGCATCGTCTCGATGAAGACCCACCTGATCACCGTGCAGGGCCGGGTGGACCGGCTCGACCGGCGCGGCGCCGAGCTGGTCGTCGTCGACTACAAGACCGGCCGCCGGCCGCTCACCCCCGATGACGCCCGGTCCTCCCTCGCGCTGGCGCTGTACGCCGCGTCGGCGCAGCGGATGCTGCGCACGCCGTGCCGGCTGGTCGAGCTGCACCACCTGCCGACCGGGCAGGTCGCGGTCTGGGAGCACACCGAGGAGTCGCTCGACCGCCACCTGCGCCGGGCGGAGCAGATCGCCGAGGAGTGCGCCAAGGCCGACGCCTGGTTCCGCGAGCGGCCGGCGCCCGCCGAGACGACCCCGCCAGAGCGCCGGCACGCCGCCTACGACGCGGTGTTCCCACCGCATCCGGGAGCGCTGTGCGCCTGGTGCGATTACGTCCGCCACTGCCCCGAGGGCCGCGCCGCGGCCCCTGTCCGCGACCCCTGGTCCGGCCTCGCCGACGAGTTGTGAGCCCCTTGCCCGGCCGATACCCGCAGCTGGGCGTCAGGCCGGCCGGGACGGACGCGAGGCCGCCCGGGCCTGCCGCACCGGAGGAGACGCCGGAGCCCGTACGGCGCTCCCGGCGGCGCGCCGTGCGCCCCGCGCCGGGACGCCGGGTGCCATGCGCCCCGCGGCGAGACATCAGGCGGCGGGCCAGGATCGCGGGTCGCGAAGACCCATCAGGCCCTTGCGGACGTCGTAGCCTTCGGCCGCGAGACGCTTCCGCGCCCCGGCAAGCATGTCCTTGGTCGCCTGCTGGAACACCAGCTCGTGGATCCGCTCCGGCAGGGCGTTGGCGGCCAGGCGGAACGACCGCAGCGCCGCCGTCACCACCGGCTCGGGGATCTCCGGCAGGATGCCGTACATGTCGCGGGCCCAGCGGGGCAGCGCGTAGTAGCACAGGGTGCCGAACGGCAGGTACGCCGGCTTGCCCACGGCGAGCCGGCGCATCTCGCGGGGGAGTTTCGGCCACAGCAGGAACCGCACCGTGGAGCGGGCCTCCGGCGTCACCCGCAGACGTGGCCGCATCTCGGCGAAGTACGCCTCCATCTCCGCGACGCTGCCAGGCACGTCCTCATCGTGCAGCCCGACGTACATGGCGCTGCGCCGCTGCTCCGCGAGGTAGCGATCGGCCTGCGCGACGGTGAGCCGCAGCCCCGCCCGGCGGGCCACCTGCAGGTAGGAGTACACCTCGGCGCAGTGCACCCACAGCAGCAGCTCCGGGTCGTCGACGCGGTACAGCCGGCCGGTGTCGGGATCCTTGACGCGCAGCGCCCGGTGGATGTCGCGGACCCTCCGGCCGATGCGGTCGGCCTCCTCGGGCGTGCCCCACGTCACGACGCCGACGAAGTCGGCGGTGCGCTGGAGCCGGCCGATCGGATCCTCCTGGAAGTTGCTGTTCTGCCAGACGCCGCGCATCGCGATGGGGTGCAGGGCCTGGAGCATGAGGCCGCTGACGCCGCCGACCCACATCGACCGGTTGATGTGGACCTGCCAGGTCACGCTCTGCGGGGGGTGGACCGTCGCTCCCACGGCAGCATCGTAGGCACGTCGGAACGTGAGACGCTTGTGTTTCATGTCGCAAGCCGCCAGGAGCCCATCGTGGACTCGCGGGTCGCGGCGGCGACGCGGAGCGGAGCGCCCGGCGGTCCCTCGCGGTTTCGGGTGCCGGCCGCCGGCCGCACGTCCGGGCCGTGACCCACGCGCGCCGGTCCGGAGCACCGCCGGCCGGACCGGGCCGCCGGGTCAGGCGCGTTCGGCCTCGTTCCAGAAGGCGGTCAGGGCGCTCGCGGTGGTCTCCGGAGCCTCCACGGCGGGGGAGTGCGCGGCACCGGGGATGACGACCTTGCGGGCGCCGAGCCGCTCGGCCATCGCGGCCTGCTGCTGCGGCTCCCAGGCGTCGTCGTTCTCTCCGTAGATCACCAGGATCGGCAGCGCGGCGTCGTCGGCGACCTTGGCGAGCTCATTGACCCGGTCGGCGCACGACAGCACCTCGCGGGCCATCCCGACCAGACCGGCCGGCACGTTCATGAACATCCGCCGGCGCAGGAACGCAACGATCTCCCGCGGGACGCCCTTGGCCACGGCGTCCGGCTCCATGCGGGTCGACCACAGGTGTTCGAGGCCGACCTTCGGCAGCGCGGACAGCAGCACCCGGCCCTCGACCTCCCGGGCGCCGCGGAGCGCCGCCGGCCCGGAGCTCATCAGCGTGTACGACACGAGCGGCGACGGGTCGGCGATCACGGTCTCCCGGGTCACCAGGCCGCCGAAGGAGTGCCCGACCAGGTGCACGGGGTCGTCGAAGTCTTCGAGGATGGCGGCGATGTCGGCGCCGAGGGCCGCGCACGTGTACGCGGACTCGTCGTCAGGCCCGCTACTCTCGTACTGGCCGCGCATGTCGAGCGCGACCACACGGCGCCCGGCGCCCGCCAGCGTCTGGAGGACGGCGATGAAGTCCTCCTTGCTGCCGGTGAACTCCGGCACGAGCAGCGCCGGCGACCGCTCGCAGACGCGGGAGCCGGGCAGCGCCTCCAGCGCGGCGAACGTGCCACGCGAGGTCGCGATGTCCGTGCGACGGACGCCGGGGGGAAGAGTAAGGAACCGGGGCGTACTCACTGAGAGGAGCTTACTTGCCGTCGTCAGCCCGGCACCACCGCGGCGATTTCGGGTCGTGACCGGGCGGGGGAGGCGAAGGTACGCTCGCAGCATGACGGTTGCCGTCTCGGCGCACAAGGGCGGTTCCGAAGACGCCCGGGGCGCGACATGGGAGGCGTACGAGAGCGCGGTCACGACCGGCGCCGAGTACGTCGAGTTCGACATCCGCCGCACCCGTGACGGAAGGTTCGTCGTCTTCCACGATCCGCAGGTGGCCGGACGCCCGGTGTCCGGACTGTCGTACGAGGAACTGTGCGCGGCGGCCGGCCACCGCGTGCCGTTGGTCGGCGACGTCATGACGCTGATCGCGGGCCGCATGAAGGGCCACCTGGACCTGAAGGAGATCGGCGGCGAAGACGAGATCATCCGGCTCGCGCTCGACCGTCTCGGGCCGGAGTCGTTCGTCGCCACCACCCTCGAAGACTCCTCGATCGCCCGTATCAAGCGGATGTTCCCCGAGGTCACGGCGGCGCTGTCGCTGGGGCGCAGCCTCCGCGAGGTGACCTGGTTCCGCAAGGCGCCGACGCGCATCCAGGAGCTGTACCCGCTGCGGCGGATGCGCGAGTGCGGCGCCGACTGGCTGGCCGTGCACCGCCGGCTCGCCCGCGCCACCGTGCTGCGCATGTGCGGCCGGCAGGGGGTGCCGGCCATGGTGTGGACGGTCAATGACGAGCCGCGGATGCGGCGGTTCCTCGCCGACGAGCGGGTGGGCGTGCTGATCACCGACCGGCCCCGCCACGCCCTGCGGCTGCGCAACGGCTTCGGCCTTCGCGCCTGACGGGCCGCGCCCCGCTCCTGTCCGGCCCTGCGCCTGCGCAGCGGCCTGGGCCGTGGCGCCTGGTCAGCGGCGCCCGCTCTGCGGCTGCACGACGGCTTCGGCCTCGGCGCCAGGTCGGCAGCGTTCGCTCCGCCGTGTGGGCGCGCCACGGCTCCGGCGTTCGCGCCCGGCCGGCCTTCCGGCCCATCGGCGGGCGTGGACAAGGGGCGCGGCCGGTGGCCACGCCCCTTCGTGGATCGCGGTCAGGCGGATTCGCGCGCGCCTCTCCCACGGGCCCGCCGCCTCTTGCGCTGTTGTGGCCGCGGCGGCTCGGGCAGCTCCGGCTCGCCGGCGGTCGTGTCGATCGGCGGCGGCACGAACTGCACCATCGGAACGCCCGCCGGCGTCGTCGACGCCGGAATGACGGGCGAGGGAGCCGTGTGCCGCTCCCTCGCCGGTGCCTCCGGCTCGTCGGCCGCGGACATCTTCGCGTCACGGGCTTCGGCCGCCGCGGCGCCGGATGCGGGGCGCTCGGCGGCGTCCGAACGGGCCGGCTCCACCGGCTCGGCCTCGGGCGCGAGGTTGGCGGCCGGAGCTTCGGTGGCCGGGGCGCCCGCGGCAGGAGTCGCGCGCCGCCGGGCGCGGCGGCGCGCCGGCCGCTCGGCCGTGGCCGTGCGGGCGCCGGCCCCGTCCGTCTCGCCGGTGACGGTGCCGCCGTCGCCGCCGGCAGTGGCGGCGGCCGTCCGCGCGGCGGTGGCCGTCTCCGCACCGGCGGTCGCCTCGGCTACGGCCTCGGCGGTGGTGGCCGCCTCGGCGGGCTCGGCCACGGCGTCGATCGGACGGCCGCCGCGGGTGCGCTTGCGGGAACGGCCGCGCCGGCGCGGGGCGCGGCGTTCGTCGTCCCGGTGCGACTCGCGGCGGTGCGAGCGGGCGCGGCCGGTCTCGCCGATGTCCTCGACCTCCTCGGCCTCCAGCCCAGCGCGCTCGCGGCGGGCCTGCGGCAGGATGCCGGTGACGTCGGTCGGGATGTCGAGCGCCTCGTACAGGTGGTCCGACGTGGAGTAGGTCTCGGCCGGCTCGGGCACGCCCAGCTCGAGCGCGTTGTTGATGAGCTTCCACCGCAGCAGGTCGGCCCAGTCGACCAGCGTGATCGCGATGCCCTCCTTGCCCGCGCGACCGGTACGGCCGATGCGGTGGATGTAGGTGTCGGCACCGTCGGGGCACTCGTAGTTGACGACATGCGTGACGTCGTCGACGTCGAGACCGCGGGCGGCGACGTCGGTGGCGACCAGCACGTCGATCTTGCCGGACCGGAAGGCGCGCAGGGCACGCTCGCGTTGGCCCTGGCCCAGGTCGCCGTGCACGGCGGCGGCCGCGAAGCCGCGGCGGGCCAGATCGTCGGCGACGCGGTCGCAGGCGCGCTTGGTCTGGCAGAACACCATGGTCAGGCCACGACCGCGGGCCTGCAGGACGCGGGCGAGCAGCTCGGGCTTGTCCATCTGGTGCGCCTGGAAGACGTGCTGCGTCACCTGCGGAGTCGCCTCGGACTCCTCGGCCGACTCGGCGCGCACGTTGGTAGGCCGGGTGAGGTACCGGCGGGACAGCGCGACGATCTCGCCCGGCATCGTGGCCGAGAACAGCATCGTCTGCCGCTGCGTCGGGACCTTGTCGACCAGCCGCTCGATGTCGGGCAGGAAGCCCAGGTCGAGCATGCGGTCGGCCTCGTCGAGCACGAGCACCGACACCTGGGACAGGTCGAGGTGCTTCTGCTTCACCAGGTCGAGCAGGCGCCCCGGCGTGCCCACGACGACCTCGACGCCGTGCGTCAGCGCATCGATCTGCGGCTCGTACGCGCGGCCGCCGTACACCGACAGCACCCGGCTGCCGAGCTTGCCGCCCGCCGCGATCAGGTCGTCGGTGACCTGGATGGCCAGCTCGCGGGTCGGCACGATCACGAGCGCCCGTGGCCGCCGGCCGCCGTGCTCGATGCGCTGCAGCAGCGGGATGCCGAACGCCAGGGTCTTACCGGTGCCGGTACGCGCCTGGCCGATGATGTCGTGACCGTTCAGCCCGATCGGGACGGCCAACGACTGGATCGGGAACGGTTCGATGATGCCCTCGGCTGCGAGGGCGTCTGCTATTTCGGGGACTACCCCCAGATCACGGAACGTCGTCAGGGCTTTCAGCCTCCAGAGTGCGGGGTCCGCTCGGGCGTCGCAGGCGCACCGGGACGGTGTCGTAGCGAGCCGTCCCGCGGTCGCGACTCGTACGCCATCGGCGGCAGGGCACCCGGGCACCTGCCGGTCGTCGCATACGGCCGCGCGTTCGCGCGGGAGGGACCAGCCGTCAAATTCTTCCTTGATGTGACCGGGTATTGAGTCGCGCCTTGCAGCGACCGGTCACAGTTCGCCACGCAGTGTAGCTGGCGGAACCGCGATCCAAAAGCCCCGGATGATGTGTCAACGCTCGCGCGTACGATTTCATTTCATGGCCCCGGCCGAAACCCCCAGCCCGTAGCTTCCCGTCGCGATTTTCGGGCTTCTCGCCTGCGCGCGGCTCACCGCGTTCGAAAGACGCGCGGCCGACGCCGGGCGGGCCGCCTCCTATGAGGACCGCGTCACGCTCGGCGGCCTCGCGGCAGGCACGTTCACGCAGTTCGAACGCCTGTGCGACCGGCTCGTCGAGCTGGGCGCCGGCCAAGGTGTACGTCGCCGACGCGATCCTGGCCGACCCTATCTCGACGTGGCGCGCCGTGCCGATCCGGCGATCGAGGAGCCCCTCCGCGACTCGCTGGCCGATTCCGGTCATGCCGCCCTGGTAGCCGAGCGCCTGCACGCGGCCGCGCTCGCCGACATCCCCCTGGCGTCCCGGCTCGGGCTGTGGGTGCGGCGTCTCGTCGGCGAGGCGCTCAGTCAGGCTCACATCCTCACCATCCGTGACGGCGTGCTGCATGCGTCGTTCGGCGACGGCGGCGTGTCCGCGGCGTTCGAACGGATCGTCGACCGGTACCGGCCGCGGATGCGGGTGGTCAGCCTGCGTGACTGACGGCCGCGCGGGCGCGCGGCGCAGCCGGGTCCTCGCCGTGCCGGGGGCGTTGCCCGGGCGGTGCCAGGATCGTGGTCCGGGGGTGCCGCCGCACCGCCCGCGCCCGCCCGTACGGCGCGGCCGCGCGGCGGTCGGATCAGGACACGCCTCGGCGGGAGCCCCAGCGGCCCCGGCCGCTCACGAGCGCGACCACGATGACAGCAATGATGATCGAGATGACGAAGGCGATGATGCTTCCGGCACCGAGGGCGTTGGCGATGACACCGCCAACCACGGCCCCGGCGATGCCGATCAGGATCGTCAGGATGATCCCCATCGGGTTCGGGCCGGGAACGATGAGTCGGGCGAGGGCGCCGATGACGGCGCCGATAATGATGAACCAGATAATCGTCATCAGCATGGCTCAGACCTAACCTCCTGCCGGACGGCGTCCGGCGATTCGGATTCGCGCGGTCTGTATGCCCCTCAGCGCCCGATTCATCCAGGAATCTTGGCGAAGGTTAGAAGGAGCCGAACCCGACGCTCCTCGCCCCCGACTCGTCCATCTCCACGTAGGCGAGCTTGGCCGCCGGAACCACGACGCGGGCGCCGTTCTTGCTGCGGAGCGTGAAGATGCCGTCCTCTTCCGCGAGCGCGTCGGCGACCGCCTGCTCGACCTCGTCGGCGGACGCCGCGGTCTCCACGACGAGTTCCTTCGCCACCGACTGCACACCGATCCTGACCTGCACGCTGTTCCCTTCGTCGCCCATCGCACCGCGCCCGCCGCGGCACGCGCCCGTCCGCCACGGCGGCGGGCCTTTCCGGCACTATCGCACGGGTCCGCGGCGCACCGCGACGCTACCGGCCCGCCCGCCCGGCGGTGCGCCCGGCCGCTCCACCGTGGCGGTGGGCGGCGTAGCGGAAGACGGGCGCAGCCGTACCCGGGCAGGCCATAGCCGGGCAGGCGGTGGCGGGGTAGGCGGTATTCGGCAGGCGGTGACGGGGTAGCCGGGCAGGCCGCACGTGGGTGAGCGCGGCCGTACGGAGCGTGGTCATCGGACGGCTTGGCGGAACGCGGGAAAGGCGGGCCGGCGGATGCGCCCGTACGCGGCGCGGGTGGTGCCCGGGCGGCGCGGTCAGGTCGTGCGGGGGAAGCCGCCGATGCCCCGCCAGGACAGCCGCGCGATCAGGTGCTCGGCCTGCTCCTTGGGGATCGTGCCGCGCTGGGACAGCCAGTAGCGGGCGCTGACCTCGGCCATGCCGACCAGGCCCATGCCCAGCAGGTGCGCCTCGTCGCTGGAGACGCCGGTGTCCTCCTGGATGACCTGGGCGATCATCTCGGCGCACTGCTGGTTCGTGCGCTCCACGCGGGCGCGCACCGGCGCGACGTTGCGCAGGTCGGACTCGAAGACCAGGCGGTACGCCTCGCCCTCGCCCGCGACGAAGTCGTAGAACGCCTCCATCGTGCGCCGGACCCGCAGCTTGTTGTCGGGCGTGGACTCCAGCGCTTCGCGCACCCGCTGGACCAGCCCCTCGGCATGCTCGTCGAGCAGCGCGAGGTACAGCTCGAGCTTGCCGGGGAAGTGCTGGTAGAGCACCGGCTTGCTGACCCCGGCCCGTTCGGCGATCTCGTCCATCGCGGCGGCGTGGTAGCCCTGGGCGACGAACACCTCCTGAGCGGCGCCCAGCAGCTGCCTGCGACGCGCCAGCCGCGGGAGCCTCGTGCCCCGGGGGCGGGCGTCCGGGGTTGCGGTCACCTGAGTTCTCCGATCACCTGTCCGGGCGACGCCGCTGCGTCGCAGGTGTTGAACCCCATCATCCTATGGCCGGATGTCGACGGAACGCCGAAACGACCGCGCCGATCATGATTCGGCGCATGATCCGACCGCCGGCCGTGCGGGCCGGCGGTGCCCGTATCCGGCCCGGTCACCGGTAGTCGTCCTCGTCGAGGTCGACCTCCCGGTCCTGGTCGGCGGCGTCTGCCGGGTCGGCCTCCACCGGAAGGCTCGCGCGAAGGCGCCGCTCGTCGTCGCGCACCTCGAAATGCTGCTCGGCGGCGTCGGCTTCGGGAGCCTCAAGGCTCAGCTCGGTCTGCTCCTCGGACATGGCGTTTTCCCAGTGCCTCTCACAGGTGCTCGGTCGGCTCTCACAGGTGCTCGGCCAGCTCACGCAGGGCCGGCTCGATCGCCTCACCGTAGGTCGGGAAGGCGTGGACGACGTCGGTCAGGATGCTCAGCGGTATCTCAGCCCGGATGGCCAGGGTGATCTCGCCCATCCACTCGTCAGCGTAGAGCCCGACGGCCGCCGCGCCCACGAGAACGCCGCGACCGCGGTCGGCGTACAGTTCGACGCGGCCCCGTTCGTCGTCCTCGACGGCGGCGCGGGCCGTGCCCGCCAGGTCGGCGCCGCCCGCCACGAGGTCGAGCCCGGTGGCGGTGACCGGGGAGACGCCGACGGCGTACACGGACGGCGTCGTGTAGATCGCCCGCGGGATCGCCCGGTAGTCGGCCTCACGGCGCTTGCCGAGCACGTTGGAGACCACGACGCCGGCCTGGTAGTTGGCGGCGTGCGTGTACGGGGCGGCGCCGGTGACGTCGCCGGCCGCCCACACGGTCGTGCCGTCGCCGTCGGCGCCCGGCGCGAGCAGGGCCTGGCAGGTCGCGTCGACCGCGATGCCGCGCTCGGCGTCGACCTGCACGCCGAGGGACTCCAGGCCGAGCCCGGCGACGCGGGGCCGCCGGCCCGCCGCGATCAGGACGCGGTCGGCGTCGATGTGGCCGCCGTCGGACAGCCGCAGGCGCAGCCCCGTCTCGGTGCGCTCGGCGGCCGTCGCCGCCACGCCGAGACGCAGGTCGGCGCCCATGCGGCGGAGCGCGTCGCCGAGGATCTCGCCGGCGAACGGCGCCTCGGCCGCCAGCAGCCGGTCGGCCTGCTCGATGACCGTGACCTGGGAGCCGAACGCGGCGTAGATCTGGCTGAGCTCGCAGCCGACCGGGCCGCCGCCGAGCACGATGAGCCGGCGCGGCAGGTCGGGGCGGGTCAGCGCCTCGTCGCTGGTCCACGTGGGAACATCGTCGAGGCCCTCGACGGCGGGGCGCACCGCCTCGCTGCCGGTGGCCACCACGAGGTCGGTGTAGCCGTACTCGACGCCGTCGACCTCCACCACGCCGGGCCGCGTGACCGTGCCGTGCCCCCGCACGATGGTCACGCCGGCCTCGGCCATCTGCGCGGCGGTGGGCGCGTCGTCGAGACGGCGGGTCACCTCGTCCCGCCGGGCGACCGCGTGCTCCCACGTCTCGCCGCGCCGCGCCGCGTGCAGCAGCGTCTTCGACGGCATGCACGCGAAGTAGGGGCACTCGCCGCCGACCAGGCGGCTCTCCACGAGTGCGACCGAACGGCCGGCCCGCGCCAGCCAGACGGCGATGTGCGCGCCGGAGCCACCCCCCAGCACGACGACGTCGTAGCGCCTGTCCTGCGCGTCCGTCACCTGATCACCCTTCCGATCCAACGCCTGCCCCCCGGCGTCACCCTCCACGACCGCGCCGCCCGCCCTCCGAGGCGCCGTGGTCACCGCCCACGATTGTGGACCCTCCACCGACCAATGGTGACGCACCGGACGTCTTCCTGTACGCACCGCTGGCGGTTCACCGGAGCCTTGGTCACCGGAGCTTCTGGCGGACCTTCACCAGGGGTTCGAGAAGGTCGCCGTACCGGTCGACGCGTTCGCGCACGTCATCGGGCGAGAAGCGCAGATCCGCACCGGCCTCGATCTCGTCCCACGCGACCGGCGTGGAGACGGAGGGTTCGTCGGCGGCCCGCAAAGAGTACGGCGCGACGGTGGTCTTGTGCCGGTTGTTCTGGCTCCAGTCGACGAAAACCTTGCCTCCGCGGAGACTCTTGTCCATCTTGCTGACGACCAGGTCAGGGTGATCTTTCTCCAGCCGGCGGGCCGCCTCCTTGGCGTAGGCGGAGGTGCGATCGTCGGGCGTCTCGCGGATCGGGACGTACAGGTGCAGGCCCTTCTTGCCGCTCGTCTTCGGGTACGAGGCGAGGCCCGCGCCGTCCAGCAGGTCGCGCAGCAGGCAGGCGACCCGGCGGGCCTCGGCCAGGCCGGCCGGCGGCCCGGGGTCCAGGTCGAAGACGAGGAGGTCGGGATCGCGCTCGCCGCCGCGCGGGCCGATCTTCCACTGCGGCACGTGCAGCTCGACCGCGGCCAGGTTCGCGCACCAGACGAGCGTGGGCAGGTCGTCGACGACGACGAAGTCGACCGCCTCGCGGCTGCCGCCGGGCGTGCGCACGCACGCGGTGCGGACCCAGTCCGGCGTGTGCGACGGCGCGTTCTTCTCGAAGAACCTCTGCCCGTCCACGCCATCGGGGTAGCGGACGCGGGTGGCCGGGCGGTCCTTCAGGTGCGGCAGCATGACCGGGGCGATCCGGGCGTAATAGTCGATGACCTCGCCCTTCGTGAAGCCGTGCCGCGGGTACATGACCTTGCCGAGGTTGCTCAGTGTCAGCCCCACGCCGTCGACCTGAACCCGTGTCCGTTCGCCGCTCACGGAGGCGACCTCCCCGGCGTGCGCGGTTTCATTCCCGAGCCCGGCGGCGTTCGTTCCGGTCAGCGGTACGTTTCCCCGCGGGCGTTCGCTTCCAAGCGGGCGTTCATTCCGGCTCCCGGCGGACGTCCTCGGGGTCGACCTCGGGGCGCAGGCCCCGCCACGACGCGTGCAGCAGCATGTCGTCCTCGGTCCAGCGGCTGAACGCGACCTCGCCGGCCAGCCACGGCTCGACCCAGTGCGCCCGGCGCGCGTACTCCCGCGGGACCTCGTGGGCGTACGGGCTGGTGCGCCGCTCCAGCGGGGCGAGCATCTTGTGCAGGTCGTCCAGTGCCGCCTCGGTGAATCCGGTGCCGACGTGGCCGACGAACCGCAGGCCGTCGTCGTCGTACACGCCGAGCAGCAGGGAGCCCAGGCCGCCCTCGCGCCGCCCCTGGCCGGCCTTCCACCCGCAGATGACGACGTCCTGCGTGCGGAAGTTCTTGATCTTGCGCCAGAAGTCGACCCGGCGGCCCGGCCGGTACGGCGAGTCGAGCCGCTTGGCGATCAGTCCTTCGAGGCCCTGCTCGCAGGTGTAGTCGAGCAGTTCCCCGACCTGCGCGGCGTCCTCGCCGGGCAGGTAGGGCGGCGCCTCGATCGGGCCGGCGGCCAGCTCGAGGTCGTCGAGCAGCGCTCGCCGGTCGCGGTACGGCAGGTCGTACAGCAGGTGTCCGTCCAGGTAGGGCAGGTCGAAGGCGACGTAGTGCACCGGGTACCGGCGGACCAGCCGGGCGTCGGGACGGTCCTGGTGCATGCGGTGCTGCAGCCGCTGGAAGCTGGGCAGGCCACGGTCGTCGAAGGCGACGACCTCCCCGTCGAGCACGGCCGACCGGCCGGGCAGCAGATCGGCGAGGACCTGCAGTTCGGGGTAGCGGCCGGTCGCGTCGATTCCGTACCGGCCGGCCGCCCGTACCTCTCCTCCGGAGATGTACACGATCGCGCGCACGCCGTCCCACTTGAGCTCCAGGCCCCAGTGGTCGGCGTCGTCCGGCAGCGTGCCCGCGGTGGCGAGCATCGGCTGGATGTTGGAGGGCATGGATTCACCCATACGCACGTTTTGCCCATCCGTGCGATCTTTGACGCCCTGCCGGGGCCTCGTTTCGGCGAAGGGTCCCGGCTTAGGATGGATGAACTGCTCATACCTGGTGCCACGGCGTATTTCGCGTCATCGCGACAGGTAGCTCGACGGCGCCAAGGGTAAGGACTCTTCATGCGCAGCATCTGGAAGGGCGCGATCTCCTTCGGCCTCGTCACGATCCCGGTGAAGCTGTACTCGGCCACCGAGCAGCGTGACGTCGCCTTCCATCAGGTCCACCGCGAGGACGGCGGCCGGATCCGGTACAAGCGCGTCTGCACCAAGGACGGCGAGGAGATCCCCTACTCCGACATCGCCAAGGGGTACGAACTGCCCGGCGGCGAGATGGTGGTGCTCACCGACGAGGACTTCGCCGACCTGCCGCTGTCGACCAGCCGCCGCATCGACGTGCTGCAGTTCACGCCGGGCGACGAGGTCGACCCGATCTACTTCGCCAAGTCCTACTACCTGGAGCCGGACGCCCAGGGGGTCAAGCCGTACGTGCTGCTGCGCGACGCGCTGGAGAATTCCGGGATGGTCGCGGTGGTGAAGGTCGCGCTGCGCCAGCGCGAGTCGCTGGCCACGCTCCGGGTGCGCGACGGGGTGTTCGTGCTCGGGACGATGTTGTGGCCGGACGAGGTGCGCACCCCCGACTTCCCGTTCCTGGAGGAGGACGTCGACGTCCGTCAGCAGGAGCTGAAGATGGCCTCCTCGCTCATCGACACGATGGCCGGCGACTTCGACCCGTCCGAATACAAGGACGCTTACCGCGAGGCGCTCGAAGCGGTGATCGAGGCCAAGGTCGAAGGTCGCGAGGTGGTCCAGCCCGAGGCGGAGGAAGAGGCGCCCGCCGCGGCCGACCTGCTCAGCGCCCTGCGCGCGAGCGTCGAGGCGGCCAAGAAGGGGCGCGGGGAGGGCACCGCCGGCAAGGACGGCCAGGCCGGCCGCGCCTCCGGTGCGGGCAAGGGCTCGGGCGGCAAGGCCGGCCGGAGCGGGGGCGGCGCCGCGAAGAAGCCCGCCGCGTCCAAGTCCAAGGCGAAGGCCAAGAGCGGCGCCCGCAAGAGCGCCTGACGGCGGGCGGACGCGGGGTAAGCCGCCCGAACCGACCGTGGAAGGCGTGGGGTCCGGGATTGCGCCGCCCGAGCCGGCCGGTGGAAGGCGTCGCCGAGCTCGGCCCGCCCGAACCCCTCGTCGCCGCGCTCGCACGCCGCGGCATCACCGCGCCGTTCCCGATCCAGGCCGCCTGTCTGCCCGATGCCCTCGCCGGGCGCGACGTGCTGGGCCGCGGCCAGACCGGGTCGGGCAAGGCGCTGGCGTTGCCCGTTGCCCGGGCGGAAGGGCGACCGCCCGGCCGCGCAGAAGGCGGCGGCCGGCGCCCGGCCCATCGCCAGGGTCATCCGGGGTATCGCAGCGCGGGCTGGTGGGACCTTCGTTGTCTCAAGAACCGGTCAAGCCGGGCGAGCACCCAGATCAGGGACGGGTATCGTTCCAACCGAGATGACCACACCGATTCCGCAGTGGCCGGGTGAGCTGGTACCGCTCGGTGACCGCCAGGTGTACGTCCGGACGGCGGCCTCTGAGCGGGACGGTGCCGATCCGGCCCTGTTCGTGCACGGCCTCGCCGGCTCCGCGTCCAACTGGACCGACCTGATGGGGCTGCTGTCGGACGAGTTCACCGGCGACGCACTCGACCTGCCCGGATTCGGATACTCCCCGCCCCCGCCCGACCGCGACTACTCCATCGACGCCCACGCGCACACCGTCGCGCGGCTCATCGAGAAGCGCGGCCGTGGACCGGTCCATCTGTTCGGAAACTCCCTCGGCGGCGCCATCGCCACCCGCCTCGCCGGCACCCGGTCCGACCTGGTCCGCACGCTCACCCTCATCTCCCCGGCCCTGCCCGACCTGCGGCCCCGCTACGGCCCCGCGCGCATCCTGGCGGCGAGCGTCCCCGGCGTGGGCCCCTGGGCGGTGCGCCGGCTGGCCTCGCTGCCCGCCGAGCAGCGGGTGCAGGGCACGCTCGAGCTGTGCTTCGCCAACCCGGCGCTGCTGCATCCCGACCGCGTGATGGAGCTGGTCGAGGACGTCCGCCGCCGCGACGGGCTGAGCCACAACGCGGAGGCGCTCATCGCCTCCTCCCGCGGCATCGTCACCGCGTACATGCGGCGGTCCCTGTGGCGGTACGCCGCCCGCGTCACCGCACCGACGCTGGTCATCTACGGCCGGCACGACCGGCTGGTCCACCCGCGGATGGCGGCCCGCGCGGGCCGGGTGTTCAAGCGTTCCCGGGTGGTCGTGCTGCCTGACGTCGGGCACGTCGCCCAGATGGAACGCCCCGACGCGGTCGCGCGGGAGTTCCGGGCGCTGCTCGACGATGCCGGGCTCCGCCGGCCCGACGCCGCCGCCGGCTGAGTGAGCCTTCCACCGCCCCGCTCCGCGCGACGCGGCCGGAAGCTGCACGGCCCGAACGCCTGCGCGGCGCGAACGGCCCTGGCACGCCGGGGCCACACGCGCGCCGGGCGCGTAACCGCAACGCGAGACGCCGGGAACGTCCTCGGTTCCAGGGCGGCTCCAGAGCGGCGGCCTGCCGGGCCCGGGGAGCGCCGCGGCGCCCGGCGGCCCGATGCGGTCACCGGCGGCGACGCCGGACGGTGTGCGGGGAATGACGGGTGGCGTGGGAGAGTTATGCCATTGGCAGGACGACGGCGTCCGCATCGAACCACAACCCAGCGCGCAGGAGACAACCGTGTCGTTGCCACCCCTGGTAGAGCCCGCGAGCGAGCTCACCGTCGACGAGGTCCGGCGCTACTCGCGTCATCTGATCATCCCCGATGTGGGGATGGCCGGGCAGAAGCGGCTGAAGAACGCGAAGGTCCTGTGCGTGGGCGCGGGCGGTCTCGGCTCACCCGCGCTGCTCTACCTCGCGGCGGCCGGCGTCGGCACCCTCGGCGTCATCGACTTCGACGTCGTCGACGAGTCGAACCTCCAGCGTCAGGTCATCCACGGGCAGTCCGACATCGGGCGGCCGAAGACGGAGTCGGCGGCGGCCTCGATCCGTGAGGTCAACCCGCTGGTCAACGTGATCGTCCACAACGAGACGCTGTCCAACGACAACGTCATGGACATCTTCGCCGGCTACGACCTCATCGTCGACGGCACCGACAACTTCGCCACCCGATACATGGTGAACGACGCCGCCGTGCTGCTCGGCAAGCCGTACGTGTGGGGCTCGATCTACCGCTTCGACGGCCAGGTGTCGGTGTTCTGGGCCGAGCACGGACCGTGCTACCGCTGCCTGTACCCCGAGCCGCCGCCGCCCGGCATGGTGCCCTCCTGCGCCGAGGGCGGTGTCCTCGGCGTGCTGTGCGCGTCGATCGGCTCGATCCAGGTCAACGAGGCGATCAAACTGATCACCGGCATCGGCGATCCGCTCGTCGGGCGCCTGATGATCTACGACGCCCTGGAGATGAACTACCGGAGCGTCAAGGTCCGCAAGGACCCCGAGTGCCCGCTGTGCGGCAAGAACCCGACGATCAGCGAGCTGCTCGACGACTACGAGGCGTTCTGCGGCGCGCTGTCCGACGAGGCCGCCGACGCGGTCAAGGACTCCACGATCAGCGCGACCGAGCTGAAGGAGATGCTCGACAAGGACGAGGTGTTCCTCGTCGACGTCCGCGAGCCGAACGAGTACGAGATCGTCAACATCCCCGGCGCGACGCTGATCCCCAAGGGCGAGTTCCTGTCCGGGGCCGCGCTGGAGAAGCTGCCGCAGGACAAGCGGATCGTGCTGCACTGCAAGTCCGGGGCGCGCAGCGCCGAGTGCCTGGCGATCGTCAAGAATGCCGGGTTCGGCGACGCGGTGCACCTCGGGGGCGGCGTGCTGGCCTGGGTCAACCAGATCGAGCCGTCCAAACCGACCTACTGACCTCCGGCACCTACCGGCGCGTACGAGCGGCCGGCGTCCTGCGACGGGACGCCGGCCGCCGCGCGTATCCGGCCGGCGGTCACATGGGCGGGCGTCAGGCCGCGGGTCGTCTCGGCGCGGGCGGGATCGTCGCAGCGCGTCGGTGTGTCCCAGGCGGCGGCGCGCCGGCGTTCATCGGCGAGCCGGGGCCGGGACCCCGACGGTCGCCCCGTTTTGTCAGGTCCGTAACCTCTGTCACAGAGGTATTCGGAGATCTCCGTTCTGACGAGCGGGCGGGGGCGGCCAAGTACCCTTGTCAAATATGGCGCGAACCTCCGACCCGAGCTGGCCGGCGATCGGCCCCGGCGGATGGGTGTCGTGGGAAGGCCCGGAGGAGCCACCGCCCGAACCCGTTCCCTGGTACGCACACCGCCGGCTCTGGCTCGCGGTCGCGATCGCCACCGCCATCGGCTACGTGATCGTCGGAGCCGTGTCCACCGCCCGCGTCTACTGGGAGTTCCACCGCAGGCCCACGGCGTGGGAGCTGTACCGCGCCGCCAACCAGGAGGTCCGCGACCGCTGGCGCACCTGGCCCGCCGACAAGATCTTCCCCGACTCCGTTCCATACACCTCCGAGCAGGGAAGCATCGAGTACGCCCAGCGGGTCGGCATCGCCCCGGGCACCGCCTGCACCGCCGGTGTGGACGCCGCACCCGCCGCCGTGCTCCGGCGGTACGGTTGCCGCGCCCTGATGCGTGCCACCTACATCGACCAGGCCCAGGGCGTCGTCATGACGTTCGGGGTGGCTGCGCTGAACGACGAGCACGCCGCGATGACCGCCAAGAACGTGCTGGCGCCCGATGACCCGACGAGCGTCGGGCCGTTCCTGCACGCGCTGCCGTTCCGGCGCACGTCCGCCGCCCGGTTCGACGACGCCGCCCGGCAGTTCGCCGCCGCCGGGCAGTCGGGCCCGTACGTCGTCCTGACCGTGGCCGGCCAGCCCGACGGCCGGCCCGCCGCCGCCGTCCCCGAGAAGCACACCAGCGCGCTCGCGCTCGCCGCCGAGGTCGGCGGCAACATCGCCGACGCCCTCGCGATGCCCGTCCAGCCCGACTGCGCGCAGAAACGGCAATGGAAGTGCTGAGGCGCGCCGGCGCGGTGGCCGTGGCGCTCGCCATCGCGCTGCTCCCGGCGACCGGGTACGCCGACAACGTACACGACCGCGAACAATGGGTACTGGACAGCATCGGCGCGGGCCAGGCCTGGCACACCACCAAGGGCCGCGGCGTCACGGTCGCCGTCCTGGACACCGGAGTCGACGCCGGGCACCAGGACCTCACCGGCTCGGTCACCGTCGGCCCCGACTTCATCAAGGGCATCGCCCCCCACCCGAGCCGCATCCATGGCACCTGGATGGCCTCGCTGGTCGCCGGGCACGGGCACGGGCCGGGCGGCGCGGACGGCGTGATCGGCGTCGCCCCGCAGGCGCACGTGCTGTCCCTGCGGGTTATCGCCGATCCCGGCGAGCCGGGCTACCGCTCGTTCCGCACCACCCCGGAGTACCGGGCGGCGCTGCCCAAGGCGCTCCGCTACGCGGCCGACCACGGCGCCGACGTGATCAACATGTCGCTGGGCGGGCCGGCCGCGAACGAGGACGAACGCGCCGCCGTCGCCTACGCGATCTCCAAGGGTGTCGTCGTGGTCGCCTCGGCCGGCAACGACGGCGACTCCAAGAACCCGAAGAAGGTCGACAGCGAGGGCATCACCCGCCTGTCGTACCCGGCGGCGTTCCCCGGCGTGATCGGGGTGGGGGCGGTGACGCGGCAGGGAACGCCCGCCAAGTTCTCCGACCACAACGCCAGCGTGCAGGTCGCCGCGCCCGGCGCGGACGTCGTCGGCGCCGGGCCCGGCGACACCTACTGGATCGGCGAGGGCACCAGCCAGGCCAGCGCGCTGGTCTCCGGAGTCGCCGCGTTGATCCGGTCCCGCTACCCCGGCATGCCGCCCGTGCTCGTCGCCCAGGCGATCACCGCGAGCGCCCGCGACCGCCCCGCCGCCGGCTACGACGAGAGCATCGGCTTCGGCGAGGTCAACGCGCCGGCGGCGCTGGCCGAGGCCGGCCGGCTGCACGGCTATCGGGTGTCCGGCGGCGGCCTGCCGGGCCGGTTCGACGACACGCCGGTACGGCCGGTGCAGGTCGAGCGGCACCCGCCGGGGCTGGTCCTGCTCGGCGGCTGGATCGGCGTCGCCGCGCTGTTCGGCTTCGTCGGTGCGCTGACCACCAGCGTGCTGTACGTCCGCCGGCTGCGGCCCCGGCAGGACACCGGATCCGGAGGCGACCATGCCGAGTGGTGACCCGACGGAGTTCGCCGAGCGGGTGCTGGAGGTCGTCGAGCGCATCCCGCCCGGCCGCGTCATGGCGTACGGGGACATCGCCGAGTACCTCGGCGAGGGCGGCCCGCGCCAGGTCGGCCGGGTCATGGCCCTGTGGGGCGGCGGCGTCCCCTGGTGGCGGGTCATCCGCGCCGACGGCTCGGCTCCGCCATGCCACGAGGGGCGCGCCCTGGAGCACTACCGCGCCGAGGGCACGCCGCTGCGCGGCACCCGCGTCGACATGCGCCTGGCCCGCTGGAACGGCGACGCGACGGGCGGCTGACCGGCGGTCGCCGCATCAGGGCCGGTGCCGGCCCGCGGTGCGGCAGCCTGGCCCGGCCTGCGTCGCCGGGCGCCGGCGCGGGTTCCGTCACGGCCGGCCGGCCTGGTCGGTCGCGAGGCGGAACGCGCCGGACTCCAGGCCGGCCCGGACGGCGTCCGCCGTCTCGCGTTCGGCCAGCCGTGTCGAGTCGAGGACCTGCCGTTCGAATTCGCCGAGGCCGGTGAACTGCCGGTACAGGGACCGGATCGGCTGCGGGTCGACCAACGCCCCGCCGGCGCGCCCGGTCGCGCGGCGCAGGGTGGTGGCCTCGTCGGGGCGCAGCACGACGTAGTCGAGAGGTAGCCTCCGCTCGGCCGCGGCGGCGCGGAACGGGCCGAGGAACCACGGGCCGACGATGCCGTCGCAGAACACCTGGTAGCCGCCGGCCGCGTAGCCGAACGCGGCGCCGGCGATCACGCCGATGACGACCTCGTTCTGCCGGTGCGCCTGCGGCAGGTACGGCGCGATCCAGCCCTGCCGGATGAAGTGCCAGAAGTCGTCGGTGTGCAGGTGGACGCCGAGCCGTGTGCCGTCGGCGAGCAGCCGCGCGACCGTGCTCTTGCCCGCCCCCGGCGGCCCGGTCACGACGATCACCCTTCCGGGTGGAGGTGGGTGGCTGCTCGGCGGGCTCATCCGGGGCCTCCGCATCCTTCCCTCGTGTCCTCGCCGGACCGGCTCCGCGGGCGCGCCGCTTCGGCGTCCGGTCCGCGCCACCGGCAGCGTAAACGGCTCGCCCGCCGCGCGCCGATCCCGGCAGGTTCGCCCGGTGCCCGATTTCGTCCCGCTGCGCACCGAATGCCGCGTATTCCGCCAATGGTGCGACGACGACCGTGGCCCGTTCGCCGCAATGCCGACCCGGAGGGCATGGCGCACTGCCCGGCCATGCTGAGCCGCGCCGGGAGCGATGCTTGATCGGATCCAGAAGCGCATCGAGGAGGGGCACCCGTTGCGCCGCCACGTGCTGTGGTGCGGGGCCGCGCCGGTCAGATGACGCGGTTGCCGTACATCTCGCCGAGGGGGTCGGCGAGCAGTTCAAGGCGGGCGCCGTCCGGGTCGCGGAAATAGAGGGAGCTGCCGCTCTCCTCCTGGTACGGCACGCCGGCCGCGTCCAGCCGGGCGCGCAGCCGCTCCCATGTCGGGCGGTCCACCGAGATCGCGACGTGGTGCAGCCCGCCGAGCACCTCCGCATACGGGCCGAGGTCCAGGTCGGGGAAGTCGAAGAACGCCAGCAGGTTGCCGTTGCCCACGTCGAAGAAGAAGTGGTTCGAGCCTGGATAGTCGCGGTTCTCGACGATCTCGGTGAGCGGGAAGCCCAGCACCTCCTGGTAGAACCGCACGGTGCGCTCCACGTCGGAGGACACCAGGGCGACGTGGTGGACGCCGCGTCCCGTCGAGGCCGGCCGGTCGGCGCGTACGTAGGTGTCGCGGATTCGGGCGCGCTCGGCCTCGATCGCGGCCAGGTCGGTCATCGTGCACCTCCACCGTACAGCCGGAACAGGGTCTACCGTCTGGACGCTGGACGGTTCCCTCTCATAGGCCGTGTACACGACCGGCCACGGGGCGCGCAAGGCCGTCTTCCGGCCGGGAGACGGCGGACGTGGCGCCGGCCCGCCGACCTAGACTCCGTTCCATGCGCCGGACGAGCAGCACCGTGGTCGTGGTCGCGGGAGAAAGGGCGGAGGAGATCGTCGCTGGGCTGGGTGCGCTGCACAACGTGCGCGCCCTCTCCGGGGAGCGGACGCCCGCGCAACTGGCCGCGGCCATCGGCGCCGCGTCCGCCACGTACGTCGTGCACGCCGCCGATCCGCTGGCCCCGGTCCGCGACGCGTGGACCGCGTTCTTCGACCAGGCCGCGCCGCACGGCGGCCTGGAGGTCGCGATCGAGTCGGTGCTGGGCGGCCTCGTGTCCGGCGATCTCGTGCTGCCCGACTACTACGTGGTCCTGGACCCGGAGGCGATGCCGGCGACACCGCGGCATTGGTGGCTCGGCGTGCTGGCCGGCACGGCGCCCGCCCGGGTGGTGCCCGCGGAAGCCTCCGTCGCGGCGGTGCGCGAGGCGCTCGCACACCTGAGCGCCGGCCGCTGGTGGCCCGCCGACCTGCGCGGGTGGCTGCGCGGCCTGCCGAGGGTCGTACCCGATCAGGCCGGTCTGCGCGTCCTGCCGACCGGCGATCCGGAGAGCAGGTCGCCGGTTTCCTGAGTCCCACCCGCCCCATGTCCTCTAATGTCGGACTTCCTTGACGTCGAGGAGGATGGAGAGGACAGGTGACGGATCGGGTTCGTGTCGTGCCGGCGTACGGAAACGAGGGGCGTTCGGGCGCGTACGAGGCCGGCGGGGTGTCCGGCGGCGCGGCGGTCGCCTGGATCGCCCGCACGGACGCGCCGGTCGTCGCCTCCCCTGTGCTGGCGGGCGACGCCCTGGTCGTCGCCGACGCCGGCGGCACCGTGTACGCGTTCGACGCCGGCACCGGCGCGGAGCGCTGGCGGTACGCATACCGCGCCTACGACGACGACCTGGAGGACGAGCACGACGACGAGGGCACCGACCGGGACGACGACTGGATCTGCGGTATGGACGACGACGAGCCGGGCGTCGTGACGGCCCCGGCCGTCTGGGACACCTGGGTCTTCGTCGAGGAGAGCGAGAGCACCGGCTGGGTGTACGTGCACGACCTGCGCTCCGGTGAGGTGGTCCGCACGATCAAGGACGGCGGCTGTCCCACCGTCATCGGCGACACGCTGCTGCTGCACGAGATCGGCGCGGGCGCGCGGATGCTGCGGCTGCCCGAGCTGACCCGGATCTGGCGGAGCGACGAGGAGCACGGCGAATACGAGGGCTGGCTGCGGGCGAGCCCGGCCCTCGCCGGCGGCGTCGCGTACGCGGCGCTCGGCTACGAGCCGCGCCGCACCCACACCGGGGTGACAGCGTTCGACGTCCGGACCGGCGCGCAGGCGTTCCACCGGGCCGGCGGCGACCGGTCGGGGGAGGGGCTGTCATTCGACACCGCGCACGCCATCGTCGCCGAGGGCCTGGTGTGGATCCCGGCGGTGCGGTACGGCGACGGGGACGACCGCAGGCCCGGCAACCGGATCGTCGGCCTCGACCCGCGGTCCGGAGAGACGCGGTGGGTGTTCGAGCTCGGCTCGCCGGCCGCCGCGCAGACCGGCGCGGTCGCGGTGTCCGGCGGCACGGTGTACTTCGCGGGCAGCGCCGGCACGGACCCGATCGAGCGGCTGTACGCCGTCGACGTCGGCACCCGCCGGCCGCGCTGGTCCGTGCCGCTGCCCGCGGGCCGGGTCGGCTCGCCGGTGCTGGCGGGCGGCATGGTCCACCTCGCCGACCGCAAGGGCACGGTATCGGCGTTCGACGTCCGCGACGGGGCGCTGGTCTGGACGGCCGAGACCGGCGAGGAGATCGTCGGGCTCGCCGACCTGCAAGAGGACGAGTCCCTGGCCTACTACGAAGAGGACGGCCAGGTGGTGCTGCCCGGCGACGACGTCGTGTACGTCCGCACCGCGGCGGGCGTGGTCGCCCTGCGCTGACGCGGACCGCCCATGGCAAGGCCCGCCGGCCGGGGACGAGGTGGGCCGCAGACCAGGCACGGCGTTGTAGGAACGCGGTGACGGCCCGGGCCGCGTACGGACGATCTCGGCGGGTGATCGGCGCACCGGTACGCGAGTGGTGCGCGGAACGCGGGCGGCGCCCCCGGCGTGGTCACCGTATGCCGGCGGGAGCCGTGCAGCCACCGCGTGTACGGCGGCAGCCGTGCCACGCGGGCGCGTGCGGCCGGCCACACCGCGGCGGGCAGCCGCAGCGCGTACCAGAGCAACGCCGGACACAGATGTGCCAGGGGTCATCGGCATCTCCCTCGCGGCACCGCCCACCGGACCTCCCGCGCCGGCGGCCGGCCGCCGTTCGGCGGAATCGCAGGTGATCTCCCCGCGAAGCGCCCCCGCATGTCTGCGGGCGTGGCCGGTCGAGCCGTTGCCCTCACGGCTCTCCTGACCCGAATGCCACGACCGCGACATGCCGCAACCCTGTCACGAACAGGCGCGATCATCTGTTCCAATCACTTATGTGCCACCAGCAACCTATCGCCTCGTGCGGCGCGCCGGCCCCGCCCGGTCGCGGCCGCCCGTGCTCGACGAGCACCAGCGACGGGTCGTGGTGCACCCCGGCGGGCCGCTGCTCGTGCTGGCCGGGCCGGGTACCGGCAAGACCACGACGATCGTCGAGACCGTCGTCGACCGCATCGAGAACCGCGGCGTCGACCCCGGGCGCGTCCTGGTGCTGACGTTCGGGCGCAAGGCGGCGGGCGAGCTGCGGGAACGGATCACCGGCCGGCTGCGGCGCACGATCCGCACGCCGCTGGCGCTGACCTTCCACTCCTACGCGTACGCCCTGCTGCGCCGCGAGGCCGTGCTCGACGGCGAGGAGCCGCCGCGCCTGCTGTCCGGGCCCGAGCACCTGCTGGAGGTCCGGCGGCTGCTGGCCGGTGAGGTCGCCGACGGTGCGCGGGCGTGGCCGCCACGGCTGCACGAGACGCTGAAGACCCGCGGTTTCGCCGAGGAGCTGCGCGACTTCATCCTGCGCGCCGCCGAGCGCGGCCTCGGCCCGGCGGACCTGGTCAACCTCGGCCGCGCCCACCATCGGGACGACTGGTACGCCGCCGGCCGCTTCCTGCACCGCTACGAGCAGCGCTTCGACGTCGACCCGATCGTGGCCTACGACTACGCCGAGCTGGTCCGCGCTGCCGCCGGGCTGCTGAACGACGCGGACGTGCGGCGGCGCGAGCGGGCCGCGTACGACATCGTGCTCGTGGACGAGTACCAGGACACCGACCCGGCGCAGGAGTACCTCCTCCAGCAGCTCGCCGGCGGCGGGAAGGACCTCATCGTCGTCGGCGACCCCGACCAGTCGATCTACGGGTTCCGCGGCGCCGACGTGACCGGCATCCTGGAGTTCCCGCGGCGGTTCCGCACGGTCACGGGTGAGGAGGCTCCGGTCGTCGCGCTGCGCACCTGCCGCCGCATGGCCCCGCCGATCCTGGAGGCGTCCCGGCGCATCGCGGCGCGGCTGCCGATCGGGGGGCTGTCCGGCGACCACCGCGACCTGCGGTCGGCGTCCCTCACCGGTGAGGTCGCCGGCGGGGAGCGGCCTGGCACCGGCCCGGCCGCCGGAGCGGTCGGCGGTGCGGGCGTAGATGCGGGCGGGCATGCGGGCGTAGATGCGGGTGGAGGCTCAGGCGGCGGCGTGCCCGGCCGTGCGGCGGAGACCGCGGCCGATGTCGGGAACGCCGGTGCCGGCCGTGCGGCGGGCCCGGCCGGCGACGTGCCGGCAACGGTGCGGCCGCTCGGCCGGTCCGCGGTCCGGGACGCCGGTGCGCGGCCGACGGGCGTGCGAAGCCCCGATATGTGGCAGGCCGACACGCTGCCGTTCGACCTGCTGGGAGATGCCGGCACGGGCGCCCCGCACAGCGCCGCACCGCGTCCGGGCGCTCCCGGAGCCGCCCGTCGGGGGACCCGCGCCGCAGGGCGGGGGACCGGCGCCGACGGCGCTTCCGCGGACGGCGCGCGCGGGATCGGCGTCGGCGGGGAGGAGAGCGTCCGGCCGGATGCCGAGGGGAACCAGGCGCGGGCGGTGCGGGTGGTCGTGGCCGACAGCGCCAGCCAGGAGGCGGCGCTGGTCGCCGACGAGCTGCGCCGCGCGCACCTGCTGGACGACGTGCCCTGGTCGCGGATGGCGGTGCTGGTCCGCTCCGCCGTGCGCCAGGTGCCGCCGCTGCGCCGGGCGCTGGCCGCCGCGGGCGTGCCGGTGGTCGTCGCCGGCGACGAGGTGCCGATGGTCAACGAGCCCGGCGCGCGCCCGTTCATCGTGCTGCTGCGCGCGGCGCTGCGGCCGGCGCTGCTGGACGAGGAGGCCGCCGAGGAGCTGGTGCTCGGGCCGCTCGGCGGCGCCGACGCGCTCGGGCTGCGGCGGCTGCGCCGTGCCCTGCGCGACCTGCACTCGCTGAACGGCGGCGACCCGGCGGAGGGGATGCTCGTCCGGGCGCTCAACGACCCGCGCGAGCTGCTGCTGATCCATCCGAAGGTCCGCGCCCCGGCGGAGCGGGTCGCCCGGCTGATCGCGCTGGCCCGGGAGGTCGCCGGCCGCGGCGGCGGCATAGAGGACGTCCTGTGGGAGGTGTGGCAGGTCAGCGGCCTGGCCGACCGGCTGCTGGAGCAGAGCGTGCGGGGCGGCGCGCGCGGCGCGGCGGCCGACCGCGAGCTCGACGCGGTCGTCGCGCTGTTCGAGATGGCGGCGCGGTTCACCGATCGGCTGCCGCAGGCGGGGCCCGAGGTGTTCCTCGACGACCTGGCCGCCCAGGAGATCCCCGGCGACACGCTCGCCGAGCGGGCGCCCGAGGGCGAGGCCGTGCGGATCCTCACCGCGCACCGGTCGAAGGGCCTCGAATGGGACGTCGTCATCGTCGCCGGGGTGCAGGAGGGCGTCTGGCCGGACCTGCGGCTGCGCGGCTCGCTGCTGGGCATCGAGGAGCTGATCGAGGCGGCATCCGGCGTCGCCGAGCCCGACGGCACCGGCGCCTCGCTCGCGGCGAAGATGCTGGAGGAGGAGCGGCGGCTGTTCTACGTCGCGGTGACCCGCGCCCGGCACCGGCTGCTCGTCACGGCGGTCGGCGGCGAGGATACCGAGGAGCGGCCGTCGCGTTTCCTGCGCGAGCTGCTGCCCGGCGCGACCGAGCACGCCCAGCTCGACGAGCGCACCCGGTGGCTGTCGCTGCGCGCGCTCGTCGCCGACCTGCGCTCGGCGGTGACCGACCCGAAGACCCCGGTACCGCTGCGCCGCGCCGCCGCCGGCCACCTGGCCCGCCTGGCCCGGGCCGGCGTGCAGGGTGCCGACCCGCGAAGCTGGTACGCGCTGACCGAGCTGTCCGCCGACGGGCCGGCGTTCGCCGACGACGAGCCGATCACGCTGTCGCCGTCGCAGGTGGAGGTGTTCGACAAGTGCGGGCTGCGCTGGCTGCTGGCCGCGTGCGTCGGCGCACAGGACGGCGGCGTGGGGGAGTTCGCCACGATGGGACGGGTCGTGCACGCGGTGGCCGAGCTGGTCGGCGGTGACAGCGGCGTGGACGACGCCGACATCGCCAAGCGGCTCGATGAGATCTGGGACGACCTGGACTTCCGCAGTGCGTGGTATTCGGCGAAGCAGCGGAAGCAGGCCGAGGAGATGGTGGGTAAGTTCCTGGCCTGGCACCGGCGGGCCGGGGCGCGCGAGCTGGTGTCGATCGAGGAGCCGTTCAGCCTCGATCTCGGCCGGGTGAAGATCCGCGGCCGGATCGACCGGGCCGAGCGGGACGGCGACGGGCGCGCCTGGATCGTCGACATCAAGACCTCCAGCGCCCCCGTGCGCGAGGAGGACCTCGCCCGGCATCCGCAGCTCGGCGTCTACCAGCTCGCCGTCATGCTCGGCGCGTTCGCCGACAAGGGCCTGATCGAGCCGGGCGGCGCGGAGCTGATCCAGGTCGGCAAGGCCTCCTACGCGGCGCGCGTGCGGGTCCAGACGCAGCCGTCCCCGGCCACCGACGGCGACCCGGACTGGCCGCGCAAGCTGGTCGACCGCGTCGCCGCGGGCATGGCAGCCCCGGCGTTCGAGGCCCGGCGCGACGACCACTGCCGCACCTGCCCGGTCCGGAGCTGCTGTCCGGCGCACGACGACGGCGGCCAGGTGATGCCGTGACCGTGTGGCGACGCACCGGCCGCGCGGCGCCCGGCGATCGGCCGGCGACCCGCGGAGCGCGGTCGGGTGGAGTGCGGGGCACGTCATGATCAGCGCGCAGGAGCTGGCGCGGCGGCTCGGGATCCCCGAGCCGACCCCCGACCAGGCCGCCGTCATCGAGGCGCCGCTCGCCCCGATGGCGGTGATCGCCGGGGCGGGGTCGGGCAAGAGCGAGACGATGGCCGCCCGCGTCGTGTGGCTGGTCGCGAACGGGCTGATCCGGCCCGAGCGGGTGCTCGGCCTGACGTTCACCCGCAAGGCCGCGGCCGAGCTGGCCGACCGCGTCCGCCGCCGCCTCGACCAGCTCCGCGAGCACGATGACATCGTCGACCCCTCCGTCCTCGACGGCGAGCCGACCGTGTCGACCTACCACGCGTACGCGGCGCGGCTGTTCGGCGACCACGCGCTGCGTGCCGCGCTGGAGCCGACGATGCGGCTGGTGACCCCGGCGGTGGCGTGGCAGATCGCGGCGCGTGCCGTCGAGGCGTACGACGGGCCGATGGACGCCGTCGAGTGGGGGCCCGACACCGTCACCAAGGCGGTCATCGCGCTGTCCGGGGAGCTGGCCGAGCACCTGCGCACGCCGGACGACGTGTACAAGGTGGGCGAATGGCTGCGCAAGCGCGCCGCCGAGGTGAAGAAACCGACGAAGACGCACCAGGGCAGGATCCTGTCCGCGCAGGACGTGCGCGAGCAGCTCATGCCGCTGGTCGAGGCGTACCGGCGGGCCAAGGCCAAGCGCGAGGTGCTCGACCACGGCGACCAGATGGCGCTGGCCGCGCGGATCGCGGCGGAGCATCCGGAGGTCGGGCAGATCGAGCGGTCGCGGTACGCCGCGGTGCTGCTGGACGAATACCAGGACACCGGCCACGCCCAGCTCGTGCTGCTCAAGTCGCTGTTCGGCGGCGGGCACCCGGTGACGGCGGTCGGCGACCCCTGCCAGTCGATCTACGGCTGGCGCGGCGCGAGCGCCGGCAACCTGCTCGGCTTCGTCCGCGACTTCCCTCACGGCGACCGCCCGGCGCCGATGCGGCAGCTTTCCACCAGCTTCCGCAACGGCGAGCGGGTGCTCGACGCGGCCGCCCGGATCCAGGCGGAGCTGCGCGAGGAGGCCAAGGACGTACCTCGCCTGTGGCCGGGTGCCGCCCAGCTGGGCCGCGGGCGGGTCGAATGCGCGCTGCTGGACACCGTGGAGGACGAGGCGGAGCGGCTGGCCGAGCGGATCCACCGCCTGCTGCGGCAGCCGAAGGACACCGCCCCCGACGGCGGCCCGTGGGACAAGGCCGGACGGCACGGCCCGGGCCTCCAGCCGTCCGACGTCGCCGTGCTGGCCCGCAAGCGCGCACAGTTCCCGCCGATCCGGGCGGCGCTGGAGGCACGCGGAATCCCGGTGGAGGTGGTCGGGCTCGGCGGGCTGCTCACGGTGCCCGAGGTGCAGGACGTCGTCGCCACGCTCCGGGTGGTGCACGACCCGACGGCGGGCGCGTCGCTGGCCCGCCTGCTCACCGGCCCGCGCTGGCGGATGGGCCCGCGCGACCTGGTCGCGCTCGGCCGCCGCGCCCGCGAGCTGGCCCGCGAGTCCGCCCGTGACCTGAGTGCCGACGGTGCGGCCGAGGCCCAGCGCGGTGCGGCGGACGGCCCGCCGGCCGGACCGCCGGACGGCGACCCGCTACGGCAGGTGGTCGAGGAGCTGAATGACGAGGGCGGCAGCCTCGTGGACGCCCTCGACGACCTCGGCCCGGCGGAGAACTACACCGCAGAGGGATTCGCCCGGCTCGAACGCCTCCGCGACGAGCTGCGGACGCTGCGCCGGCACGTCGGTCTGCCGCTGCCCGACCTGGTCACCGAGGTGGAGCGGACGCTCGGCCTGGACATCGAGGTGGCCTCGCGTCCCGGAGTGGACCCGGTCACCGCCCGCGCCGACCTCGACGCGTTCGTCGACGCCGCCGCCGCGTTCGCGGGCGACGCCGAGGACCCGACGCTGGGCGCCTTCCTCGCCTACCTCAAGGCCGCCGAGTCCGAGGAGTTCGGCCTGGAGGCCGGGCGGGTCGGCGAGACGAACAGCGTCAAGCTGCTCACCGTGCACGCCGCCAAGGGCCTCGAATGGGACGTCGTGGCCATCCCCGGCCTGGTGTGGGCGCCGACGAGAGACGGCGCGCCCGGGGCCGGGTCGGTGTTCCCCGCCAAGCCGCAAAGCTCGTCGCGGTGGACGACGAACCCGCGGATCCTGCCGTACCCGCTGCGCGGTGACCGCGCCGACCTGCCCTCGCTCGCCGGGCTGAGCAAGGACGACATCGAGACGTTCAACGCCGCCACCGCCGACCGCGACCTGCGCGAGGAACGCCGCCTCGCGTACGTCGCGGTGACCCGGGCCCGGTACCTGGTGATCGCCACCGGGTACCGGTGGGGCACCTCCAGCCGCCCCCTCCAGCCGTCGCCGTTCCTGGAGGAGATCCGCGAGGCGTGCGAGGCCGGCGCGGGCCAGGTCGGCCACTGGGCGGACGAGCCGGTCGGCGAGGATAACCCGCTGCTCGCTGAGCAGGAGACCGCCTCCTGGCCGGTCACTCCCGAGGGCGAGCGGTACGACCTGGTCGCCGAGGGCGCCCGCATGGTCACCGACGCCATGCAGGGCCGGCTCCGCTGGGACACGGCCGCCTACTCCGCGCCGTCGCCCCGCGACCGCCGGCGCCTGTCCGCCTGGGCGCGCGACGTGGAACTGTTGCTCGCCGAGCGGGACCGCGCCCGCGGCACCGACGGCCTCGCGGTGGACCTGCCCGCGTACCTGTCGGTGTCGTCGCTGATCACGCTCGCCCGCGACCCGGCCGCGCTGGCCCGCCAGATCCGCCGTCCGCTGCCGAGGCCGCCCGCCCCGTACGCGCGGCGCGGCACCGCCTTCCACCGCTGGCTGGAGGCCCGCTGGGGGCAGCAGCGGCTGCTCGACCTGGACGACCTGCCCGGCGCCTCCGACGAGGGCGCCGGCGACGATGCCCAGCTCGCCGCGCTGCAGGCCGCGTTCGAGCGCAGTGCCTGGGCCGACCGCGAGCCGGTGGAGGTCGAGGTGCCGTTCGAGACCATCATCGGTGACCGGTTGATCCGCGGCCGCATGGACGCGGTCTTCCGCACCGACGACGGCGGCTACGAGGTCGTCGACTGGAAGACCGGCCGCCCGCCGTCCGGAGACGAGGCGGCGGTCGTGTCCGTGCAGCTCGCGGCGTACCGCCTGGCATGGTCCCAGCTCGTCGGCGTGCCGGTGGGACGCGTCAGCGCCGCCTTCCACTACGTCGCGGCGAACGAGACGATCCGTCCCACCGACCTGCTCGACGCCGACGGCCTCGCCGCCCTCATCGACGGGATTCCCAGCGCCTGATCACGGCGGATCGGGCCGGATCTCCACGGGAGGTCACCGCGGGAGCCGGGGCCTCTGGAACGTCCGGTGAAATCCGGAACCAGGCCTTCGCCCACCGTGTCGAGCCTACCGTCCCCAGTGAGCCGGAGGCCGGCGCCGGTACGTCCTCGTTCCAGGAGCCCGGCGAGGTCGCCGTCGCCCAGCTCGGCCGGCTCGCCCGCGAACACGACCGAGCCCCGGCGCGACCACGGGGACGTCGACCAGCGCGGCCAGCCATAGCGGGATGTGCCAGACCCGCACCGCCTGCCACAGCAGGTACACCACGAGCATGGCGACGGCGCCGAAGCCGATGTTCCGAGTGCGGTGATCGAGCCCACCGCCAGCCCGGCCGGCGCCAGGTCGGCGGCGAGCATCAGCCGAGGCCCGGAGCGCAGACCGGGCGGGGCAGCAGGCCGCGCGCCGCGATCTGCTCACCGGTGACGCGCATCGAGGGCTTGCCGCGCACCAGCCCGCGCGCCGGGTCGTTGCTCGCCCGCCGCCGGTACGGTCACGCGTCGCAGCGGCCCGCCTCGTCGAGGCGGCGGCGCAGGGCGTCGTCGAGCTCCAGGTCCGCCGCCGCCAGCACCTCGTCGAGCTGGGCGACCGAGCTGACGCCGACGATCGGGATCACCGGCGGGTCGCCGCCCATGAGCCAGGCCAGCACCACCTGGTTCGGGGTCGCGCCAACCTCGGCCGCCACCTCGCGGAGCGCGGCGAGCCGCGCCGGCGTGCCCGGGTGGTCGTACGCGGGGTGCAGCGGCCGGTCCGGGTGCGCGTACGCGCCCCGCATCACCGGTCCGTAAGCCCACAGGCTGATGTCCGGCTCGCTGCGCACGTAGTCGAGCACCTCCGCGCCGACGTTCCCGAAGACGTGGACGTCCGGGCCGGTGACGTCCATCCGCGGCCGCACGTACGAGTGGCGGAGCTGCAGGCACGTGTAGCCGGGACGGTCCTGGGCGCGGGCGATCGAACGGGCCCGCTCCACCTTCCACACGGCGTGGTTGCTGGCCCCGATGACGCCGACCGTGCCCTTCTCGACCAGCGACGCGAAATCGTCCACGGTCTCCTCCAGCGGTACCGTGCGGTCCTCGACGTGCGCGCGGGCGGCCCGCGGCCGGTCAAGCGTCCATGTAGACGAAGTCAGGTCATGACGCGTGGGCAGTGTGTTGCCGCAGGTCACAGCCTGCACTGCGGCCAGTTCGCTGGTATCGCGTCAGCACGATGTCATCGCGCCATGATTTCGTAGGGTCAGCGCCGTATCAGGGCGCCCGCCGCGCCGTCGCGCGGGTCTTCGTCGCCGCCGTTAGCGTTGAAGGCCGCGTCTATGGCGGACTGGGTCCGGTCGTCCCCTTCCGGGTAGAGATGACCATACGTGTCCGCAGTGATCATGACAGAGCTGTGGCCCATCAGGCCCCGCAGTGCTGGCAGCGACGTCTCGGCCGCGATCTGGAGTGAGGCGTACGTGTGCCGCAGGGCGTGGAACACCACGGTCTCAGGCACGCCATTTGTCAGCACTGGTGGGCGCTGGGATGTAGGTGGTCCAGGAGTTTTTGTGACAGGCCGAGGAGCGCTGTGAGATCGGCGTCACCGAATTGCCCGGCGATCATTTCCTGCAGCACGGCCGCGTAGTGCGGCCGAGCGGCGCGAAGGATGTCCCGGCCTGCATTGGTCAAGACCGCGTGGACCTCACGGCGGTTGTCGGCCGGGCGGTCCCGCTGTATCCAGCCTCGCTGGACGGTCCTGTCCACGATCCTGGTCAGGCCACCTGGCGTGACCTGAAGCAGCTCGGCTAGTTCGGCCATTCGCCGCCGCTCGGACGAGGCGATGGAGATCCAAGCAAGCAGGTCGTGTTCGAGTAGCGAGCAGCCAACGCGGGCCACCAGTGTGGCGTTCAGCTCCTTGCAGATCATCGCGTCCGCCAGGTGGAGGTTTCGCCAGATCATCAGCACGGTGCTAGGCATGCGAGAGCTCCGTCTACTTGCTTCAGCAACAGTTGTTTGGATAATACTTGAACAACGAACATGTGCTCGGCAAGGAGGTGACATGGGCTTCGACACCCGTGCAGGACATTACGGCGCCCGTCCTCGCGGCTCCCGTGGTGCGCTCGGCCGCTGGGTGCAAGGGCAGATGATGAGGCATCACCGCCGCAAGGGCTGGAAGTTCCTGGGGATGGACGTGCTCTTCCTGACGACCATCGGGCGCAAGAGCGGAGCCGAACGCATCACCCCGGTTGCGTGGTTTCCCGGCGGAGACGGAACTTGGCTGATCGTGGCATCGGCGGCGGGGGCGGCGCAGAACCCCTCCTGGTACTACAACATCGCCGCACACCCCGACAGGCTGCAGATCGAGCTGGCTGGCCAGAAGATCGCCGTGACCGCCGAGCAGCTCACCGGTGCAGCCCGTGAACAGGCATGGCAACAAATCATCGCCGCGCAGCCCCGCTATGCGCGATACCAGCAAAAGACCGACCGCGAACTGCCGGTCATCCGCTTGGTGCCCCGCCCCGGCTGAGCAGGACGCGGTGTGGCCGTGTAAGGTCGCCGAACGGCAGATGATCCGCCCGAGCCTCGTGCCGCCCCCGCCGATCCGGCGGCTGCGGGACCTGATCCGGTACCGGATCGATCTGGTCGGTGCCCGTACCGCCGAAAAGCGGGTCGAAAAACCGCTGGAGGACGCCCAGATCAAGCTGTCGATGGTCGCCTCGGACATCTTCGGTGCCTCTGGCCGCGACATGATGGCGCATCTGATCGCCGGCGAGCGTGACCCCAGGGTGCTGGCGCAGCTGGCCCGCTCCCGTATCCGGCCCGGAGAGGACCGGAACGGGTCGGAAGCCCAGGTCAGTCAGCCAGAAATGTAGACGAACTCCGGCTTCGGGTGCATCAGGAAGTCGTGGTGGGAGATGTTCCAGGCGTACGCGCCGGCGAGGGCGAAGGTGATCCGGTCGCCGACGGCGATGCGCTCCACGGGCACGCGCCGGGCGAAGACGTCCTTCGGCGTGCACAGCCGCCCGACCAAGGTCACCGGCCCGCTCGCGACATCGTCCGGCCCGTCGGCCTCGCCGCGTTCCGCCGGCAGCACGACGAACGGCTGGTCGTGGCCCTTTGTGACCGGCGTGCGGAGGTGGTGGGTGCCGCCGCGCAGGACCGCGTACCACTCGCCGTGCGACCGCTTCACGTCCAGCACGTCGGTGACGTACCAGCCGCAGTAGGCGGTGACCGCCCGGCCGGGCTCCACGCGCAGGATCTCGCCCGGCCGCCGCAGGGCGGCCAGCCCGGCGCCGTAAGCCGCCCAGTCGAACCGCTCGCCGGGACGCCCGTAGTCGACGGCCATGCCGCCGCCCAGATTGAACTCCCAGGCGCCGTCGGCGGCTCCCAGCCACGATCGCGCCCAGCCGAGCACCTGCGCCGCCACCTCCAGCAGCGGCCCGGCCTCCAGGCCGGACGCCAGGTGCGCGTGCATGCCGCGCAGCCGCAGCCACGGTGTCCGCTCCAGCAGGTCCAGGCAGGCGCCGAGGGCCTCGGGGTCCATGCCGAACGGGCCGCTCATCCGCAGCGCCGCACCGCTGATCGCGACCGGCAGGCCGATCCTCAGCAGCACGTCGGCCTCGCGCCGCAGCGCGGCCAGCCGGGCGAGCTCGCGCGGGCTCTCGACGTGGATCCGCGCGACCGGCGGCCACGCGCCGCCCGCCCCCGGCGCGCCTTCGTCCGCGGCCGCGCCGGTGGCCAGGGCCAGCTCCTCATGGGACTTGCCGGGCCCGCCGAAGGCCAGGGGCATGTCCGGCAGGGTCCGGCGCACGTGCGCCAGTTCCCCGCCGGAGGAGACCTCGATCCCATCGACGTACGGCGCGAGCGTCCGGAGGATGCGGGGGTCCGGGTTCGCCTTGGCGGCGTACAGCAGCTCGACCGGAACGGCGGCCCGGATGGCCGCCGCGTGCGCCCGCAGGCCGGCCAGGTCGTAGACGTACGCGGGCGTCCGCACCGACAGCGCCCGCTCCCGCACCGCCCCGCTCAGCAACGGAGCGGCGGGCCCGTCCGCGGCCTCGACCCGCGCCGGAGCCCCGGGCGGCTGGGTCGCGCCCGTTTCCGCGTTCTGCCGGATCACCGGGCCGGTCCTCCGGCGCTGCCCGGCGCACCGATCTCCGCGCGCTCTGAGGCGGGACGGCGGCTCGCCGGACCGGCCGGCCGGTGGCGCCCGGCGGGCCGGTGCCCGCCCACGGGGATGGCGTGGCTCATCGGATCCGTCCTTCCACGACGCCGGGGCCGCCCGCATGCGCGCCGTCGCCCGGGGCCGGCCGCGCCGCCGGGCCGCTCACCGGGCGGGTGCCGTACGGGCCGTCGCCGAGCGCGGCGAACGGGCTGGGCACCGGGACGTACGTCGCGTGCCGGTCGGGCTCGCGGGCCCACCGGGTCAGCAGGTTGGCCTTGGCGGGCAGCGGCACCCCGGCGAGCAGTGCCCGCAGCCGCGCCCGGCCGCCCGGCGCCGGCCCGCCGTGCCCGCGCGGAGCGTCCCCGCCCGGCGCCTCCCCGGCCGTCCCGAGGCGCGCCGCCCCGGCCGTCGCGGAACACCCGTCCCCTCCCGTCCCGGCGCACGCCGCCACGTGCCGGCGCGCCACCCGCCACAGCTCCGTCTCCAGGTGCGGATGCAGGTCCGCGACCGCTGCCGCGACCTCGGCCAAGTGGTTGACGAACAGGCAGTACACCACGCGGTTCCAGCCGCGCTCGGCGTCGTAGGTCATGGCTCGCGCGACCGGCTCGGGCAGCCCGGCGAGGAACCCGGCCCACGGCCCCGGCAGCAGCTTGACGCCCTCCAGGTCGCGGAACGCCGCACGGATCGGCATGCCGTCGCCGTCCACCGCGACGAGGACGTTCTGCAGGTGCGGTTCGAGCACGACGCCGTGATCGAGGTAGGCGCGCAGCACGGGCGGCGCGACATGTGCCACGTACGCGTCCCACCAGGCCAGGGCCTGCTCGGCGCAGGCGTCGCCGAGGAGGGCGGCCACCGTGGCGTCGCCGTCGCCGTACGGGTCGGCGATGGCGGCGGCGAGCAGCGGCGTGCCGGGCAGGCCGCGCACGCCGTCGCGCACGATGACGCCGAGCCCCTCGCGCAAGCGCGTCCCGCCGGTGGCGACGGTGCGGTGGCCCGGCTCGCCCAGCAGGTCACAGGGCAGGCCGTCGAACACCGGCCGCAGCGCCCGGGTCAGCGCCACCGCGCCGCTCAGCTCGTACCAGGCGTTCTTGCGCACGCAGTTGGTGATGCGAACGTCGAGGCTGAACTTGAGGAACAGGTCGGGCAGGTAGACGGTGCGCACCGACGAGGTCGGCGCGGCCTCCGGCCCGTACGGGCCCAGGTCGACGATCGCGTCGTGCTCGGGCCGCAGCAGGGCGAGCTGCCACGGGTGCGCGGGCAGGACGCGATACCCGGCGCGCACCGGCGGGCCCAGCCGGTCGAGCGCCGAGACGTCGCCCTCCTCGGCGACCGCGTCCTCCCGGACCGCGAGCCAGCGCAGCGGGAACCGGGCCCGCGTCTCGGGGGCGTAGCGCGCCCAATCCGCGCCGTTCCGCGCCTTCGGTGCGGGGTGGTACCGGTGGCCGGCGACCAGCGACCGCTCCGACTCCAGGAAGCGATCCGCGCCGGCGGGCCGGTCCGCCCGGACGCGGGCCATCAGCGCCATGGCGTCGTGGCTCGCCGCGACCTGCGCGGCGAACTCCGGGTTGGCCGCGCCGGTCATCAGCTCCAGCTCGCCCGCGACAAGGTCGGCGAGCCGCCGCCACTCCACGGCGATCCAGCCGCCGCGCAGCTCCTCGATCGGGCCCGCGAGCCGCGGCACGGCGACCGGCGGGCGGGCGAGCCGCGCCCGCAGGGTCACGCCCACGTGCGGGAGCCGCGCGACGAGGTACGGCGGGTCGGGCCACATTTGCCCGCCGGGCGCGCAGATCTCCCGGACCGCGCAGTTCAGCAGCGCGATCGCGGTCGCCTCCGCGGCGTCGACGGCCCTCGGCGCGGCAGGCGGCGTATGCACGGGTGCGGTCATGAGACGCTCCCCGGGCGGCCCGGGATGGGCGGGCTGTAAGGGAGCCTGGGCGGGCCGCAACGGCCGGGCATCGGTGGGCGGGGCGTGGGGGCGGTGGTCACGAGCTTCCCTTCTGATCGCCGATCGTGCCGGGCTCGCTTACCGGGCGGCGGCCCGCCGCGCGGCGTTCTCCCGGCCGTGCGGGGACGCGCCGCGCCGGGCACGGCGCAGGCGGCCGGGTGCCGCCCGGGACGTCTTTGAGGTAGTTCGGGCCGGGCGGGCCGTAGTGCTTGTTGATGTCGGCGGCGCCGGTGCGGTCCTTGCCGACGAGGGTCCCGGCGGTCACCATCGCCTTCACGGGCAGCCGGTCGGCCCCCAGCGTGCGGGCCCGCAGGAAGCCGGTGTGGTCGTGCGCGTCGAGCGCAGCGGCGAGCCGTTCGCGGACCAGCCCCAGGCCGGTGCCGAGCGGCAGCAGACCGCGTTCGGCCAGGCCGAACGCGAGCGCGCCCGCGCACAGGTGGACGGTGATGGTGACGAAGACGCGGGCGAGCGCCTCCGGGTCGTCGGTAAGCAGGCGCGGGTCGGCGAACTCCTCCGGCCCGGGCGCGTGCCCGAGCGCGCGGGCGAGGCGCCCTCGGTCGATCAGCGCCCCGTCGTTGTCCTTGATCATGATCCGTAGCGGGTCTCCGGGCACGATCGCGACGTTCTGCTGGTGGGCCTCGAGCGCGATGCCGTAGCGGGCGGTCAGCATGACGTTCCAGCCGAACAGCACGTCCAGGTACGCGGCGAAGAACCCGGCGACGTCGCCGGTCAGCTCCTCGATCACGTACCGGCCCTCGGGGGTCGCGGCGAGCAGCGCCGCGACCGGCACGCCCTCGGCGGGCAGCCGGCGCACGAGATAGCCGCGCAGCGGATCGTCGGCGTGGCCGTAGGTCTGCTCGTCGGCGAGCAGCACCGGCACCCCCTCACGGGCGGCGACGGCCCGCAGCACGCGTTCGACCAGCGCGCCGTCGGACAGCGTGCCCGGCACGATGACCCGGCGGTTGCGCAGCCCGAGCGTGCTGGTCGGCAGCGGCAGCTTCAGGTGCTCGCGCGGCCCGACCGCGACCGTGCGCATCGAAAGCGTGGGCCGGACCATGACGGCCGGTCCCGGCACGGTGGGGATCAGTCGCGCGGTCAGCGGATGCACCGGGAACACGTCGTGCCCGTCCGGCAGGCCGAGGTCGGCCGGGTCCGGCCACCAGGCGGGCCGCTCGCCGTGGCGGGTGGCGCCCGGCACGGCGGTCCACACCAGCCGGAACGACGGCGCGAACTCGGGCGCGTAGGCGAGAAGGTCGCGCTCGTCGAGGCCGAGGCGGCATCGCGCGGTCGGGTACACCGGATGGTCGACGGTGGCGGCCAGCGCCTCGTACCGGGTGAACCCTTCCGGGCGGGGCCGTACGGCGTCATGCAGGCGCAGCGCGCGCAGCGCCTCGCGGCACTCGCGTTCGAAGGCGGCCACGTCGTCGCGGGGGTCGGCGAGCGCGCGGACGACCGCGAGCACCTCGTCGAGCCCGACCGTATCGGCGACGACGCGGTCGGCGAGGAAACCCGGATGGCGCCCCCACAGGCCTTTGCCCGCCGTGCCCGCCCCCGGCGCGGCCCCACGCGGCCGGGCGACCGGTGCGTCGGCCGCAGGCCGCCCGTTCTGCCCGGTTCGCGGCGGGGCGACGGCTCGTGGCGCTTCGGTTCCCGGCTCCGGTCGCGGCGCGTCGGCCCGCGGTCCCGTCCACGGGGTGCCGGGGCCGGTGCCGTGCCGCGCGACCGCCTCGGCCGACGCGTCCCGGCCGCCGGACCGGCCGGCGGCGTACGGCACGTCCGGCGGCGGTCCGGACGCGAGCGCGACGACGCGCCCGCCCGGAAGCGTCAGCCGGTCGCCGTCGACGCGGCCGGCCAGCCCGCCGTAGTCCTCGCGCAGCAGCGCGTCCAGCACCCGCGCGGCCAGGTACGCCTCCCAGCGGTCACCGGCAGAACGCCCCGCACCCGGGACGGCCCCCGTACCCGCCTCACCCGGGACAGGCCGCGTACCCGCCGCACCTGGTGCGGGCTCCGCGCCCGCCTCATCCGGGACGGGCCGCGTACCCGTCGCGGCGGGCTCCGTGCCCGTCTCACCCGGGACGGACCCCGGACCCGCCGCATCCTGTGCGGGCCTCGTACCCGCCGCCGCACCCGGTGCGGAACCCGTACCCGCCCCGGCAGATGCCTCCGTGGAAGCGCCGGGGCGCCGGCGCACGTCGCCGCGTACGTCGCCGGCCGGTCGCGGTGCCGGGACGTCGGCGGGCACGCCGTCGCGCCGCGGCGGCGTTCGGTGCGCGGTCACGCGGCGACCTCCCAGTGGTGACGAGCGCGGAAGCGGCGGACGGCGGTGTCGACGCGCGCGGCGTCCGGGCCGACGGCGCGGATGGTGCCGAGGTAGTCGCGGTTGGTGCGGGTGATCTTGAACGCGTCGCCGGGGGAGCGGACCGGCCAGTACGCGACCCGCACGCCGCCCTCCTCGTACTCCTGCCGTCCGGGCGCCGCGGTCAGCGTGCCCGGCCGGTCGGCGAGCACCGCGTCGATCGCCGCGTGCCCGGCGGCGGGCGGCGGCTCGGGTACCGGCTCGCCCAGGTGGGCGCGCAGCACCCATTCGAAGATCGGGACGCCGAGGAGCTCGCCGAGCAGGAAGTCGCAGTGGTCGCCGATGATCCGGTAGTTGACCTCGATGATCCGGGCGCGGCCCCCGTGGACGACGTACTCGGTGTGGCAGGCGCCCAGCCCGACGCCCAACTCGCGCAGCCGGGCCAGCACCTGCTCCGCGTGCGGCGGCGTCGTCCAGTCGAGGCGTTCCTCGATGAAGTGGGGCGGCGGCGACAGCCGCGTGCGGAACCCGCCGATGACCCGGCCGTTCAGCGTCTCCAGCGTGTGCAGGTCGCCGGGCAGGTACTCCTCGGCGAGCAGGGGAGCCGGCCGCCGTGCCCAGATCTCGCGGCAGCGCGCCGCAAGCTCGCCCGGATCGGCGATGAGGAAGACGTCCTCGCTGGCGACACCCTCGCGCGGCTTGACGACGAGGGGGTACGGCGTCTCGCCGTCCAGCCGGGGCTCGTCGCCGGGATGCAGCTCGGCCGCGAACACGCCGCCCAGCGCTCGGCGCATCAGCGCCTTGTTCTTGACCCGCAGCGCGGCCCGCCAGTCCTTGGCCGGCAGCCCGAAGTACGCGGCGGCCAGGGCCGTGGGCGCCTGGAGGTGGTCGCTGTTGGAGAAGATCGCCACGGGCGGTTCGCGGCGGGCGACCGTCGCGACGATCTCGCGGAAGTCGGTGACGTCACAGCGTACGGTCTCGACGGTCCAGGGCCGGTCGGTGAGCAGCGTGACGTCCAGGCCGAGGGCGGCGGCGGCCGGCAGGAACCCGTATGTGACCGAGTCGGTCTGCTTGCCCGCGACGATGTAGAGCACTCGTCTCCCCACTACTGAGGTTAGGCTTACCTAAGTCATCCGAGAGGCCATGGTGACGTGCCGCGCCGGACGACGCAACGGGAACACGCGGATCGGTCTCCGATAGCCTGACCCGTCGATGGCTCCTGTACTGCGCGTGGAAGACGTCCGGTTCGTACGCGACGGCCGTGCACTGCTCGACGAGGTCTCGCTGACCGTGAACGAGGCCGAGCACTGGGCGCTCCTGGGCGCCAACGGCGCCGGCAAGTCGACCCTGCTCAGCCTCGCCGGGGCGTATCAGCATCCGACCAGCGGGCTCGTCGAGATCCTCGGCCACCGGCTCGGCCGGGTCGACGTCCGCGACCTGCGCGCCCTCATCGGGCACGTCAACCCGCACCACCCGCTCCGCTCGGCCCGCACCGTGCACGAGATCGTGCTCACCGGCGTCACCGGCAGCATCGAGCCGGTCCCGCACTGGAAGCCCGCGCCCGAAGACCTCGACCGGGCCGACGAGCTGATCGACCTGCTCGGCCTGTCCGGCCACCGCGACGCCCGCTGGCCGACGCTGTCGCACGGCGAGCGCGGACGCACGCTGATCGCCCGCGCGCTGATGCCCCGGCCGCGGCTGCTCCTGCTCGACGAGCCCGCCACCGGCCTCGACGTCGCCGCCCGCGAGAAGCTGCTGACCTCGATCGACCAGCTCCGGCGCGCCCAGCCGGCGCTGACCAGCGTGCTCGTCACGCACCACCTGGAAGAGCTGCCCGCCAGCACCACCCACGCGCTGCTGCTGCGCGACGGCCGGGTGCTTGCCTCCGGCCGCGCCGACGACGTGCTCACGACCGAGCTGGTCAGCGCCTGCTTCGACCACCCCATCACCATCGGCAAGACCGGCGGCCGCTGGTCCGCGCGGGCGTCGTGACGGACCTCCTGGCCCGCTGGCCCGGGCCGGCCGTCCTCGGCGAGGAGCTGCTGCGCCGGTACGCCGAACCGCACCGCCGCTACCACGACGCCACCCACCTCGCCGAGGTGCTCGACCGCGTCGACGAGCTGGCCGGGGAGGCCGACGACCCCGACACCGTACGGCTGGCCGCCTGGTTCCACGACGCCGTCTACCGGCCGCTGCGCGGCGACAACGAGGAGCGCAGCGCCGTCCTCGCCGAGCGCATGCTCGCCGACACCGACCTGCCCGCCGGCACGATCGCGAACGTGGCCCGCCTGGTCCGCCTCACCGCGACCCACGACCCCGAGCCCGGCGACCGCGACGGCGCCGTCATGTGCGACGCCGACCTGGCGATCCTCGCCGCCGGGCCGGAACGCTACGCCGCCTACGCCGCGGCCGTCCGCGAGGAGCACGCCCAGCTGGCCGACGAGACCTTCCGCGCCGGCCGCGCCGACCTGCTCCGCCGCCTCCTCGCCCGCCCGGCGCTCTACCGTACGGCCCCCGCCCGCGCCCGCTGGGAGGCCGCCGCGCGCCACAACCTGCGGACCGAGCTCATGCTCCTCGGCGAACGCTGAGCGCCCGCAGCCGGCCCGCATCACCGCTCACGTGCGATCGGCCGCCGCCTGACGGCCCCGGCGGCACCGCGTATCCGGCGACGGACGGCCACCGCACCGCCGGCACCACCGATTCCTCCTCCGCGAACCACGAGTGACCGGCGCCGCGCCGCTGACGCGTCAGCGCTTGCGTCCGATGCCGCCGAGCAGCCACATCTCCTCCGCGGCCCCGGCTGTGCCCGGGTGGTCGGGCCGCCACCGCGGCAGCTCGACGAGGCCGGGCTCGACAAGGTCGCAGCCGTCGAAGAAGGCCAGGATCTCCTCGCGCGACCGCGGCGCGACCGATGCCGTCGCCCGGGTGTCCTCCAGCACGCCGAAGGCGGTCCGCGCGGATTCCTTCCGGCTTTCCGGCGTGGTGACGTGCGAGACGACCAGGTGGCTGCCGGACGGGATCGCCTCCAGGAACGCGCGCACGATCGCGTGCGGCTCGGGGACGAAGTGCAGGACGGCGACGAACAGCACCGCGACCGGGCGGTTCAGGTCGATGAGCCGGCGGAGGCCCGGGTCATCGAGTATCTCCCTCGGCTGGCGCATGTCCGCCCTGATGACGGCCGTGCTGCCGCCGGCCGGCAGCAGGGCGTTGGCGTGCACCTGCACGACCGGGTCGTTGTCGACGTAGGCGACACGGCTGTCGGGGTCGATGGCCTGGGCGATCTCGTGCACGTTCCCCTGCGTGGGCAGGCCCGCGCCGATGTCGATGAACTGGGCGATGCCGGCCTCGGCGGCGAGGTACCGCACGGCCCGCTGGAGGAATGCCCGGTTGGCCCGCGCGATCAGACGTGCTTCCGGGATGGCGGCCAGGAAGCGTTCGGCGGCTTCCCGGTCGGCGGGGAAATGGTGGTTGCCGCCCAGCATGTAGTCCTAGTGTGGCGTAATTGATACTAATTTACTTCGAGTTGTTTGCGATCAGCTTTTTGAAGTCGCGGTGAAGGATTCTGACCTTGGCGATGATCTCGCCAG